>JAFSXE010000072.1 GCA_017444195.1 Oscillospiraceae bacterium
GATCGATACGGCGCGTGCCGTGGAAGGCATGCCGCGCAACACTTCGACGCACGCCGCCGGCGTGGTGATCACCAAGCGTCCGGTCTGCGACTACGTGCCGCTGGCGACGAACGACGATACGATCGTCACGCAGTATACGATGACGACGCTGGAGCGGCTCGGGCTGCTGAAAATGGACTTTCTCGGGCTTAGAAACCTGACGGTGATCGACAGCGCTGTGAAAAACGTGCGCAAGCACGATCCGGACTTTACGCTGAACGACCTTGCCGACGGCGACGAGGCGACGTTCCGCATGCTTTCGGCAGGGAAGACCTCCGGCGTGTTCCAGTTGGAATCGTCCGGCATTACGGGCGTGTGCGTCAGTATGCGGCCGCAGTCGATTGAGGATCTGACCGCCATTGTCGCGCTTTACCGTCCCGGTCCGATGGATTCCATTCCGCGTTTTATTGCCGCAAAACTGCATCCGGAGACGATCCGCTACCGTCATCCGCTTTTGGAGCCGATTCTCTCGGTCACGTACGGCTGCATCGTCTATCAGGAGCAGGTTATCGAGATTTTCCGCCGTCTCGGCGGCTTCAGTTTGGGACAGGCGGATAATATGCGCCGCGCCATTTCCAAAAAGAAGGAATCCGTCATCGTGGCGGAGCGGCAGGCGTTTATCTACGGTGATGAAAAGCGCGGCATCTGCGGCGCGATCAAAAACGGCGTACCGGAGCAGACGGCGCAGGCGATCTACGACGAGATCTACGCCTTTGCCAACTATGCCTTCAACAAGGCGCACGCAGTCAGCTACGCCGTCGTTTCCTATCAGACGGCGTATCTCAAATGCCACTATCCGCGCGAATATATGGCGCCGCTGCTGACCAGCGTGCTCGGCGATTCGGTCAAGGTCTATGAGTATATCGCTGAATGCCGCGATATGAACATTCCCGTGCTGCCGCCCGACGTGAACGAGTCCGAGGACTTTTTCACCGCAACGGACGAGGGTATTCGTTTCGGGCTTTCCGCGATCAAAAACGTGGGGCGCGGTTTTGTCCGTGCGCTTTCGGCAGAGCGCGAGTCCGGCGGCAAGTTTACCGATTTGGAGGACTTCTGCAAGCGGATGATGGGCTGCGGACTGAATAAGCGCGCGATGGAAAACCTGATCAAATCCGGCGCGTGCGACTGCTTCGGGCTTCACCGTTCGCAGATGATCCAGATGTACGAACTGGTCATGGATACCGTTGCCGATGCGCAGCGGAAAAACTTGGATGGTCAGATGGCACTCTTCGGCGCGGCGGAAAGCGATGCGCCGGTGCAGAGTATCACCGTGCCGCAGATCCCGGAACTTCTTCCGCAGGATAAGATGGCGATGGAAAAGGACACCATTGGACTGTATCTTTCCGGACATCCGATGGACGCCTACCGCGAAACGCTGCGCCGCCACCACGTGCCGAGCATCGGCAGGGTGCTGCAGAGCGTCCGCGACGGTGACGGCGAGTTCCGTGACGAGCAGCCCATTACCCTTGCCGGTATCGTGCAGAACGTGAAAATGAAGACGACGCGCAATAACTCCATGATGGCATACGTCACGGTGGAGGATGATACCGCGCCGATCGAACTTCTGGTTTTTTCCTCTGCGATCAGCCGATGCGGATCGCTGCTTTCGGAAAACCAAATGCTGATGTTCAGCGGCAAACTCTCGATTCGCGAGGACAAGCCGCCGCAGGTCTTACTGAACGATGCGCACCGTCTCGGAGAGCCGGATGCGGCTCCTGCCGCACCGCAGGAACGCAAACTCTATCTGAAACTGCCGTCGGAACAGGCGGAGGCGTACGATATCTGCAAAGCGATTTTGGAACTGTTCCCCGGCAAAACGCCGACGGTGCTTTACTTCGCGGATACGAAAATCCGCCGCGGAACGACCTGCGATCCGCAGCCGGAATGCGTCGCCGAGCTGCAATCTTTGCTTGGCGAAAGCAGCGTCGTTTTGCAGGGATAAAAAACTATCATTTTGTAACTTTTTATGGTATAATCAAGTATCACGGTGAAAGGAGGGATCTGCATGAAAAAGCGGTGGCTTTTGCTGCTTCCGATGCTGCTGCTTTTGACGGGCTGCATCATTCGCTCGCCTGAGGAACTCTACTCGCTGCCTGCGCCGTCGGATGAGTACGACAACCTGCAAGCGGCGATCAGCGCGGTCATGACGGAAGATATGCAGTATTCCTCGCCGGTTTCCGGCACGAACCGCCAACCCGTTCAAATGGCGGATCTTGACGGCGACGGACAGAACGAAGCCGTGGTTTTTCTCAAAACAGGCGGCGAGATGCCGCTGAAAGCGTACGTATTTGACCGTATCGGACGCGACTATCAAAACGTGTTCGTGATTGAAGGCGACGGCTCGGCGTTTGCGCAGGTGGAATATGCGCAGATTGACGGCGTCGGCGGCGTGGAGATCGTGATCGGCAGGCAACTGAACGGGCAGGTTTTGCAATCCATCGGCGCTTACAGTATTCAAAACGGACAGCTTGCGGAACTGATGAGCGCAAGTTATTCCGAGTTTGCCATTGCGGACATCGACGGCAACGGAAACCGCGATTTGTTTTTAATGCGCTTCGTTTCCGAGGGACACGCCGGCGTTGCCGAGTTGTATCGCTGGATCGACGGCGAGATGACGCGCGAGCCGGAGCAGTCGCTTTCCGTTGGCGTCAGCGCAGTGCGCAATATTCAAGTGGGCAATCTGACGGCTGACTTGCCGGCGATCTTCATCGGCGGCGTGCTGGCAGATTCCAGTATTATTACGGACGTGTTCTGTATTCAAAACGGCGAGTTCAGCAGTATTTCTTCGGCGAACGATTTGGAACTTCATTCGCATACCGTGCGCGGCTATAACGTCTACGCATCGGATATTGACGGCGATGGCATTGTGGAACTTCCCGACGTGGTGCAGCTGCCTACAGCGCTGCCGGAAGAGGATGCCTACTACGCGATCCGCTGGTTGGAATACGCGCCGCAGCTTGAAAGCAAAACGGTGAAGATGACAACCTATCATCACTATTCGGGCGGATGGTACTTGCGTATTCCCGAACGCTTCGGAATGGACTTCACGATCTCGCGCGATACGACGATTGCCGGCGTGTCGGGCTTGGTGTTCCGCATCGCAAAAGAGGATGGTCCCGGCGAAGAACTGTTTACGATCTATGCCTTCACCGGCGGTGATCGAAATGCGGCAGCTGCCGCCGACGGACGGTTTCAGCTTGGCGCAAAGAGCGATACCACGTATGCCGCCATGCTCGGTGAAGGCGCGGAGCGCATGGAACTGACACAGGCGGAGCTGGTATCCATGTTCCAATTTATCCGCGTGGACTGGAATTCCGGCGAAACATAAAGGGAGTGACAGCAATGAAAAAAGTACTGATTTTGGAAGATGAGGTCAACATTCGCAGCTTTGTGGTCATCAACCTGAAGCGTGCGGGCTACGACGCCATCGAGGCGGGAACGGGCGAAGAGGCACTGAACAAACTGCGCCAGCATCCCGATATCGGCGTTGCCATTTTGGATATTATGCTTCCCGGTATCGACGGCTTTGAAGTGTGCCGCCGTATCCGCGCGTCTGATAAGCAGATCGGCATCATCATGCTGACGGCGCGCAGCCAGGAAATGGACAAGGTTACGGGACTGATGACCGGCGCGGATGATTATATCACCAAGCCGTTCAGCCCGGCGGAATTGACGGCGCGGATCGACGCGCTGTACCGCCGCGTATCCGCCGATCCTGCTGCCGATGAAACGGAACTTCGCCAGGGACCGTTTGTGCTGAATCTCTCCAACCGCGTGTTGGATAAAGAGGGCGTGCGGATTCGACTGACGCAGGTGGAATACGCCATTATGAAACTCTTTATGCAAAACCCCGGCAGAGCGCTGTCGCGTGAGGATATTTTGACGAGCGTCTGGGGCAGAGATTATGACGGTGAACTGAAAATTGTGGACGTCAATATCCGCCGCCTGCGCATCAAGATCGAGGACGATACCGCCAATCCCACCTATATCACGACCGTGTGGGGATTTGGCTATAAATGGGGCGCGTAAGATAAAGACTCGACGCCCGTTACCTTAACCCGAAGGAAGTGAGCAAATGCAGCAGCGAGATCATAAAATGTCCGGCTTGCAGCGCCGTTGGCTTCGCAGCGGCGCAAGCCTGCTCGTTGCGCTCGTCGTGCTGGCGATGATGCTCTTTTCCGTTATGATGGGCGTGTATTACCGCAACGGTATGACGAAAGGACTGGAAGCAAAGGCAAAGACAACGACCGATTTCTTTGCCAACTACATCAGCCAAAGTTATAACGACTATTTCCAATCCTGCATTAAATTTGCGCAGTCGTTTGAAGAAAGTGATATGCTGGAACTGCAGTTCATTTCCGCAGGCGGCAAGCTGGTGGCGTCGTCTTACGGTCCGTGGACCGGGCAGATCGCCATGCCGACCGACGTCAAGACGGCGATCGAAACGAAAACGACTGCGGTGTACAGCGGAAAAAACAGCGGAACGAATGAGCGAATTCTTGCCGTTTCCAGCCCGATGATCTATACGAACGGCGAAGTGATCGGCGTTTTGCGCTACGTCACGAGTATGCGCCTGATGTATCGGCAGATGTTTGTTGTTTTTCTGCTGGCGCTGGTTGCCGGCGCAGCGTTTATTGCCGTCGTGCTGCTCAGCAGCGGCTTTTTCATCCGATCCATTATTGAGCCGGTCACGGAGATCAATGAGATATCCAAACGCATCGCCGCCGGCTCTTACGGCTCAAAGATTCACAAACAATTTGATGACGAGATCGGCGAACTTGCCGATACGATCAACGATATGTCGGTCAAGATCAGCCAAGCCGAAAAAATGCAGACGGACTTTGTTTCCTCTGTTTCGCACGAACTGCGCACGCCGCTGACGGCGATCACCGGCTGGGGCGAAACGCTTTTGGCGTCGGAGACGTTTGACCAGGACGAAACGCGCCGCGGCGTGACGATCATTCTGCGCGAAACACAGCGGCTGACGGATATGGTGGAAGAACTCTTGGAGTTCACGCGAATGCAGGACGGCCGCTTCACGCTCAACGTGGCGGCGTGCGATCTGCGTTCGGAATTGGAAGATACGATTTTTATGTACGGCAGCCGTCTGCGTCAAGAGGGCATCCGTTTGGAATACCTCGACAACGACGACGATCTTTCCGAGGTGTTCTGCGACGCCTCGCGTATTCGGCAGGTGCTGCTCAATTTGCTGGATAATGCCGCCAAGCACGGCGGCGAAGGCAAGCGTATTGACGTTTCGCTTTCCCGCAGCGATCACAACGCGGTTTTGACCGTTCGCGACTATGGCAACGGTATCCCGGAAGAGGAACTGCCGCACGTAAAGATGAAGTTTTATAAAGGCAGTTCCAAGACGCGTGGCAGCGGCATCGGTCTTGCGGTCTGTGAGGAGATCGTTACGATGCACGGCGGCACGCTGGAGATTGCGAACGCCGAAGGCGGCGGCGCGATCGTAACGGTAACGATCCCGATTGGAGGGGAATGATCCCACATGGCAAAAGAACAATTCAAAACGATGATCGGCGGACAGGCGCTGATCGAGGGCATTTTGATGCGCGGTCCGAAAAAGCAGGCGATTGTCGTTCGCAGCAAAGACGGACTTGTGACAAAGGTTGAAGACTTGAAACTGATCAAGGACCGCAATCCGATTTTCGGATTTCCTTTGATCCGCGGTATCGTCAACTTCGGCAGTTCCATGGTCAACGGCGTCAAGGCGCTGATGTATTCGGCGGAGTTCTTTCCCGATGAGGAAGAAGCCGAGCCGAGCAAACTGGAAACGTGGTTTGAAAAGAAGTTCGGCTCCGCCGCGCTGGAAAAGGCGGTCATCGCGTTTTCGGTCGTGCTGGGCATTGCGTTTTCCATGCTGCTGTTTATCTTTCTGCCGGGACTGATTATGGATCTTTTGAAGAGCGTTGTTCCCAACGTGCTGCTCCGCAATCTCTTGGAGGGCGTACTGCGCGTTGCGATTTTTCTCGGGTATCTGATCGGCGTTTCCCAAATGAAGGATATGAAGCGCGTGTTCGGCTATCACGGCGCGGAGCATAAGACAATCCGCTGCTATGAAGCCAAACTGCCGCTGACGGTGGAAAACGTGCGTGAACAGACGCGGCTGCATCCGCGCTGCGGCACGAGTTTTCTCTTTCTCGTTGTGATGATTTCCATTTTGTGTTTTACCGTGATTCGCACGGAGAATATGCTGCTGCGCTTTGCGCTGCGGTTGGTGCTGCTGCCGCTCGTCGTGAGTATCAGCTATGAAATTACGCGCTTTGTCGGACGGCATGACAATGCGCTGACGCGCGTCTTGACTGCGCCGGGACTGTGGCTGCAAAACTTCACAACCCAGGAGCCGGATGACAGTATGATCGAAGTCGCCATTGCCGCGGTGGAATGCGTGCTGCCCGAAAACGAGGGCGAGGACGCATGGTAAAACGCTACGCCGAACTCTGCGCTGAAACAAAGCACGCGCTTGCCGCGGAGGGCGATATGGCTGCGCCGATCGCGCGGGAACTTGTGGCGTTTGCCGCCGAGCGTACGGTCGAGGATCTTTTGCGCGACCAAGACCGTTATGCGACCGACCGTGCAATGGAGCGACTACAGACTGCGCTTCGGGACTATCTCAACGAAAAACCGCTGGCGTATATTCTCGGTGAGTGGAGTTTTTACGGCTTGCCGTTGTTTGTTACCGAAGATGTGCTGATTCCGCGTGACGACAGCATGGTCTGCGCGGAAATGGCAATCGAAAAAGCAAAAGCGTTCGCCCAGCCGCGTGCGCTGGATCTCTGCACCGGCTCGGGCTGCATCGGACTTGCGGTTGCGGCAAAGGTACCGTCGGCGCGTGTAACGCTCGCGGATCTTTCGGACGCGGCGCTGGCAATTGCCAAAAAGAACATCGGGCGCAACGATCTTCATGCGCGCGTCAGCGCAGTCAAGGTCGACGTGCTTCAGCCGGCGCCGACGTTCTTGCGCGAATATGACGTGATTTGCGCCAATCCGCCCTATATAACGCGTGCCGAAATGCAGAGTCTGCCGCGTTCCGTTGCGGACTATGAGCCGCATCTTGCGCTTTTCGGCGGCGAGGACGGACTGGATTTCTACCGCGCGATCTGTAAAAACTTTCGCGGCGTGCTGCGTGTCGGCGGCTGGCTCTGCATGGAATTCGGACAGGGGCAGGAAAGCGGCGTGGAAGCGATTTTGCGCGAATATCAGTTTGAAAACCTGTGGTTTTGTAAAGACACTTCCCATATCATACGCGCTGTGGCGGCGCAGAAAACGGAAAGGAACTGAGAACGATGGAAAAGAAAAAGAACTTTGAATCCGCGGCCCCCGCAAACGACAAGAAACTTGCGCTGGATACGGTGCTGCAGCAGATCGAACGGAATTTCGGTGCCGGCGCAGTCATGCGCCTCGGCGCGCGCCCGGAACTGAGCGTGGATGCGATCCCCACCGGCTCGCTGGCGCTCGACGCCGCGCTTGGCATCGGCGGCGTGCCGAAGGGCAGAATCATTGAGATCTATGGGCCGGAATCGTCCGGTAAGACGACTTTGGCGCTTCACATCGTCGCGCAGGCGCAGAAGCGCGGCGGCGAGGTTGCGTTTGTGGATGCGGAGCACGCGCTCGATCCGGATTATGCCGCCGCAATCGGCGTGGATATCGACTCCATGCTCGTTTCTCAGCCGGATACCGGCGAACAGGCGCTGGAGATCACCGACGCGCTCGTGCGCTCCGGCGCGGTGGACGTGATCGTGGTCGACTCCGTCGCGGCGCTGACGCCGAAGGCGGAGATCGAGGGCGAAATGGGCGACTCGCTGCCCGGTATGCAGGCAAGACTGATGTCCCAGGCGCTGCGCAAACTGGCAGGCAGCATCTCCAAGACGAACTGCATCGTGATCTTTATCAACCAGCTTCGCATGAAGATCGGCGTGATGTACGGCAACCCCGAAACGACGACCGGCGGCAACGCGCTGAAATACTATGCGTCCGTCCGCATCGATATCCGCCGCATCGAAGCAATCAAAGAGGGCGGCAACGTCGTCGGCAACCGCACACGCGCCAAGGTCGTGAAGAATAAGGTCGCGCCGCCGTTCCGTGAAGCCGTATTTGATATTATGTACGGCGAAGGTATCTCCCGCACGAGCGAACTGATCGACCTCGGTGTGGAATTTGACGTGATTCGCAAATCGGGCAGTTGGTTCTATCTCGGCGACGACCGTATCGGTCAGGGCAAGGACAACGTCCGCGTATTCCTGAATGAAAACCCCGATATTGCCGAGCAGATCGAAACGCAGATCCGTGCGGAACTTGCCAAACGCACGGCGCGCAAGCGCCGCACCGAAGACGCGGAAGAGAAGAGCGACGACGCCGAATGAAGCTGCTTGCGATGAAGCCGTCAGCGGCGCAGGGAAAGGTGCTGCTTCAATTTGAGGACGGTACTAAACTGCGCGTGCCGTATTTCCTTGCATCGGATTTTTCGCTGCACAGCGATACGGAACTGGACGACGAAACGTTTGAAAGACTCAAAAAAGCCGCCGGAGAGCAGTCTGCCAAGGAGCGTGCCGTGCGCGTGCTTTCCATGACGAATATCTCCAAAAGCGGTCTGAGAAAACGGCTTCGTCAAAAGGGTGAAAGCGACGAAGATGCGGAAAAGGCGGTTGCATGGCTGGACGAATTGCATTTTCTCGACGACCGAAGAGCAGGCGAAGCCGTTGTGCAGACGGCTGCCGCCAAGGGCTACGGCAAGCGGCGCATCCGCGAGATTTTGCGGGAAAAGGGCTTTGAAGATCCGCTGCGAGAGCAGCTTTTGGACGATCTGCCGCCGATGAACGACGCCATCGACCGGATCATCCGCCAAAAAATCAAGAGCGAAAACCCCGAGCAGAAAGAAATCCAGCGAGCCATTGACGCACTGCTGCGCTATGGGCACGAATGGCAGGACATCCGCGCAGGTTTGGAACGGTTTCGGAGCGGGCTTTCGTTGGAGGAAGCATGAAAGAAAAAATCGGGATGATTTCCCTCGGCTGCGCGAAAAACCAAGTCAACGCCGAGCAGATGCTCTATCTGCTTGCCGAGGCGGGCTACGAGATTTTGTCGCAGCCGATTGGTGCAGACGCGGTTATTATCAACACCTGCGGCTTTATCGACTCTGCCAAGCAGGAAGCCATTGACAATATTCTGGCGATGGGCGCGCTGAAAGAGCAGGGGAGAATCGGAAAAATCCTTGTGACCGGCTGCCTTTCGCAGCGGTATCAGAAGGAGATTTTGCAGGAGATGCCGGAGGTAGACGGCGTGCTCGGCACGGGAAACTACGCCGATATCGTATCGAGCGTAGATGCGCTGCTGCACGGCGAAACGGTCTGCCGCTTTGCATCCATCGACGATGATCGGATCGACGGCGTTGCGCGCGTGCTGACAACGCCGGAGCACTATGCCTATTTGAAAATCGCCGAGGGCTGCGATAATCGCTGCGCCTATTGCGTGATTCCGTCGCTGCGCGGCCGCTATCGTTCACGCCCAATGGAAGACCTTTTGCAAGAAGCAAGAGCGATGGCGAAAGACGGTGTGAAGGAACTGATCGTCATTGCGCAGGATACAAGCCGCTACGGCTTGGACCTCTACGGGAAACGGCGGCTTGCCGACCTTCTGCGCGAACTGTGCAAGATTGAAAAACTGCATTGGATCCGCGTACATTATCTCTACCCGGACGAGATGAGCGACGAGCTGATCAACGTGCTGGCAGACGAGCCGAAAATCGTGAAGTATTTGGACATCCCCATTCAGCATATTAATGATATGATCCTGCGGCGGATGCATCGCCGCGGTACGGGCGAGGAGATCAAGCAGCTGCTGACGAAACTGCGTAAGCGTATCGACGGTTTGGTGCTTCGCACGAGCCTTATCACGGGGCTTCCCGGCGAGGGTGAAGCGGAGTTTGAGGAACTTTGCGCATTTTTGCGCGAATACCGTTTGGAGCGCGTGGGCGCATTTGCATTCTCTCCGGAAGAGGGCACGCCTGCGGCGAAGATGGACTATCCCGACAGCGAGATTGCCGTACAGCGTGCGGAGATCGTAGCCGAACTGCAGTCGCAGATCATGGACGAGGTCAACGCTTCAAAACTCGGCGAGGTCATGGAAGTCCTCTGCGACGGCTACGATACGGAAGCCGGCGTCTACGTCGGCAGAACGTATGCCGATTCGCCGGAAATCGACGGCATGGTACGCTTCCGCAGCGCAGAAAAGGTCCGCACGGGTGATTTTGTGCCGGTGCTGATCGAAGGTGAAGCGGACGGCGATCTTTTGGGACTTGCGGTGGAGGTGCGAACGAAATGACAACGGCAACGAAATGTACGCTGGCGAGAATTGTTATGATTCCGCTGTTTATGATTTTGATGCTTTCGGGTTATCCCGTTTGGGCGCTGGCGGTGTTTATTCTTGCCAGTCTGACCGATTTGGTTGACGGTTATATTGCGCGGCATTACAATCAAAAAAGCGATCTCGGCATCTTTCTTGACCCGTTGGCGGATAAACTTTTGGTGCTTTCGGCAATGCTGATTTTCATTCAGCAGGGCAGAATGCCTGCGTGGGCGGTCATGATCGTGCTGGCGCGGGAGTTTGCCGTTTCGGGGCTGCGCATGGTCGCCGCCGCCAAGGGCAGCGTGATCGCCGCCGGGTGGTCGGGCAAGGTGAAAACCGCCGCCACGATGGTGGGACTCTGTGTGATGATCGTAATTGCGCATCCGATTTCCGATTTTTGCATCACGGCGGTGATCGTTGCAACGACGATTTGTTCGGGCGTGGAGTATTTTTGGAAGAACGGAAACGTTTTGCTGGCTTGACACATTTTCAAAACAATGGTACTATACTGAGCGTGAAGTGAATATCGCGTTGAACGAAAAGAGTAGCGCGCCGAAACCGGCAGAGAGTTTCCGCCGTTGGCTGAAAGCGGAGATCGGCAGAGTCGTGTGAAGTGCATTCGGGAGCGAGGGCAACCCCCCGTCCGGCCACGTTACGGTCAAAGTGAAAAATCAGAGTGGAACCGCGAACAGTTTTGTCCGCCTCTTGAATGTCAAGAGGCGGATTATCGTTTTTTCGGGAGTGAGTATATGCATATTTTGGAGGATATCCGCGCGTATCGGCGGAACGACCCTGCGGCGCGAAGTGCGATTGAAGTCCTGCTTTTGTATAACGGACTTCACGCAACGTGGGATTATCGCATTGCCCATTTCTTCTACCGCTGTCATCTGCGTTTTTTGGCGCGTGCCATTTCCCAATGGAGCAAATTCTGCACCGGCGTGGAGATCCATCCGGCAGCGAAGATCGGGCGGCGGTTGGTCATCGACCACGGAACCGGCATCGTGATCGGCGCAACGGCGGAGATCGGCGATGACTGCCTGCTGTATCAGGGCGTTACGCTCGGCGGTACGGGCAAGGACGTCGGCAAACGCCACCCGACGCTTGGCAATAACGTCATGGTCGGCTGCGGCGCAAAGATCCTCGGACCGTTCCGCGTTGGCGATAATGCGCGGATCGCGGCGAATTCCGTCGTACTGCGCGAAGTGCCGGATAACGCGACTGTCGTCGGCGTGCCGGGCAGACTCGTCCGGCTCAGCGGCGAAAAACTCGATCATATCCATACGCCCGACCCGGTTATGATTGAAATTGAAGAACTCAAACAGCGTCTGCAAGAATTGGAAGAACGAACGAAAGAGGAGAAAGATCATGGAATTGTATAACTCCGCAACGCACCGCGTCGCCGAATTTGAAACCCACACCCCCGGCAGAGTGGAAATGTATACCTGCGGACCGACGGTCTACCACTTCGCGCATATCGGAAACCTGCGCTCGTATATCATGGAGGACGTGCTGGAAAAATACCTGCGCTATATCGGCTATGACGTCAACCGCGTTATGAACATTACCGACGTGGGACATCTGACGTCGGACGCCGACGAGGGCGAGGACAAGATGGTCAAGGGCGCGAAGCGCGAACATAAGTCGGTCATGGAGATTGCCCAGTTCTATACGGACGCGTTCTTCTCCGACTGCGAAAAACTGAATATCAAGCGTCCGGACGTCGTGCAGCCGGCAACGGGACTGATCGACGACTATATTAAGATCGTTTCCGAACTGGTGGACACCGGCCGCGCGTATCTCGCTGGCGGCAACGTCTATTTCGACACGTCCAAACTCGGCAAATATTACGTCTTTAATGACCACGATACCGAGGATCTTGCCGTCGGCGTGCGCGAAGGCGTGGAAGAGGACACGAATAAAAATAACAAAAACGACTTCGTGCTTTGGTTCACCAAGTCGAAGTTTGAAGATCAGGCACTCAAATGGGAATCGCCGTGGGGACTCGGCTATCCCGGCTGGCATATCGAATGCTCCGGCATCTCCATGAAGTATAACGGCGAATACCTCGATCTGCATTGCGGCGGTATTGATAACGCGTTTCCGCATCACACCAACGAGATCGCGCAGTCGGAAAGTTTCTTGGGGCATCCGTGGTGCAAGCAGTGGTTCCACGTGCATCACCTCAACACGGCGGACGGCAAGATGTCCAAGTCCAAGGGCGAATTTCTGACCGTTTCGCTGCTCGAAGAAAAGGGCTATGATCCGTTGGCATACCGCCTGTTTTGCCTGCAGAGCCACTACCGCAGAAATCTCGTCTTTTCGTGGGAAAACCTCGATAATGCGGCGGAAACCTACCGTAAACTGATCCAAAAGATCGCCAATCTTCAGCCGAACGGCGAAATCAGCAACGTGCCGGATCAGGCGGCGTTTGACGCGCTCAAAGAAAAGTTCTGCAAGGGACTTGATCACGATCTCAACACGTCGCTTGCGATTACCGCGCTGTACGATACGCTGAAATACGCGACCGACGATCAGACGAAGCTCGCGGCAATTGCGGACTTTGACCGCGTGCTCGGCTTAAAACTGATTGAAAAGGCGGCGAAGAAGCGCGACGCGGCAAAGAACGCCTCAACGACCGGCGGCTATACGATCGTCTGCGAGGACGGCGAAGAAGATGCGGAAGTCACCGCGCTGATCCTGCAGCGCTACGAGGCGAAGAAGGCAAAGAACTTTGCCGAAGCCGACCGCATCCGCGACGAACTTGCCGCCAAGGGCGTCGAACTCAAAGACGCCAAAGACGGCGTAACGTGGAAACGAGCATAATGAATCAAACCGCCGTGGCGTACAGTCACGGCGGTTTCGCTTTTGTTTGCAAGACGGCGGCATTTGTGCTATGATAACAAAAAGTCAAAAACGGAGGATCGGCGCATGAAACTGCTTATCTTGGACGGCAACAGTATTCTCAACCGCGCGTTTTACGGCGTGCGGCTGCTTTCCACGCGCGCAGGAGAATATACGAACGCGATCTTCGGCTTTTTGAATATCCTGCAAAAACTGCTCGATGACGAGAAGCCGGACGCGCTCTGCGTGGCGTTTGACCGCAAAGCACCGACGTTCCGCCATCTGCAATATGAGGGTTATAAGGCAACGCGCCATCCGATGCCGGAGGAGCTGGCGCAGCAGCTTCCCGTGATGAAGGACGTGCTGACCGCCATGCGCGTGCCGATCTTTGAACTGGACGGCTGGGAAGCGGACGACGTGATCGGCACGGTCGGGCGCATCTGCTGTGAGAAAAACTGGTCTTGCGTGATCGCCACGGGCGACCGCGACAGTCTGCAGCTTGTCAACGACTGCGTGACCGTGCGGCTTGCCGTATCGCAGCAGGGGCAGACGCTCTATACGGCCTACACGCCCGAAGTATTTACCGAGGAATACGGCTTTGCGCCGAGAATTATGATCGATCTCAAGGCGCTGATGGGCGACAGTTCGGACAACATTCCCGGCGTTGCGGGTATCGGTCCGAAAACGGCAAAGGAACTTTTGTGGAAGTTCGGCTCGCTGGACGGCGTCTACGCGGCGCTGGAAAGCGGTAACGAGGCGATTCGCGGCGCGGTGAAGACCAAACTGGAAAACGGCAAAGATTCGGCATATCTCTCCTATGACCTTGCTACGATCCGGCTCAATGCGCCGATTGACTTTGCGCCCGAAAATTGCCTTCGTGTGCCGCCGGACGAGGCGGCGCTCTACGCGCTCTTCCTGCGGCTGGAGTTTACCAAGATGATCGAACGGTATCAGCTTCATCCGCAGGCAGCGCCTGCAGCACCGCAGCAGACGGTTGCCGCGCAGGAAGTGACGGACGAGCAGACGGCGCTTTCTGTTGCACGGTCGTGCAAGACGGTTGCCGCTGCCAACAATGCAGATCTTTCCGAACTTGCGCTTTTTGACGGCAAGACCGCATATCATCTCAGCGGCGGCGCGGTATCGGATGCCGTTTTGCGTGCGCTCTATGCCGGCGGTGCGGAAAAGATCGTTGCACAGAGCAAGGAACTGCGGCGCGCGCTTTTGGCGCGCGGTATCGAGGCGGAAAGTATCACGTTTGACGCGGCGGTGGCGGCGTATCTGCTCGACCCCACGCAGTCGGAATACGATACGGCGCGGCTGACGATGCGCTATCTCGGCGTACAGCTCGCGGAAAACGATCTTGCCGCCGAAGCGGAAGCCGTCTTTGAACTGCAAAAAACGCTTTCGGCTCAACTTCAAAAGGAAAATCTGACCGGATTCTATACGGATGTGGAACTGCCGCTCTGCAAAATCTTGGCGGAGATGGAGCACGTCGGTATCCGCGTGGACCGTGCGGCGCTCGAAGCGTTCGGTAAGATGCTGACGGAGCGGATCGAAGCGGACGAACGGCTGATTTTCGGCTATGCCGAGGGCGAATTCAATATTCAGTCAACAAAGCAACTCGGCGAAGTCCTGTTTGAAAAACTTTGCCTGCCGCCGGTGAAGAAGACGAAAACCGGCTATGCTACCGGCGCGGAGATCTTGGAAAAACTGAAAAACGTGCATCCGATCATTCCGGCGATTTTGGACTATCGGATGCTGACGAAACTGCGCTCTACCTACGCCGACGGACTGCTCAAGGTCATTGCGGCGGACGGGCGCGTGCATACGACGTTCCAAAACACCGTCACGGCGACGGGACGGCTTTCGTCTACCGATCCCAATTTGCAGAATATTCCCGTGAGAACGGAGATGGGCAGCGAGATCCGCAAGATGTTCCTGCCGCGGGAGGGCTGGCTGCTCGTTGACGCGGATTACAGTCAGATCGAGTTGCGCGTGTTGGCGCACGTTGCCGACGACCGCGCGATGCAGGAAGCATTTTTGAGCGGCGAGGACTTCCACGCGGCGACGGCGGCACAGATTTACGACGTGCCGATTTCCGCCGTTACGCACGAAATGCGCCGCAGCGCCAAAGCGGTCAATTTCGGTGTGGTCTACGGTATTTCCGGCTTCTCGCTTGCGGAGGATATCGGTGTCAGCCGCGCCGAAGCAACGGCGTTTATCGACGCCTACCTGCGCCGCTTTTCGGGCGTGGCGAATTACCGCAAGCAAATCGTAGCTGACGCCTACCGCGACGGTTACGTTTCCACACTGTTCGGGCGCAAGCGCGTCATTCCCGAGCTGAAAAACAGCAATCACATGATCAAGGCGGCAGGCGAGCGCATCGCACTCAACACGCCGATCCAGGGCACGGCAGCGGATATTATGAAGATCGCCATGGTGCGCACCGCTGAGGCGCTGAAAAGAGAAAACCTGCAGGCGCGGCTGCTGCTGCAGGTCCATGATGAACTGATCGTGGAGTGTCCGCCGGAGGAAAAAGACCGCGTGATAGCGCTTCTTCAAGATGCCATGCAGGGCGCGGCGGAACTGCGCGTGCCGCTTCTGACGGAGGCGCACGCCGGAGAAAGCTGGTTGGCGGCAAAATGAGGATTGTACCGATGGAGCAGCGGCACGTTGCCGCCATTGCCGCGTTGGAGCGCGCGTGCTTTTCCGATCCGTGGACCGATGCGGCAATCGCGTCGGAACTGGATAATCCGCTGAGTTTGTGGCTGGTTGCGATATCGGATGATACCGTCTGCGGCTATATTGGCAGTCAGACGTGCGGCGAGGAATCGGATATGATGAATCTCGCCGTTGCGCCGGCATACCGCAGACAAGGTGTGGCGGAGCAGCTGGTTTCCGCGCTTGCACGAGAATTGCGGAAGCAGGGAAGCCGATCACTGACGCTGGAAGTGCGTGAGAGCAACGCGCCGGCGCGTGAACTGTATCAGAAACTCGGCTTTGTGCAAACGGGCAGACGACCGAATTATTACTTTCATCCACAGGAAGCGGCGCTGATTTTACGGAAAGAGTTGGTAGAGTGTGAAAATTTTAGCCATTGAATCATCCTGCGACGAAACGGCAGTCGCCGTCGTCGAAAACGGCAGGACGGTGCATTGCGACTGTATCGCTTCCCAAGTGGCGCTGCATCGGCTCTACGGTGGCGTCGTGCCGGAAATCGCTTCTCGCAAGCACATGGAGGCAATCTACGCCTTGGCGGATGAGGCGCTGGCAAAAGCCAAGATCACACGCAAGGAGATTGACGCTGTGGCGGTTACGTATGCGCCGGGGCTGATCGGCGCGCTGCTCGTCGGCGTCAACTTTGCCAAAGGCGCGGCGCTTTCGCTTGGCGTGCCGCTGATTCCCGTGCATCACATTCGCGGACATATCGCCGCAAACTATATCGCCTATCCCGATTTGGAGCCGCCGTTTCTCTGCTTGGTGCTTTCCGGCGGACATACGCTGCTTGCTGACGTGCGGAGTTATACCGATTTCGCCATTCTCGGCACGACGCGTGACGACGCGGCAGGGGAGTGCTTCGATAAGGTTGCCCGTGTGCTCGGTATGCCGTACCCCGGCGGTCCGGCAATGGACAAAAACGCAAGCGGCGGCGATCCGGATCGGTATATCCTGCCGCAGCCGCATATGACGGGCAATCCCTTGGACGTATCGTTTTCGGGACTCAAAACGGCGTCGATCAATCTCATCCACAACGCCGAACAAAAGGGCGAAACCTTGGACGTGCCGTCGCTCTGCGCATCCTTTACCAAAGCGGTAACACAGATGCTCGTGCCGCGCACGATGCAGGCGTTGGCACAGACCGGATACCAAAAACTTGCCGTTGCAGGCGGCGTTGCCGCCAACAGTCATATTCGCGCTGAGCTGGAAGCGGAGTGCCAAAAGGTCGGCGCCGCACTTTATCTGCCGCCGCTTTCACTCTGCGGCGACAACGCGGCGATGATCGGCGCACAGGCATACTACGAGTACCTTGCCGGCAACGTGGCGGATCAGACGCTGAACGCCTGCGCAACGATGCCGATTGATACGCTGACGTATGACTGATGATTATGTCAATTTGTGGATATTTGCAGAGGTGACATAATCTCCATAATTATGGCTTGCTTTTTTCTTGTAAGTTCAAAGTACAAGAAAAATCGACGTTTATCCTGTGGATAACTCTGTGGATGGTGTGCATAAGTAGAAAAAGTCAGCGCATTTATTCACATTATGGTAAACAAAAAAGGAACCGAAGGATGAAACCTTCAGTTCCTTTTTTGTTTCAATCATTTCCGCACGGCAACAACAACGCGGATTTTTCCGCCTGCCGCACCGGTGAAGTTGTCATACCAACCGGTTAGCCGATAATCGTCTGCATTGACAGCAGAAAGTGATGTCAGATAGTAGTTGCCATCCTGCTTCAGATAGACCTGAAGACTGCCGGAAACTTCAAACTTTCGGCTTCCTTCCGTTGCGATACTGGCACCGAGGGAACTCAACTCGATTGAGGCAAGCTGACGCATATCGGAAACCGTACCGTCTGCAGCATAGCAGACGGCGCAGCCGCCCTCGGAAACGGAGAACGAGGAAACGTTGCCGGACGGACGGAGCGTTACGGTTTGGCCGTTGAAGACAGTTGTGTAGGTAACAGGGATACCAACGCGGATATCCTTCGTTCTGTCGATCACGTAGCCGTAATTCCACGTGTCGCCGGTCACGTTGCGCAGGATCAGCGTTTCAATTTCGCCTTGTGCATTCAGTTCGTAATACACAACGTCGTTGCCATTGAGTCTTAGACCGTTCAGACGGTCTTTTGCAACGCGCACCGCCGCACCGCCGGATTCGGTGTCGAGAATTTGAATAGCGGAAGAAAGACGGTATTCGCCAAGCATTGAGCCGTCCGCTGCAACCGTTCCGGAAAGCGACTGTCGGGAAAGCTGCGATGCCTCGGTGCCGTTTGAATTAACGGTGACTGCCAGCAGAGTTCCGGCGTCGTAAGACACTTTACGCCCGATGGTAAACGAACGCTTTACGCCGTCCGTGCAGATCATAGTGATGCTTGTTTCCACCTGCGCATCCTTCGCGTCCAAAGCCGTTTGCACGCAGGACTGCACAATACCGCGGTAAACCGCGTCTACATGATTGCCGGTCAAAACGTCTACAACTTCGCCGTTCAGACCCAAAAGAAGCGTGACGGTCTTGCCGATCCAATCGCCCGAAAGCGTGGAAAGACGATAGGCCGCCGTACCGGTCAGCGGATAGACGTTGCCGCCGACGGTTACGGAGGAAGGCGCCGCGGCAGAGGGCGACAGCGCGGCAAGCGTGCCGGAAACGCGCTCGGTGCAGATCCAAAGCGCGTGGTTGCGCTCGCTATAGTAATAGACGTCGGATTCCTGCAGCGTTGCGGACGTGGAAGCCGTGCCGTTGCGGTAGACCGTTACGGGTGTGAAAGCAAGTGTCGTGCCGGACTGCGCAACGAACGGACCGGCAAGCATACTCTGCACGGCGGCGGCAAGATCGACGCTGCCGTTTGCAACAGGGAAACCGAGCGTGGTGCAGTAGACTGCACCGGCAGCGGTTTTTGCTGTCAGCAGATTGGCAAACAGCCGCGCACAGTCCAGCCGCGTCATGATTTCGCCGCGAGTGCGGAGAATCTGATTGCGCAGACCGAGTTCCGCCGCTTTGCTGAGCTGGGCGGCGGGAAACGCGCCGACAAGTGTGGAGGCGTCGTAGCCGATCAGACGCAGCGCCGCGGTGCAGGCTTCTTCAAGTTTAATATTGTTATTGGGGCGGAACGAACCGTCGGTATAGCCGATGATCCAACCTTGATTTGCTGCGATTCGAATATAGTCCGACGCCCAATGTGTGCCGCCTACATCCGAGAATACGGCATAGCCCGTACCGCCGAGCCGAACGGCGTCGCGCTGATTGGACGCGGCAACGAGCATTTTTGTAAATTCGGCGCGCGTCACGGCACGGGAAAGGTTTAAGTTTCCCTGCTCGTCGCCGACCATAATGCCGAGCGCGCGAACGGTCTGCACGGCGGCTTCCTCCGCGTCGGCGGCGAAAACCGATGGCACAAGCATGCAAAGCGCCAAAAGCAGACAGAGTAGTTTTTTCAGTTTCATGGTGTTTCTCCTTATTCGTAGCGCAGCGCGTCGATGGGATTTAAACGCGCGGCTTTTTTCGCCGGAAGATAGCCAAACAAAATACCGATGCCGACGGAAATGCCGACCGCCATCAGCACCGAAGCCGGTGCGGGAACGACCGTCAGCGCGGCGTCGGTCAGCGCGGAAACAACAACTGTTGCAACGCGGCAAAGCGCGTAGCCGAGAATGATACCAAGTGCACCGCCCAATGCAGAAGTTGTGGCGGCTTCCAAAACGAACTGCCGCAGAATTACGCTTTCCTTTGCGCCGAGCGCCTTGCGGATGCCGATTTCCCGTGTCCGTTCGGTGACGGAAACGAGCATGATGTTCATGATCCCGATACCGCCGACAAGCAGCGAAATACCGGCAATGATGGCAAGCACCGTAATCACGATGCCGATGACACTTGTCAGAATATCGAGCATCTCCGCCATGCTGACGACAAGATACGCGTCTTCATCGTGGAAAATGCCGTAAAGCGCATCCGTCAGTACCTTTTTACCCTCAGCGGCTTGTTCTTCGCTCGTAACGGTGACGGTGTAGTTTGTAATTGAGCCCATTCGCGCGAACTGTGCCGCGGTGGAGTAGGGAAGATAGACACAGTCGTCCGTGCCGCCTTCTTCCATATCGTCCGCCTGCTGCTCCATCACGCCGACGATCGTCAGTTTCAGCGATCCGATGCGCAGCGTCTGACCGACGGCCTGATTGGCAAAATACATTTGATTGACGTAGTTGCCGACAACGCAGACGTTTTTCCGATCTGCGATATCCATATACTGCAGACCGCGTCCTTGCGCGATTTCATAACCCTTCATCGCGAAAAAGTCTTCGCTGACGCCGGTTTTGGTCGTAGCGGTATAGTTCTTCGTACCGATGTGAACGCTGGGAGAAAGTGTTACGCTTGGGGAGAGATATTGCAGACAGTCCGGATTTTCGTCGACGATCTCGTACATTTCATCCACGGAAACGCTGCGCGTTGAGCCGCGCCCCATGATGACGACGGAAAGCGAGTTTGTGCCGAGCGATGCAAAACTGTCGCGCATATATGTTTCCATACCGTTGCCCAAGCCGACGATGACGATGACTGCCATAACGCCGATGATGATGCCGAGCATCGTGAGAAACGTGCGCATCTTGCTGGCGGCGATGTTGCGCAGCGCCAATTTGAAGGTTTCAAGCAGATTCATACCGCACCGCCTTCTTTCGGGTGCACAGTCGCTTCCGGTGCGTGTGCGTCGCCGTCGTAGACAACGCGGCCGTCCTCCAGCCGAATGATGCGTTCCGCCTGTGCGGCGATGGAGTTATCGTGCGTAATGAGAACGATGGTGTTGCCCTCTTTGTGCAGCTGCTGCAGCATGGCAAGCACCTCGCGCCCCGTGCGCGAATCCAGCGCGCCGGTCGGCTCATCCGCCAAGATTACAAACGGCTTTCCCACAAGCGCACGGGCAATCGACACGCGCTGCTGCTGACCGCCGGAAAGTTCGGTCGGTTTGTGACGCAGCTTGTCACCCAACCCAACTCGTTCAAGCGCTTCGGTCGCTCGCTGCCGCCGCTCGGTGCGCGAAACACCGGCGTACATCAGCGGCACTTCCACGTTTTCCAGCAGATCGAGTTTCGGCAGCAGATTGTACTGCTGAAAGATGAAACCGAGCATGCGGTTTCGGATCTCGGCAAGCTGATCCTTGTGCATCTGCCCGACGTTCTGCCCGTCAAGATAGTATTCGCCGGACGTCGGAACGTCCAAACAGCCGATGATATTCATGCAGGTGGATTTGCCGGATCCCGATTGACCGACGATTGCGACAAACTCACCTTTTTCGATTTTTAGGTTAATATGATCTGCGGCTTTCACCGTTGTATCGCCCATGACGTAGTACTTGCAGACGTCGCGAAATTCAATCAGCGCGCTCATCGCGGTGCGCCTCCGTCCGCGTCGCCTCTGCCGCCGGTCATCATCTGCATCCACGGATTGAGACCCGAAGAGGTGGGGATATAGGCAACGGTATCGCCGTCCTGCAGACCGCTTTGAATTTCGGTATAGTCATCGCTGCTGATGCCCGGCACAACGTTCACGTAGACGTAGCCGCTCGGCGCTTCGCGGTCGAGCGCATTTGCCGCGCTCGGAGAGTCGGCGGTAATCAGCACGACGTTGCCGCGCAGTACGGCTTCATTCGGAACGGAGAGGACGTTTTCCGCTTCGGACATCACGATTTCCGCGTCTACGTTCATACCCGGCAGCAGCCCGTCGGTTTCGTCGATGCGGACGGTAACGGGGTAACTGGTCGTGGCGTTGACAGTCGAGCCGGCAACGGAAACACGCGTAACCACGCCGTCATAGACTTTGCCGTCCACCGCCTCGGCAGTCACGGTCACGTGCTGACCGACCGCGACCGAGCGAATGTCAAGTTCGTCCACGTTCAGCGTCATTTCCAAGTATTCCAGGTCGTAGATCATGCAGAGCATTCTGCCGCGTTCTTCAATCGTGTCGCCCTGCTTGTATTTCTTTTCCACGATCGTGCCTTTGATGGGGGAGGTGATCGTGTAGTTATCCAGATCCTTCTGCGTTGCGGAAAGGGATAGTTCCGCGCTTCGCACGTTTTCCGCCGCGCTCTGCACCATATCGTCCAGATCGTTGCTGCCGAGCGTAACAAGCGTCTGACCGTTGGAAACCCATGCACCCTCGCTCGCTTCCACGGAAACGACCGTGCCGGCAGACTCCGCCGTTACGGTTGCCGCAGCGCGATAGGAGAACGTGGCGTTTGCCGCACAGTCCCTGCCGCCGATCGAGACGGTCGCAGCCTGTGTGTCGGTCAGCGTACCGGGCGAAGTTACTGTGACCGTTACATAGCGCAGCGGCATATTGCCCGGTCCGGCAACGCTGTCCGAGGAGACGGACTGCACCGTGCCGCTTAGCGTCTCAAACGTGCTGTCCAGCGTAATATCGGCGGCCTGGCCGGGGAAGAACGACGCGGCATCACTCGCCGCAAACGGTACTTTCAGCGTCATTACGCTGTTGTCGCGGATGACGGCAATCGTCTGTCCCGGCACGATGCTGTCGCCTTCCTTGACGGCGATCAGCTGCACGATGCCGCTGACGGATGCCGGGATATACTGCCGCTCGGCGGTGTTGGTATAGTTACGCTGCGCCTGATGCAGCGCGATCTCCGCGCGCTCGATATTGCTTTCGGCATCGGAACTGTCGATGCGGTAGAGCACGGTATCCTTCTCCACAACGTCGCCCTCTTCAAAGCCGGCTTCCAGCACATCGCCGGTCACGAGCGTCGTCACCGTGTAGGAGTTGGCAGGAAGCAGCGTGCCGCTGCCGGAAAGCGCATTGGTAATGGAGCGGACTTCAACTGCCTGCGTTTGGTAGGCGCTGTTGCTCGTGTTAGCCGCTTGATGCGGACGCAGCAGAAGCAGCAGTACGATCACACCGGCTGCCGCGCCGATCCAAATCCATTTTTTTGTTTTTTTCGGCTTTACGGGCGCCGAAACATCCGTTGCTGATGCCATAGGGTTTCTCCTTTCATCGGAAAACGCAATTCCTGATCAAAAATAGCATAATTTCTGCATAAAATCAATGGAACGACTGCTGATTTCACAGATTATTAACGATTTATTCACAGATGCGGCAAAATAGAAGGGACGACCCGACCGGATCGTCCCGAATCTCAATTTTTGGCGTACAGGCACTCCGTGCCGATTGTTTGCAGATAGTCCTTCCAAGCGTCATCGGGCGCCGTATCGGTTACGATCAAGTCGAGCGTTTCCGGCGCGGCGATGCGGACGAACGAGGCTTTGTCAAACTTTGAACGGTCGAGCGCAAGAATCTTCTGCGTGGCGCAGGAAAGCATCGTCTGCTTCGTCAGTGCGTGGAACTCGCTGGAATCGGTGATGCCGGTGCTGCGGTCCAGCCCTTTGCAGGAGATGATCGCCTTGTCCACGTGATAGTTGCGGAGCATATCCTGCGTGGCGTTGCCGACAAACGCGAGCGATTCCGGCTTCAATCTGCCGCCCGTGGAAAGAATCGTCCAGCCTTCCACGTCGGCAAGTTCCAAGATGATCTCCACGGAATTCGTGATCACGGTGAGGTTTTTGCGGTCTTTGAGTTTTCGGGCGATAAAAAGAGACGTCGAGCTGTCGTCAAGCATCAGGTGGTCGCCGTCCTGAATCAGTTTCGCAACAAGATCGGCAATCACGCTCTTGGCTTCAACGTTGGTTTTGTTGCGTATCGTATAGGAGAGATCGGTTTTCGTGCTGTTGCCGAGAATGGCGCCGCCGTAGGTCTTGGTGGCATAGCCCTCTTTTTCCAGTTTGTCCAAGTCGCGCCGAATGGTTTCCTCGGTCACACGGTAGTGTGCCGCAAGGTCCGAAACCAGGACGCGCTGCTCCGCGCGGAGTTTTTGCAGGATTTCCATCTTTCGCTCGATTGCAAGCATATAAAACGCCCTCCGATTGTTGCGGTTTTGAAAATGCCAATAAAAACAACATCATTATAGCGCGTATTTTTCGAAAATGCAAGGAAAACTCGCGTAATTGTGGGCAGAATAGGGAAATAGGGCTTGAAAAAGAGACGACGATTTGCTATGGTATAAAGGCGAAAAATGTAAAATTATGGTTGGTGGCTCAAATGGTTTTTTCCAGTTTGACTTTTTTATATCTGTTTTTCCCGGCGTGCCTGCTTTTGTATTTCGTTCTGCCGTGGAGCAAAGCTAAAAACGCTGTGTTGATCGTTGCCAGCGTTTTCTTCTATGCATGGGGCGAGCCGGTCTACGTGCTTCTGATGATTGCCGCCGCGCTGCTCAATTATGCGTTTGGACTGCTGCTCGATCAGTTTCGCGGGACGAAATACGCCAAGCCGATTTTGATCGTGTCGATCATTGCCGATCTTGCGGCGCTGGTCTTTTTCAAATATGCCGGTTTTTTGGCAGGCATTGTGAATGGCATTTTCGGCAACGTTCTTTCCGTGCCGAAACTGGCGCTGCCAATCGGCATTTCGTTCTATACCTTCCAAACGATGTCCTATACCATTGACGTCTACCGCGGCAACGTGAAAAAGCAAACGTCGTTCTGGCGCTTTCTGCTCTACGTTTCGCTGTTCCCGCAACTCATCGCCGGTCCGATCGTTCGCTATGCCGAGATCGAGCCGCAGCTTGAAAAAAGAGAGACGACCGTTGACGACGTTTTTTACGGTGCGCTCCGTTTTTTTCTGGGGCTCGGCAAAAAAGTGCTGATTGCCAACTATGCCGGCAAAGCGGCAACGCTGCTGTTGGAAGAAGCAAGCGCGATGACCGTCGCCGGAACGTGGTTCGGCATGATCCTGTTTGCATTCCAGATCTATTTTGATTTCTCCGGCTATTCGGATATGGCAATCGGTATGGGAAGGATTTTCGGTTTCCGCTATGCCGAAAACTTCAATCTGCCGTATACCGCACGTTCGATTACGGAGTTTTGGCGTAAATGGCATATCTCGCTCAGTACGTTCTTCCGCGACTACGTGTATATTCCGCTTGGCGGCAATCGCAAGCATCAGATGCTGAATCTGCTTGTCGTGTGGGCGCTGACGGGACTTTGGCACGGCGCAAGCTGGAACTTCCTGTTTTGGGGACTGTATTTCTGCCTGCTGCTGATTTTGGAAAAACGCTTTCTGCCGCAGATCGAGAAAATCCCGATGCTTCTGCGGCGCATCGGCACGCTGGTGCTGGTACTGATTGGATGGGTGATCTTCTATTTCACGGATCTTGCCCAAATGGGTGCGGCGTTTTCCGCTATGTTCGGCGGCGCGCCGCTGTGCACGCAGTCGGTTGCCATCACAATGCTCAATAACCTGCCGCTGCTGCTTGTCTGCGTGATCGGCTCGACAAGTCTGCCGCGCCGCATCGGCTTGGGACTGGATCATCTCTGCGCGCTCGGATCGCCGGAGCAGTCTTACCTCAAGCAGGTTTTCTTCGCAATCGGCATTTTCCTGATGGAATTTGCGATTCTCCTGCTGTCAACGGTTTCGCTCGTGGGATCGTCGTATAATCCGTTTTTGTATTTCCGCTTTTGAGAGAGGTAGACGACTATGCTGAAAAAACTTTATCTCTTTCTGCTCTGCACGCTACTTGCCGTTATGCTGGCGTTTGGCATTTCTTCGCTGACGGACGTCGATCCCACTGTGACGGAAAGCGGAATTGTGAAGAAGCCGACGGCAACGGCGGAAAGCGTCCTTCGCGGCGAGTTTACCACGCAATGGGAGAAGTACTACGCCGATACGTTTCCCGGTCGGCAGGCAATGATTGCGCTCAACCGAACGCTCAACGGTTTTTACTACTTTTCACCGATGAAAGAAACCATGCTGGTGCTGGACCACCGCGGCGGCGCGGAGCAGGGTGGCGAACGGCTGCCGGAGGACGAGATTGGCTTTCCGCTGATTGACGATTCAACGGTGATCGAAGAGCCGACAGACCCGGAATCGTGGATCGACACGTCCGAAGAACTTCCGCAGGAAAATACGGGCACGGTGCAGCGCGCCGGCAACGTAGTTATCATCGGCACGCGTGCGATGGAAGTGCCGTATATGAACGCTTCCGCCGTGCAGAGTTATGCTGCGGCGGTCAGCCGCATTGCGGCGGCGCTCGGTCCGGACGTGCGGACGTTCTCCGTCATCACGCCCAACGGCGCGCAGTTCTATACGCCGGAAAGCATGCACACCGGCGCTTCGGATCAGCAGGTGCTGATCCAAACGGCGTATAACGCCATGAGCGGCGTGATTCCGGTGGACGTGTACGGGCGTATCGAACGGCATACCGACGAGTATCTGTTCTTCCGCACCGATCACCATTGGACGCAGCTTGGCGCGTATTATGCCTACGTATCGTTCTGCCAGGCGGCGGGCTTTGAAGCTGACGAGATCGAAACCTATGAAAGCGGAACGTATGATACGTTTGTCGGCTCAATGTACGCCTTTACCTCCGGCTACTCGCAGAGTCAGATCCTAAAGGATAATCCCGATAGTTTGACGTATTACTTCCCCAAAAGCAGCACGACCGCACGGTATTATTACTCGACGGCGCTTTCTGGCGGCGTGACGATCCCCGTGATCAATACGAACGTACAGAGCAGCAATAAGTATCTGTGCTTTATCAGCGGCGATACGCCCGTCTGCATCATTGAATCGTCTGCGCCGGGCGGCGTCTGTATGGTCATCAAAAATTCCTACGGCAACGCCTTTGTGCCGTTCCTCGCCGATCAGTACAGCAAGATTATCGCAATCGATCCGCGCGAATTCTATGGTGAGGGTAAGCCGTATATCGATTTGGCGTCGTTTGCCGCCGAGCAAGGCGTGAACGATCTTATCGTGGTGGATTATCCGTTTATGGTCAGCAACGGCTATTACGCCAATATTCTCAACAATTTGATCAAGTAACTTGCGCACGGCAGTAAAGCTTGTTATAATGGCAACATAAAGAATGAAACGGGGTATTTGTATGTTGACGTTTGATATCCGCGACTACGGTGCCGTGGGCGACGGCAAAACGATGAACACCAAGGCGATCCAGTCTGCAATCGACGCCTGCGCGGAAGCCGGCGGCGGCCGCGTCGTTTTGGAAAACGGCGTGTATTTGACCTGCCCGATTCGCCTGCGCGACTATGTGGAACTGCATTTGGAAGCCAATGCCACGCTGCTCGGCTCGCCGAATTGCGAGGATTATCCAAATTGGGATGATCTCAAAGTCTTAAATCAGGAGCGCCTTGCTCGCGGTACGGCGGCGTGCCTGATCTTTGCCGAGGCGTGCCATCACATCGCGCTGACCGGGCGCGGAACGATTGACGCCAACGGCGAACATTTTGTGAAACTCGTGCCGGAGGACAAGCGCAACCAGTGGAAACCGTATGAACGCATTAACACTTCCACACCGCCGCGTGTCGTGCTTTTCGCGTGCTGTCAAAAGGTACTCGTTGAGGACGTGACGCTGACGAACGCGCCGGGCGGCTGGGCATACTTTATCCACGACTGTGACGACGTGCGGATGACACGCCTGACCATCGACACCGATCTGCGCTATCCGAATAACGACGGCATCCATATCAACTGCAGCCGCGACGTCAATGTGTCCGACTGCAACATCGTGGCGAGTGACGACGCGCTGATCGTGCGTGCCAACAGTTATTCGCTGCCGGAGAATAAAGTTTGCGAGCGCGTCACGGTCTCCAACTGTAATCTGACCTCCCATTGCGGCGGTATCCGCATTGGCTGGATCAAGGACGGCACGATCCGCGATTGCACGTTCTCCAATCTTGTGATGACGCTCTGCCGCAACGGCGTGCTGCTGACCTTCCCGTGGCGCGGACCGGATCGCATTTCCGATGAGGGCAGGGAAAAAACGCTGGTCGAGAATATCCATTTTGAAAATATCGTGATGGACCGGCTGTACAGCCATCCGATCCGACTGAAAGTGGACGATCACGAGAACACGCGTGCCGATATGGCAGGCATCCGGAAACTGTATTTCCACGGCATCCATGCGCGTGCCTGCGCGTGGCCGTCGCTGGAGGGCAGACCGGATTGCCGTCCGGATGAGATCGAGATGACCGACTGTTCGTTCGAACTGATGAAGCGGACGCCGGAGTTCGATCCGTTCCATATCATTCCGAATCCTACGCGGAAAGAAATCTACGGCGAGCAGTTTTTTTCCAATATTAAAAATCTGCGGATGAATAATACGGTCTTTTCGGAAGAGTAATCAAAAAAGTCCACGCTCGGCGTGGACTTTTTTCTAAGGAGAACGATATGAAAACAAGACAGGATGCGGTTTCGTTTGCGCTGACGCTGCCGGAGACCTATGAAGACCGTCCGTTTTCGAAAGCCGATTGGCAGGTGCTCCGCAGCAGGGAAAATGGGAAAATGTTTCTCGGCGTCTACGAGAAAGACGGATTTGTTTGCCTGAACGTCAAAGGGGCGCCTGCGTGGTGCGATTTTTGGCGGCGTGCGTATAAGGCGGTCACACCCGGTTGGCATCAAAACAAGGATCATTGGAATACGAGTGTTTTGGATGGCACCGTGCCGGAAGCGGACATTCGGAAGATGATTGAGGACAGTTACCGCTGCGTGACCGATACTGCTGCCAAGCGCATCTATGAAGCGGTCAAGAACATCCCAAAGGGGAAAGTTGCAACGTACGGGCAGGTCGCGGCGATGGCGTGCGAGCCGAAGATGGCGCGCGCCGTGGGTAACGCGCTGCATAAAAATCCCGATCCGTCTGCGATTCCGTGCCATCGCGTCGTCAACGCGGCAGGGGAACTCGCCGGACGGTTCGCGTTCGGTGGTGCGGACGTGCAGGCGGAGCGCCTTCGCGCCGAGGGTGTCGAGGTTACGGAATACCGTGTGGATTTGAAAAAATACCAAATGAAATAAAAATCAGCGCAGGAATCAATTCCTGCGCTGATTTCGTTTTCTTATACGAAGACGCGCCGCGCCGTATAATAGCGAGCGGCATAGTATGCATTGGAAAGACTTGTCGTTTGCACGCGGTTGCCGGCGGCGTGAACGAACTGACCGTTACCGACGTAAATGCCGACATGGGTGATCAGATCGCCGCAGTAGTAAGTGCCCGTGAAAAATACGAGGTCGCCGGGCTGCAGATTGTCATAGGAAACGTAACTTCCTGCGGCGGCCTGGCTTTGTGCCGTGCGTCCCACGTTAAAGCCAAGCTGACCGGCAACGTATGAAATGAGTCCCGAGCAGTCAAAGCCGACCGCAGGATTTTTGCTGCCGTAAACGTAGGCGCAGCCAAGCATCTGCTCGGCGAGATTAACCGCCTGCGAGCCAAGCAAACTTGTGCCGACGACGGTACCGGCGGTGTTCTGCGCAGGCTTCTCGGTCATGTTGATCAGATCGCTGCGGGCAAAGCCGGTTGCACCGTTGTAACTAATCGCGTACCAGCCGTTTTGAATGCCGTTGACGGTTACCGTCGCTCGCGACGGCATCAAGCGAACAGGGGAAGCCGTTTCCACCGGCGCGGAGCGAAGATAGCAGGCGGTGATCGTCATGCCTTTGCCGAGATTTCGGTCCAGATCCGTCGATGTGAAATCCACGTACTCTGCTTTCATATAGCCGTCGACCAAATTGTATTTCACAAGATACCAGTCGTCCGTCTTGGAAATCACGATCACCGTATCGCCGTTTGCCGCAATCATTTTGCAGTCGGCGGTGGCGACGGGTTTGGAACGCAGGCACAGTCCGTTTTCTGTTTTGACCGTTCCGACACCGAGTTTCAGTTCAACGGCAGAGGACAAAACACAGAGCGTGATCAGCAGAAATGCCGCAAACAGCGTGCGGCGCAAGAATCGTTGCATACATACCTCCGATAAAGCGGAGGGCGGCGTTATTTTTGAGCTAGTGCGCGCGTCAGCCAAACGCAACCGACGTCCAGCGCGGTGTAGTAGCCGTCCTTTTCGCTCTTTTTCAGGATACGGTCCTTGGCGCGGACGTTCGGATCGGTACGCTGCAGCTCCACGGAAACCTTGCTGGCGATTTCGGTATCGCCTTCTTTACGGGTTTCGAGGATTTGCAGCAAAACAACGTATTCATCAGCCATCGAGCCGAGGTACGTCAATTTGTCCTTCCGCATCAAGGGAAAGCCTTTGTAGGTGAGAGTCGTCTGTTCAGCCATAGTATCCTCCTAAAACTGTAACCAAATTGTAACACATTGTTTTTGATTTGTCAATAGTAAAATTAAAACGGGGACCGAAGTCCCCGTTTTTTTACTTGCTTACTCCGCCAGATAGTGGCGGACGAGTTCCTGCAGGACTTCGTCGCGATCCAGCTTGCAGATCAGGCTTCGTGCGCCGCGATGATTGGTGATATACGTGGGGTCTTCCGAAAGCAGATAGCCGACGATCTGATTGATGGGATCGTAGCCCTTTTCCTGCAGCGAGCGGTAAACATCGTTGAGAATCTGCCGCATCTGTGTATTGCCGTCATCGACGGGACGGAATTTGATCGTACTGTCGTTCATCGTTACGCCTCCTTTGCCTGAACACATCATAATACAAATTTTGCCGATTGTAAAGCAAAATTCGTCGAAAAAACGCGACTTGCGGAAAATTTCGTCAGCGGAGAACCGCGCCGAGTTCCTGCTCCAAAGCGCGGAGAATACGTTGCATCACCGCGTCGGTGTCCGCGCCGGTCAAGGTGCGGTCATCCGCGCGAAGTTGCAAATTGAACGCAACGGACTTTTTTCCGTTTTCAATCGACGCGCCGCGGTAAATGTCAAACAGTTCCACGCTTCGCAGCAGTTTGCCGGCGGATTTTGCGATGCATGCTTCCAACGCGCCGACGGTTAAGCCTTCGTCGCAGATCACGGCAAGGTCGCGCTCGACGGAGGGGTACTTCGGCAGCGGCTGATAGATCGGCTCTTTTCCTTTGTTGGCGTAGAGCGCTTCAAAGTAGAGCTCCGCAGCATACAGCGGCGTGTCGGCGTCATAATTCTGTGCGACGGCAGGATGAACTTGACCGAAGATGCCCAGAACCGTATCGCCCAGCAGCACCTTGGCGCAGCGACCGGGGTGGTAGGACGGGTTATCGGTCACGGCTTCGTACGTTGCGCCGTCAATGCGCATGGCGGTGAGCAGCGTCTGCACCGCGCCCTTCATCGCAAAGAAATCCATATCCTTGCCGTAAGCGCCGAGCATCAGCATCTTCGGCTCGTCGGCAAGTCCGTCTGCGCGGCGGAAATAGGTTTTTCCAAGCTCATACAGGCGAACGTCGGCATTCTTATAATGGTCGTTGCGCGAAAGAATGCTGAGCATATTCGGCAGCATCGTCGTGCGCATGATCGACCGATCCTCGCCAAGCGGATTGAGGATCTTCAAGGAGTCGCGCAGCGGCGAATCCTCCGCGAGCGCAATATTATCATAGTCGGTCGGGCTGATGAACGAATAGGTGATGATCTCGTCAAAGCCCATGCTGCGGCAGACCGCGCCGACGTCCTTTTCCGTCTGCTGGCGATCCGTCAAACCGCGCCGTTCCGTCAAACCGCCTGCCAGCGTATCGGGAATGACGTTGTAGCCATGGAAACGCGCAACCTCTTCCGCGATATCCGCGCATCCTTCCACGTCGCTGCGCCACGACGGAACGAGGATCGTATCGCCGTCAAGCGTAAAGTCGAGCGAAAGAAGAATTTCGCGCATCTCCTGCTCGGAAACATTCGTACCGAGCAGCGCGTTGACCTTTTCCGGCTCCTATTTGATTTTGCGCTGCGGCGCGTCCTTCATAATGACGTCCATCACGCCGTCCACAACTTCGCCGCAGCCGAGCAACTCAACCAGTTCGCACGCACGCTGGACGGCTTTCATTGTGTTGAGAATATCCAGTCCCTTTTCATAACGGGAAGAGGCGTCCGTGCGCATACCGAGCGCCAGCGCGGTGCGGCGGACGGACGCGCCGTTGAAGTTTGCGGATTCGAACAGCACCATGTCCGTGTCGCCGACGATCTCACTGTTCGCACCGCCCATCACGCCGGCAACGCAGACGGGCTTTTCCTCGTCGCAGATGCAGAGCATGCTCGGCGTCAATTTGCGCGCATTGCCGTCGAGCGTCGTGATCGTTTCGCCCTCGTGCGCGTTGCGGACGATGATTTTGCCGCCGTTCACGCAGGAGAAATCAAATGCGTGCATCGGCTGACCGTATTCGAGCATGACGTAGTTCGTGATGTCCACGATGTTGTTGATCGGACGAACGCCGGAGTTGCGCAGCCGTTCGCGCATCCATTCGGGCGACGGTGCGATTTTCACGTTCTTTACCATCCGCGCCGTATAACGCGGGCAGAGTTCGGCGTCTTCAATCTCGATATCGACCAGATCCGCAATCGAACCGCCGCAGCCGCGGATTTCGGGCGTGTGCAGTTTGAGCGGCTTTTTGAACGTTGCGGAAGCCTCTCTTGCCAAGCCGATCACGCTCAGGCAGTCGGGGCGGTTGGGCGTGATTTCAAATTCCACCACGCGGTCATCCGCGCCGATCACTTCGGCAATCTCTTTGCCGACCGGCTGATCGCCGTTTAAGATCCAAATACCGTCGGGGATGCAGTGGGGGAATTCCGCCGGCTGCGCTCGGAGCTCCGACGGTGTGAAGATGTGCTTCTTTGCCTTGTCGAATGCCACGCGGTCGCCCTCGTGAATGTTTTGGCATTGGGTGGAAACCGTTACGTTTTCCGCACCGTCAAACAGCGTTACGGCAAATGCCGCGCCGTCTTTTTCCACTTTGTCTGCACGCGCACAGACGACGCTGCCGAAGATTTTGTCGCCCGGCGCGATGTCCGCAGCGATCGAGGGCTTTTCCGCATCCAGCGGATGATAATCGCCGAGCAGCGCCGCAGGCACGATCACCGCTTCGGGATAATCGTGTTCGGCGGTGAGTCCTAATTCTTTCAGCGAGCAGAGCATACCGAACGATTCCACACCGCGCAGCTTGCCTTTCGTAATTTTCACGCCGCCGGGCAGCAGCGAATTGTGCAGCGCGGCAGGGACGAGGTCGCCGACGTGGACGTTCCACGCACCGGTCACGATCTGCACGGGTTCGTTTTGACCTGCGTCGATTTGGCAGATCCACATATGGTCGGAGTTCGGATGCTTCTCCATCGAAAGCACCTTGCCTACGACGACGTTTTTCAGCGATTCATTCAGTACGTCGGTCAGTTCGACCTTCGAGCCGGAAAGCGTCATTGCCTCGGCAAATTCGCGGTCGCCGACGTCGGCAACGTCAACGAATTCATTGAGCCATTTTCTCGATAATTTCATTTCGCCGCCCCCTTAGAATTGTTCGAGGAACCGAACGTCGTTTTCAAAGATCAGGCGCATATCGCTGATCTTGTAGCTGCCAAGCGCAAAGCGTTCCAAGCCCATGCCGAACGCAAAGCCGGAATACTCCTCGGGATCGACGCCGCAATTCTGCAGCACCTTCGGATGCACCATACCTGCGCCGAGCACTTCGATCCAACCCTCACCCTTGCAGGTCGGGCAGCCGACGCCGCCGCACTTGTGGCATTGGATATCGACCTCGCACGACGGCTCGGTGAACGGAAAGTGATGCGGACGGAAGCGCGTGACGGTATTCGCGCCGTAGATCGCGCGGATGACGGTGTTGAGCGTACCTTTGAGGTCCGCCATCGTTACGCCTTTATCCACAACCAAACCTTCGATCTGATGGAACATCGGCGAATGCGTCGCGTCAACCTCGTCCTTGCGGAAGACGCGGCCCGGCGAGATCATGCGGATCGGCACACCGTGCGCTTCAATCGCGCGGATCTGCATCGGGGAGGTCTGCGTGCGCAGCAGAACGTTCGAATCCTCGGTGAGGTAGAACGTATCCGTCCATTCGCGCGCAGGGTGATCCTCCGGCGTATTGAGTTTGGTAAAGTTGTAGTCGGCAAGTTCGATCTCATCGCCTTCGATGATCTCGAAGCCCATATCCAAGAAGATTTCTTTGATGCGGTCGAGCACGATATTCATCGGATGCTCGTGACCGAGTTTCTGCGTCTTGCCGGGAATCGTGACGTCCACCGCCTCGGCTTGCAGCTTTGCCTGCTGCGCCAGCGCCTTGAGCTGCTCGCTCTTTTCGGCGATCTTCTCTTCGATCGCGCTGCGAACGGCGTTGGCAAGCTGCCCCATCGCCGGACGTTCTTCGGGCGAAAGACTGCCCATCTGCTTGAGCAGCGCCGTCAGTTCACCCTTCTTGCCGAGGACCTTGACGCGCAGTTCTTCCAGTTCCGGCATTGCCGCCGCGCTGCCGAGCGCGTCGAGCGTCTGCTTGCGGATCTGTTCCAGTTGTTCTTTCATCCGTTCTCGCTCCTTTGTGCGTTTTTTTGCAAAAAAAATCCTTCGTCCCGAATTGGGGACGAAAGACGAAGCCTTCCGCGGTACCACCCGCCGTTTGCCGAAGCACACTCAATTCACGGATAACGGCGTGCGCCGGCGCGCCCTACTGCTTTTTTCAGGCGGCAGTTCACGGGAGAAAGCCCAAAACACCGCGAAAGACGCTTTTCAGCAGCCGCGTCCTCTCTTTGTTCGCGTATCGTGTTTTCGACAGCCCGATCACAACTTTTCGTTTATTCGTGCGTATTTTATCACGTTTTCTTCGGTAATGCAAGCCTTTTTTCCGCCATAAAATAGCCGTGGAGGGATGAATATGAAGAGAAGGCTTGCGGCTTTTGCGGCGGCGCTGTTGCTGCTTTGCGGCTGCGGAAGCGGAAACGACGCGATGCAGCAGGCGCTCGATTTCCGAACAAATCTGCTTTCGGCGAGCGGCTGCACGTTTTCCTGCGATGTGACGGCGGATGTCGGCGGCGCCGTTTACGAGTTTTCCATGGACTGCGCATATTCGGACGGGCAGGGCAGTTTCACCGTAACCGCGCCGGAGAGCATCGCCGGCATCGGCGCAACCGTGGATGACGATGGCGCAACGCTGCATTTTGACGACGTTGCCCTGACGCTCGGCGAGATGGCGGAAGGACGGCTTGCGCCGCTCGGCGTGCCGTGGCTGCTCGGCAGCGCATGGCAAAGCGATTACATTTCTGCGGCAGGGACGGAAAACGGGCTTTGCCGCGTGACCATTCTCAAAGGATATGACGACGATGAGATCACCGTAGACACCTATCTTGCCGAAGGCGTGCCCGTTCGCGCCGAAGCAAGCGTCGGCGGCAAGCGCGTTTTGACCGTGGAAATTTCCGATTTTGCATGGGACAGCGGCGCGGACGGCGCATAAACTGAATTGGGAGCCGGACGGCAAAGTGTGGTATAAATCACCGCGCCGCGTGGGAAAATAGTTACAGATTTTTCCGCGGAGTGTGAGGAATATGGATACAAACGTGAAGCGCGGCGATATATTCTACGCCGATCTCAGTCCCGTTGTCGGCAGCGAACAGGGCGGCACGCGACCCGTGCTGATCGTCCAAAACGACACCGGCAACCGCCATTCACCAACGGTCATTGCCGCGGCAATCACCAGTCAGACCGGCAAAACGAAATTGCCGACGCACATCCATCTGACCGGTCACGACGTCGGCTTGACGAAGGATTCCGTGGTGCTGCTGGAACAGATCCGCACCATTGATAAGCGGCGTCTGCGCGAGCACATGGGCTCGCTCAATCACGAGATGATGAACCGCGTGGACGCGGCGATTGCCGTCAGTTTCGGTCTGCACGGCTTTTGACGGATTTTGGCATTGCACCTGCTGACGCTTTGTGGTACAATGGGTGGCAAGGAGTGGATGCCGAATGAAAAAACCGTTTTTCAGCCGCGTTTGGGTGCTGGTTGTGCTTGCCGCGCTGCTGACCGCTGCGATCACGATGGCGGCAGGCGCGAATATGACGGAGAACGATCCGCTGATTTCGCTCAGTTATCTGACGGGTAAATTCCGCACGGCGATTTTGGGCGACGTGCAGAAGACTGCCGAGGATACGGCGCAGAAAATGCAGCAGCAGATCGATAGCCGCGCATCGCAGCTCACGGCTGCCGATTCTGCACCAAGCGCGTCCGCAACGCATCAGACCATAACGCTCAAAGCAGGCGAAACGCTGAAAGCCGAGCAGGGAAGCGAATTGCTCTTTTTGTCCGGCGCGGCGACGGCGGACGGCAGCGGACTGACCGACGTTACGGCAGGCAATGCCGTTTCCGGCGGTGCGCTGATCGTCAACCACCTGTATCTTGCAACGCAAGGCGCAACGATCACGGCAACCGAAAGCGCGCAGGTGCTGATCGGCTGACGATATCGTATGAAGAAAAACCCTTCCGCATACAATGTGCGGAAGGGTTTTTATGTTTGGAGGGATGCGGATGCACGACGTTTTCGGCTTGTTCGGTGCAATCGGGAAAGTCAGGACGGAGCCGAGCGGATGCTGTCTTCGGTTTGACGCGCAGATCGAAGCAACTGCGCCGCGGCGGCTCTATTACCGCACGCAGAATAGTCAGCAGATGCTCGGACTGCTGCTGCCGGAAAACGGCGTCTTGCAGTTGAGCGGCAAATGCCCGCTGAAATGCTTTGACGCCTGCGGCGTCTTTACGACAACGCGGCGCCGCTGGCAGCCGATGCGCGCGCTCGACGGCGGCAGGATCATACCCCACGCCGTTGAAACGCAGCTGGACGATTGCACCTGTATCGCCTTTGCCTATACCACACTTTTGCCGCAGCAGGTCATGCCGTATTTCTGCTTTCTCAGCGTCGGCGATATTGAAGGCGAGTTTTGCTGGTATCTGCATTGCGATAAGGCGCGTATGCCGATTTTCCGCGAACTCAGCCTGTGATCACGCGCTTTGCGCCGAGATACTTCTTGGCGTAGTACGTTTCTTTCATCGACGATACGCGCACACCTGCCGACGGGTTGGCGGCGTGAAGGAAATTGCCGTTGCCGATGTAAATGCCGACGTGGTCGGCATAGTCGCCGTAGCCGAAGAAAACGAGATCGCCGGCAAGCAAATTGTCATAACTGACCCACTGCCCCTGATTCATCTGGTCATCCGCCACGCGATTCATTTGAATACCGTTGTTGCGGTAGACGTAATAGACAAGCCCCGAGCAGTCAAAGCCGCTCTTGGGCGACGTACCGCCCCAAACGTAGCGATAGCCGACGTATTGCATCGCCTGGTTGCAAATGCTCACGGCGAGCGAGGACGCGACCTGCGACAAAATGGCGGGGTTGTCGAATTTCAGATAGTCGCCGGAAACGTAGCCCACGCCGCTGCGGTAGTCGATCCGCAGCCAGCCGTTGCTGCACACGCCCGTGATCTTGACGGATTCGCCTTCGCCGAGCGTGCCGAGCTTGTCGCTGCTCGCTGTCGGCAGTTTGCGGACGTTGAGCGCCGTCGTCGTCACGCTGACCGGCGCATCGCAGTCCGTCACGGTGACGTTTTCCGTTACCTTCGAGCCGGGCGCGGCAAGCGCCACGACCTGCGCGTTTTTCACATAATAGTAGTATTCACTCAGACCTTTGTGGCAGCGGAGCGTGGAGACCATCGCTTCCTGCCGCGTCAGACCGGATTTCGGATTGAGCGCGAGCGTGCCGCCGTTTTCCTGCGCACCCTGAATGTAATAATACTTCACGCACGTTTTCGCCGCGTCCACCGCCCAGGCGTCCACGTCCTTGCCGTCGCGGAACGCCGCAAGCGACGCGCCGCTGCTGTCCGGCTCGAATGCCGCCGACTGGCAGAAATTCAAAATCACCTTGAAAAACTCCTGCCGCGTGATGTTGGCGTTCGGGCGGAACGTGCCGTCGGGATAGCCGCCGACGATGCCGCATTCGTAGGCCTTGAGCGCATCGAGCGCCTGCGTGTCGGTAAAGTAGTCCTTCCGCGCCGGCTCGATAATGTTGCCGGTGATCTCCTCAAACGCCTTGACCGTCAGCGTGCACATTTCCAAACGTGTGATCGGCTGGGTCAAGTCCATGTTGCGGAAACTGTCCGGCAGGATGCCGAGATCGTTCATTTCTTCATAACTGGAGCGGAACCAACTGCTGTAATTTGCCGCGCCTGCAAACGGGATCGCCGAGAGCAGCATTGCCGCGGCAAGCAGCAGGGAAATCAATTTTTTCATCGTGTAACCTCGCATAGCGTTTTTTTTATTATATCGCATTTTGTCGAAGGGTACAAGCCCGTTCTTGTCAGAAAGATGAAAATGTGGTATACTATCAAAGTTATGAAAAAGATACGGATTTTTCTCGCCGTTCTCGCCTGTAAAACGTCCAGATGGCTTTTGCGTCTGCTCGGCGGCGGCGGAACGGACTTCCCCGGCAGGGTGGCGCTCGCCCTCTGCCCGAATTTGCTCGGCGAACTGGCAAAGAACGTAACGACGATCCTCGTTACGGGCACCAACGGCAAGACGACGACCTCACGCATGATCGAACAGACGCTTGCCGATTCGGAAATCTCCTACTTTGCCAATAAGTCGGGCGCCAATCTGCTCAGCGGCGTGACCGCGGAGTTCTGCGCGTTTTCCACGCTTGGCGGCAAATGCAAAAAAAGCGTCGCGCTGATTGAGGCGGATGAGGCGGCATTCAAGGCGATCAGCCGCTTCGTGGACGCGAAAACCATCGTCGTTACCAACGTCTTCCGCGATCAGCTCGACCGCTACGGCGAAGTTACGCACACGCTCGGCAATCTCCGCATCGGTCTGGAAAACAGCCCGAATGCAACGGTCTGCCTCAACGCCGACGACTCTCTTTGCGCCTCGCTTGCGGACACGGCGAAAAACGTCGTCTTTTACGGCGTGAACGTGCCGATCTACGCTTCGCGCGTTGCGGAACTGTCGGATGCGCCGTATTGCCTGCGCTGCAAGCACGAATACGAATACGAGTATATCACCTACGGGCACCTGGGCAAATGGCAATGCCCCTCGTGCGGCTATGCGCGCCCCGATCCGCAGGCGGCAGTCACGAGCATTGCCGTTTCCAACGCCGACCGTTCGGAAATCACCGTGACCGTGGACGGCACGCCGTTTGATCTGACGGTCAACCTGCCGGGCGGCTACAATATCTATAACGCCTGCGCGTCCATGGCGGCAGCCAAGGCATCGGGACTCGATCTTTCCGTTGCCGCAGCCGCGCTTGGGCACTTCTCCTGCGGCTTCGGCAGAATGGAAAAGTTCCGCGTCGGCAAGACGTATGCGCGGATGATCCTCATCAAAAACCCCGCCGGCTGCAACCAGGTGCTGAACTTCCTGACGCAGCGGCGCGATCCGTTTGTCTTCGCCGCGTGCCTCAACGACCGCGCGCAGGACGGCAAGGATGTCAGTTGGATCTGGGACGTGGATTTTGAACGGCTGGCGCAGATGGGCGACACGCTTCAAAGAGTCTGTGTTTCCGGCATCCGTGCGGCGGATATGGCGCTTCGGTTTTACTATGCCGGCATCCCGGCGGAGAAGATCGAGGTCTGCGACACCTACGATGCGCTTTTGGACAAGTTTGCCGAGCAGACCGCGCCGATCTACGTCATGCCGACGTATACGGCGATGCTGTCGCTAAGAAAGATATGCAGTAAAAAATTCGGCTTAAAGGCGTTTTGGGAGTAAGTATGGAACTGAACATCTGTCATCTCTATCCCGACGTGCTGAACCTCTACGGCGACCGCGGCAACGTCCTTTGCATGCAGCGCCGCCTGCAGGTGCGCGGCGTCGGCGTCACGGTCACGGGCGTTTCCGTCGGCGATCCGCTGGACGCGGCGAAATACGATCTGTTTTTCATCGGCGGCGGACAGGATTTTGAGCAGGCAGTGCTGCTGCAGGACCTCACAGGCGCAAAGACGCAGGCGATCTGCGCCGCCGTTGAGGACGGCAAGCCGTTTTTGGCGATCTGCGGCGGCTATCAAATGCTCGGCAAGTCCTATACCACGTGGGACGGGCAGGAGTGCGAGTTTACCGGCGCGCTCGATCTGTGGACGGTCGGCGGCAAAAAGCGCATGATCGGCGATTACTGCTTCACCTGCGACGATCTCGGCGGCGAGCCGGTCGTCGGCTTTGAAAACCATTCCGGCAGAACGTACCTCGGCGCGTCGGTTCAGCCGATGGGCAAGGTGCTTGCCGGCTTCGGCAACAACGGCGAGGACGGCACGGAGGGCGTGCGCTATCGCAACGTCTTCGGCACGTATTCCCATGGCTGCCTGCTGCCGAAAAATCCCAAACTGGCGGATCTGATTTTGCAGACCGCGCTTGCGCGGAAATACGGCAGCTTTGATCTTGCCCCGCTGCCCGATACGCTGGAGCAAACCGCCCATGATTATATGGTGAAACGGCTGTTGAAAAAGTAAAGAATAAGCAAGAAGCACGGAACGATTGTTCCGTGCTTCTTTGTTGTTTAACACCCGAAAATACGCAACGCATTGGCAAAAACCGTTGCATAAGTAACGGCTTTTGCAAAATTGGCGGTTGTGCTTTTTGCAAAAACTGCGTAAAATACAGACGAAAAGCAACGGTGGTTGCCTATTTACGGCTTGGGAGGAATCTTTTATGGCAAAGACGCTGATCGCATTCTTTTCGCGTGCGGATGAAAACTATTTCGGCGGCGCAATGCGCTATATCGAGGTCGGCAATACCGAGATCGTCGTGGGCAAGATCCGCGAACTGATTTCGGCGGACTGCTTCAAAATCGAGATGAAGCAGCCGTATTCCGCCGCCTATATGGCGTGTATCGACGAGGCAAAGCGCGACCTTCGCGCCGGCGCCCGTCCGGAATTGACGGCGCTGCCGCCGAGCATCGAGCAGTATGACACGGTGATTTTGGCGTATCCGAACTACTGGGGAACGATGCCGATGGCGGTCTTCACGTTCCTGGATGCGTTCGATTTTTCGGGCAAGACGATCCTGCCGCTCTGCACGAACGAGGGCAGCGGCAGGGGCGCAAGCGAGCGTGATCTGGCAAAAGCGTGCCCGGGCGCGAAAATCGAAAAGGGACTGTCCATAACGGGCAGCAACGCGGCAAAGTCCAAGCCGCAGGTAGAAGCGTGGCTGAAAAATAACGGAGTGTTGTAAAAATCGATATGCAAAAAGAACGGAGTGCTTCGGCACTCCGTTCTTTTTGCATATCGGGCAGGCGGCGGCAATAGACTGTAAGGGAGTTGGTACGAATGAAAGACAACGCGCGGATTTTGCCGCCTGCGTGGCGCGAAAGACTGCCGGAGACGGTCGAGGAGATACGGCTGCGCGTCGGTCAGCGCCCCACGGCGCGGACGGCGAACGGTGAAACGGCGCTGTCCGGTGACGCGGTAACGGCGGCGGACTTGCAGTCGATACTGGACGCGGCAACCGAGCGGTCACGCTATGCGGTCAGAGAAACGCTCAAAGCCGGCTTTCTCATGCTTCCAAGCGGCTGGCGGCTCGGCGTCTGCGGCACGTGCGTCTGTGACGAAAACGGCGTGCGCACGATCCGTGATCCGACCTCGCTCTGCATTCGTGCGGCGCACGCACGCGTCGGAATAGGCACAACGCTGCGCCGTTCCGCGCTGATCCTCGGACCGCCCGGCTGCGGCAAGACGACGCTGCTGCGCGACTGCGTGCGGATCCTCTCGGATATGGGAAGCCGCGTCGGCTTGGTGGACGAGCGCGGCGAGGTTGCCGCGTGTGCGGATGGGCAAATCGGTTTTGCCGTCGGCAAGAACACCGATATTCTGACCGGCTGCGAAAAAGCGGACGGCATGATGATGCTCCTGCGGACGATGACGCCGGAGTGGATCGCCGTGGACGAGATCACGCGGCCGCAGGACGTGGACGCGATGGTGCAGGCGTCCTACTGCGGCGTCAACCTGATCGCCACGGCGCACGCCGATTCGGCGGCGGATCTGCACCGTCGCCCCGTCTATCGGCGGCTGCTTGCGGAAGGACTGTTTGCCGATGCACTGGTCATGCGCCGCGATCATACCTACAAGGTGGAAACGCTGTGCGAAAACTGATCGGGATGCTGCTGATCGTCCTCGGCGGCGCTTACGGCGCAAAAGTCGGCTGCGACGCGATCCGCGCCCAAAGCGCATCGTGCTGCGAACTGGCGCAGGCGCTGAGACGGCTGAAAAGTGAGATCACGCTGCACCGGAAATTGCCCGACGCGCTTTTTGCCGCCGCAAAGGACGATTCTGCGCTCGGCGACGTGATTCGCACCGTCGCGTCGCAGATTCGCGCCGCGCCGGAACGCGTGCCGACGCTTTCGTTTGCGGCATTGCCGGTGCAGGTGGGGGAGATTCTATCCAAACTGCTCGAACTGCTCGGCGGCGCGGAAGAGGATTGCCTTGACGCGATCGACGCGGCACTTGCGCAAGCGGACGATCTTGCGACAAAACTGGCGCAGCAGGAGCGCGACAAACTCCGCGTCTGCCGAACGATGTGGCTCAGCGGCGCGGCGGTTGTTGCGATTTTATTGGGGTAAAAAATGGAAGTTGATTTGATTTTCAAAATAGCGGCGGTGGGCATCATTGTGTCCATTCTCAATCAGGTTTTGACGCGCAGCGGACGCGATGAAATGGCGACGATGACGACGCTGACGGGGCTCGTGGTTGTCTTGATGATCGTGGTGCAGCGCATTTCCGCGCTCTTCGATCTCGTCAAGGAACTGTTTCGCTTTTGATGGAAACGCTCGTGAAGGTCGCCGCGTGCGCCGTGACGGTTGCCATTCTCGGCACGGCGGTAAAAACGCGCAGCGCGGAACTTGCGCTTGCACTCGCGCTCGGCGCTTGCGCGGTACTTGCCGCCGCGTCGCTTCCGCTTGTGCGGCAGGCGTTTTCGTATTTGGACGAGCTGCGCGAAACAGCGGCGCTTGCGCCGTCCCTGGTTTCGCCGGTTATCAAGGTCTGCGCCGTCAGCATGCTGACGCAATTTGCCTGCGCATTTTGCCGCGAGGCAGGACAGGCGTCCGCGGCAAAGATCGTGGAATTATGCGGCGGCGCGGCTGCGCTTTGCGCCATGCTGCCGCTGATGGACGCGGTGCTGAATATGGTACGGGAGATGTTATGGTAAACCTGAAACGCGCTTTGATTTTGCTCTTTTGCGTGTCTGCGCTGATCTGCACCGTATCCGGTGCGGAACTGCAAAGCGAACTTCCGCCATCGGCAAGGGAATTGCTCGGCGGCGTTTCGCCCGATGGACAGACGGACGTGCCTTTGGCGCTTCAAAAAATGACGGCAAGGGCGGCAGAGCAGAGTGGAAGCGAACTTCGCGCCGCCATGCGTGCGGCGGCGCTGCTCATTGCCGTTGCGATTTTTGCCGCCGCCGCGCAAAGCGCGGAACTGCCGCTTCGGCGCGTGGTTTCTTTTTCGTCGGCTTGCGCTGTTGCGGCAATCTGCGGCGGCAATCTTCGCGCCATGCTGACGCTTTGCCGCGAGGTGATGGACGAATTGGCGACGTTTCACACCGCGCTGCTGCCGACGATGGCAACTGCCGCCGCACTTTCCGGCGCACCGGCAAGCGCGTCTGCGCTCTATGCCGCCACGGTCACGGTGGGGCAGTTGCTTCTGCGCCTTTTGACAGCCGTCGTGTTTCCGGCAATCGCAGCCTACGCAGCGCTATCCACGGCAGACAGCGCGATTGAGGGCGGCACGCTCGGCGGTCTTTGCAATCTTCTGGAGCAGGTCTTAACGCGCGTGATGCGGTTTTGTACGTTCGCGTTTACCGCCTATCTTTCCGTGACGGGCGTTTTGCACGGCGGCGCGGATGCGCTTGCCGTCAAGACGGCGAAAATGGCGCAGTCTGCGGCGGTGCCGATGGTCGGCGGCATCCTCTCCGATGCAACGGAAACGGTGCTTGCCCAATCGCAAGTCGCGCTCCAGACAACGGGCGTCTTCGGGCTGCTTGCGCTGCTGGCGGTGCTGCTCGTGCCGTTTTTTCGGATCGCCGTGCAGCAAATCGTACTTTCGGTGACGTCGGCGGTCTGCGGCTTGCTTGGCGCGGCGGCAGTTGCCAAACTGACCGCGGCAATGGCAAAGGCGGTATCGTTCTATCTTGCCGCATCGGCGGCGGCAGGGCTGTTCTGCTTCGTGTCCTGCGTGTGCCTGATGAAAGTGGGTGGCGGATGAAAGCGTATTTGCTTGCCGTGGCGGCAGCTGCGCTGCTGTGCAGTTTCGTGCAGTCGCTGGTGCCGGACGGCTCGGCGCGTCGTGCAATTTCGCTTGCCGCCGGACTGCTCGCGGCAATCGTCATTCTGCGCCCGATCATGACGCTGCATACCGACGACGTAGCCGCGGCAATCGGTCGGGGCATAATGTCCGGCGAGATTGCGCGAACACAGATCGAAACGGATAACCGTGAAGCCGTTGCCGCCATCATAAAAGAGAAGTGTGAAGCATATATATGGGATAAAGCCGAACGCGAGGGCGTCGCCGTACAAAGCATCGAAGTGACCCTGACCGGAGACGGCGCCTATCCTGCGCCGGATTCCGCGGTAATTGTCGGCAAATATACGAAAAACCAGCGTGAAAGCGTAACGGACTGGGTGGAAGCAAATCTCGCGATACCGGAGGAACGGCAGTCGTGGACATGGAACTGAGGAAAAAACTCCGGGACGCGGCTGCGTCGCTCGGAAAGGTCAAATACGCGCTGCTGCTTGCCGCGCTCGGCGCGGCGGTGCTGCTGTTCCCGACGGCAAAACCGCCGCCGGAAGATGCGCCGCCTGCCGTGCAGACGGAAAGCATGGAGCAGCGGCTGGAAGCCATTTTATCCGAGGTGGACGGCGCAGGTCAGGTGCGCGTCATGCTGACGACGAAAAACGACGGCGTGACGGTATTCCAAACGGACACGCTGTATTCGCAGGGCGAAACGAAATCGCAGACCGTTTTTTACCGCGACGGGTCAAACGGGGAAACGGCGCTCGTGCAAAGCGAAACCGCGCCGGAGTATCTCGGCGCGGTGGTGGTGTGCGAGGGCGCGGAGCGTGCGGAGGTGCGGTTGCAATTGGTCAAAGCCGTCTGTGCATTGACGGGGCTGACCGGCAATAAAATTTCAGTACTCAAAATGAAAAACTGATGGAGGAAACGGACATGAAAAAACTGCAAAACTGGAAGCGGAACGCAGTCGTGGCGGCGGTGCTGCTGTTTATCTGCACGGGCGTGTATCTGAACTGGTCGTACAACCAAAAGGCGGAAACGGCAACGCTCACGCAGTCGCTCGACGCCGAGCAGGTGCTCGGCGATTCCACGCTCGTCATCGGCGACGTGGAACTCGATCCGGCGCAGACGGTTGCCGCAACGGAGCAGAACAATCTCACCGACTATTTTGCCGCGCTGCGTCTGAGCCGGCAGGAGGGACGCGATCAGGCGGTCGCCACGCTGCAGGAGTCGATTGCCTACGAAGATCAAGAAGTGATCAAGTCGCAGTATGCCGAGCAGCTGAACAATATCGTCAACGTTGCGCTTGATGAAGCGCAGATCGAAAGCCTGCTTTTGGCAAAGGGTTTTGACGACTGCGTGACCTACATTTCCGACGACGTTGTTTCCGTGGCAGTCTCTGCGCCGACCGAGGGATTGGATCAGGTTTCCGTTGCGATGATCGCCGACGTGGTAACCTCGCAGACAGATTATAAACTCGGCGACGTGCGGATTATAGAAGTAAAATAATGGTTGTTTCTTTTGGGAAACTGTGATAGAATGACTCCGTAAAGGCAAATTTTCTTTGGAGGATGCTATCATGGCAGAGAATAAAGAATATATCTCGCAGAATCACGAGGGCGGCAGCGTCCACATTTCGGAAGAAGTCGTCGCGTCGGTCGCTGCGATTGCGGCAATGGAAGTGGACGGCGTCTGCGGTCTGAGCGCCAAGATCGGCGCGGATATTGCGGAGATGCTCGGCAAGAAAAACCTCGGCAAGGGCGTCCGCCTGACAGTCGGCGAAGCGAACGACGTGACGGTCGATTGCTATATCGTCGTGGAGCTGGGCGGCAACGTGATGGCAATTGCCAAAAACGTGCAGGACGCGGTTGCATCCGCGCTCAGTTCGATCACGGGACTGACGGTTGCGGCAGTCAACGTGACGGTGGCGGGCATCGCGCTTCCCAAAGACGGCAAAAAGTAAAAAAGAAACCCTTTGCAGGGCAAAGGGCTTCTTTTTGCATCCTTACGACACAACAGGGGAAAGAGAAATGACACGAACGAACGCGCGCGAGATCGCGGTACATTTGGTTTACAGCCTGCATTATTTTGACGAGCAGGCGGACGTGCTGCTGGAGCAACTCTTTGAGCCGGAGTATTATGCTAAACTCGGCGAGGCTTCCGCCGTCTACACCGAGCAGCCGGACGAGACGCAGAAGGCGTATATCGGCGCAATTTTGCGCGGCGTGCAGGATAAACTGCCGGAGCTGGACGGCTACATCGAGCAGTTTGCAACCGGCTGGAAACTGAGCCGCATTTCGCGCATTGCGCGCGCCATCATGGAAACGGCAATCTATGAAGCGCTCTATATGGACGACGTACCGGTCGGCGCGGCGATCAACGAAGCGGTAGAACTTTGCAAAAAATACGAAGAGCCCGAAACGGCGTCGTTTGTCAACGGCATTCTCGGCAGTTTTGCAAGAGAGGTTCTGGGTAAATGACGGTTCTGGGATTTGACACGAGCAACTACACAACCTCGGCGGCTGCGTTCGGCGACTTTGGCGTCCGGAATGTCAGCCGCCTTTTGGACGTGAAGCAGGGCGAACTCGGACTTCGGCAAAGCGACGCGCTTTTTCAGCACGTCAGCCGCCTGCCGCAGATCGTAGCGGCATTGTCCGAACAGGGAAAACTCGGTGAAATCACCGCCGTTGCGGCGTCTACGCGTCCGCGTGCGGTTGAAGGGTCGTATATGCCGTGCTTTTTGGCAGGCGCGTCGTTGGCACAGTCCATGGCAAGCGCACTGGGCGTTCCGTTCCACGCGTTTTCGCATCAGCAGGGACATATCGCCGCGGTGCTGTGGTCGGCAAATCGACTGGATTTGATGGATAAACCGCACCTTGCATGGCATCTTTCCGGCGGCACGACGGAGCTGCTTGCGGTCGAGCCGGAGGGCAGCGCCGTCCGCGCAACGCGCATCGGCGGCACAACGGACATCTCCGCCGGGCAGGTGATCGACCGCGCCGGCAAGCTGCTGGGGCTCGCGTTTCCTGCCGGCAAGGCGCTTGACACGCTCGCGCAGCAAAGCGGAAAGTCCGACGGCTTCCGCGTCAAACTGAATGATTTGTCCTTCTCCCTTTCGGGCGTGGAAAATCAAGTTGTGGATTTTTTGCTGCGCGGCGGCACACCGGAAGACACGGCTGCATTTGCGCTTTTTGCGGTGATCGACGTGATCATCCGTGCAACCGAGGCGGCGAAAAAACGCTATCCCGACCGGGAAGTGGTCTTTTCCGGCGGCGTTGCGTCCAACGCGCTTTTGCGCGCGCGGTGCGCGGCGTTTGCGCCGGTATTTGCCGAGCCGAAGTATTCAACCGACAACGCGGCGGGCATCGCCGTGCTTTGTGCAAGAGAGGAGGGGCTTTGTGGAACGGCAGATTTATGATGTTTCGCAGGTCAACGCCTATATCAAGCGAAAACTGGACAGCGATGCGCTGCTGGGCGAAATCTGCATTCGCGGCGAATTGAGCAACTACAAGGTCTATCCTTCGGGACACCACTATTTCACCATGAAGGACGGTCAGGGCGCGCTCAAATGCGTCATGTTCCGCGGTGCGGCGTCCGCGCTGCGCTTTCGCCCGGAGGACGGCATGAAGGTCATCGCCGTCGGACGCATCACCGTCTATGAGCGCGATGGCGCGTATCAGCTTTATTGCAACGAACTTGTGCCGGAGGGCACGGGGGATCTGTATGCGGCGTTCGAGCAACTCAAAAAGAAACTCTCGGAAGAAGGTTTGTTTGCGGCGGAGCACAAAAAACCGCTGCCGCGGTTTCCGCACCGCATCGCCATTATTACGTCCTCGGCAGGCGCGGCGCTGCACGATATGCTGCGGATTTTGGGTAAACGCTATCCGCTGAGCAAAGTCGTGCTGCTGCCGGTGCGCGTGCAGGGTGCGGAGGCGCCGGCGGAGATCTGCGGCGCGATCCGCTATGCCAACCGCTGGAACGTCGCCGACGTGATCATCACAGGGCGCGGCGGCGGCTCGATTGAAGATTTGTGGGCGTTTAACGACGAGCGTGTGGCGCGGGAAATCTATCAGTCGGAGATCCCGGTCATTTCCGCCGTCGGGCATGAGCCGGACGTAACGATCTCCGATTACGTTGCCGACCTTCGAGCCGCCACGCCGTCGAATGCGGCGGAACTGGTCACGCCGGATGCACAGGAACTGCTGTTGCAGCTTCGGCAGATGCAGGGACGAATGGAAGCGGCAATGAAAAAACAGACGCAGCTTTGCCGGCAGCATCTTGATGCACTTGCCAAAACGCGCGTCCTGCAAAATCCGCTGAACTATCTGCAGGATCGTCGCATTGCGCTGGATCACGCGCAGCAGATGCTTGCGCTCGGCGCACAGCGCGCCGTGGAAAAGAAAAAACAGCAATTCGGCAAGCTCGCCGCAGGATTGGACGCGATGAGTCCCCTAAAAGTATTGGGACGCGGCTACGTGATGGCAAAGGATGAAAAAGGCGAACTTGTTACAAGTGTTCATCAAGTGAAAGACGGCGATCGGCTGATCGTCCGCATGCAGGACGGCGCGCTGAAAACGCGCATAGAGGGAAAGGAGCAGCAGTCATGAGTGAAAAATCGGTAAAATTTGAAGCGGCAATCGAGCAGCTTGAAACGATCGTGAAGCAGATGGAGCAGGGCAACGTGCCGCTGGAACAGTCGCTGGAACTGTTTGAAAAAGGCACGGCGCTCGTTAAAACCTGCACGAAACTGCTGGATGAAGCGGAACTCAAAGTTGCCAAACTGATGAAGGGCGCGGACGGCGCGCCGGTGGA
>JAFSXE010000073.1 GCA_017444195.1 Oscillospiraceae bacterium
CCTTGTACCATGTCGAACGGGCGGCTGATAGCCGCCCCTACGAACGCACCATCGACACCCTCCCCGTAGGGGCGGCAACCTGCCGCCCGCTTCTCCGACCTTGCACCATATCGAATGGGCGGCAATCTGCCGCCCGTTTTTTTCACCTTTTTTCGCTTTGTGTCCTGTTTTTTGGACAGAAACTGTGCTACAATGGGAAAAAACCATCGAAAGAGGGTGCCGCGATGCTGCATCTCTACGTCGGCAGCGACCATAAGGCAAACCGCGACGCGATCTTTTCCGCCGTGTTCGCCCAAAGGGCGCAGGGCAGGGAAAACCTGATCGTCGTCGTGCCGGAGCAGTACTCCTTTGAAACGCAGCGCGAACTGTGCCGCCGCGGCGGCGACACGATCAGCCGCTACGCCGAAGTACTCAGCATGACCTACCTTGCCGAGCGCGTGGAATCGCAAGCCGGCGGCGGCGCACGGCTGCCGCTTGACCGCGGCGGACGGCTGCTTGCCGCCGCACGCGCCGTGGACGCGGTGCGCGACGAACTTTCGCTCTATGCCGCCGTCTGCCGCAAGCCGGCGTTTTTGACGCTGCTGCTTACCGCCATCGACGAATTCGGCGGCTACGGTCTGCACCCGGAGGATCTGCGCCGTTTGGCGGCGCAGAACGAAGGGCAGCTTGCGCAGAAACTTTCGGAACTTGCGCTGCTCTATGAAAGTTACCTCGCCGTCACGTCCGACCGGCAGGATCACGCGCGCCGTCTGGAACGGCTTTGTAACCTGCTCGACGGCGACTTTGCCGGCAGCCATACCTTCTTCTTTTACGGCTTCGCGGACTTCACCGCGATCGAACGCGCCGTCGTGGAAAAACTGGCGCGCCGCAGCGCGGTCTCCCTTGCGCTGGAAACGACCGCCGATTTCTTTGAAACGGAAAAGCGGCGCTGGCTCGACTTCTGCCAAAAGCAGAACGTGCCAAGCACCGTCACCGTCGTGCCGCCGCGCGAAACGAAACGCTCGCTTGCGCGGCTTGCCGAGGTGTTCGACGGCAGGCGCGTGCCGTCCGGCGCGTCGGACGATTGCGTGCAGACCGCCGTCTTTTCCTCCGCCGACCGGCTCGTTCGCGCCGCGTGCCGCCATACGCGCCGCCTGCTGGCAGGGGGCGCGAAAGCGTCGGAGATCGCCGTCGTCGTGCCGGATGACGGTCTGCTGCCGACCGTTCGCAAACTGTTCGCCGCGGCGGAACTGAAACTCAACGATACGGAAAAGCGGCCGCTTTCGCAGCACAGCGGCGCCAAGCCGATGCTCTGTGCACTGGAAGCGGCGTGCGGCCGCATGGAAACGCTCGCCGTGCTGGCGTGCCTCCGCGCCTGCGCCAATGAAACGCCCGACGACCTCGACCGCCTGGAACGCTACTGCCTCAAGTGGAAGATCGCCGGCGCCATGTGGACGCGCCCGTTTACCAAGCATCCGCGCGGACTTGCGCCCGAATGGACGGACGAGGACCGCACCGCGCTGTATGAACTGGAAACCGTCCGCGCACGCGCCATTGCGCCGCTTGCCGTGCTTCGCACCGCGCTGGCGCAGGCGGCCACCGTGCGCGATGAGATCGCCGCGTGCTACGACTTTTTGCAGACCATCGACCTGAAAAACGTCCTTCAGCGGCAGGCAAACCGCCTGTACGCCGCCGGACGCTACCGCGAATCGCTCGAATATACGCAGATCTACGACGCGCTTCTCGACGCCTTGGAGCAGACCGCGCTCGTGCTGGGCGACTGCGAACGCACGCCCGACGAGTTCTACCGTCTGCTGACCGCGCTGCTCGGCTCCGTTTCCGTCGGCACGATCCCGTCTTCGGCAGACGCGCTCACGTTCGGCGGCGTGGCGTCGGTCAAGTGCGCGTCGGTGCGTCACCTCGTGATCGTCGGCGCGTCGGACGGCGCGTTTCCGTCCGGCGGACATGGCGTCGGCGTCTTTACCGAATCGGAGCGCGCCGCGCTGCTCGGCGAGGGCGCGTCGCTTGCGCCGCTTCGCGCCTTTGCCGCCGAGCGTGAACTCGGCGCGATCCGCCAGACCGTCCGCGCCGCCACCGAAAGCGTGTGGATCGGCACGACGGAATCGAAACCGTCCTACCTGTTCCGTGCGGCAGCCGCCGCCTTCGCGCCCATCGGCGCGGCGGAAGGGGAGATCGTCTTAAACGCGCAGGAGGCGTATTCCGCGCGTCTGCGGCGCGGCGAAACGCCCGACTCGCCCGAAATGGCGCGCCTTGCCGCAAAGGCGGCGCATACCGTGGGGCGGCTCTCGCCCGAAACGGTGCACGCGCTGTACCGTATGCCGCTTGCCTTCTCCGCCACGCAGGTAGAAACGCTTGCCAAGTGCCGCTTTGCGTACTTCCTCAAATACGGTCTGCACCTGAAAAAAGAAGAGCCCGTGCAGTTCGACGCGCCGCAGTTCGGCACGTTCGTCCACGAGGTGCTGGAAAAAACCGTCCGCCGGATCTCGGCGGAGGGCGGCTTTGCCGCCGCAAGCGACGCGCATATCTGTGAACTTGCCGCGTCCATTGCCGCCGACTATGAAACGCGGCTCGCCGATCTGACGCAGGACGACGCCGCGTGGACGCACCGCTTCTCAAACTACCTGCGCGAAACGAACGCCGTCGTGCAGAACCTCACCGACGAACTTCGTATCTCGCAGTTCGAGCCCGTCGCGGAGGAGCTGGCGTTCGGCGACCAAGGCGACCTGCCGGCGGTCGAGATCCGCGGCAAAGAAGCGTCGTGCCGCGTGTTCGGCTTCGTGGACCGCGTGGACCTCTGGCGCACCGGGGAGAAAACCTTCGTCCGCGTCGTCGATTATAAGACCGGCGGCAAGGACCTCGATTTTGCCGACCTTGCCGAGGGCGCGGGACTGCAAATGCTTCTGTACCTGTTCGCGCTTCATCGCGGCGGCGAAAAATTGTTCGGCGCACCGCTTACGCCTGCCGGCGTGCTGTACCACCCGGCGCTGGACGCCATTTCGCCGCATGACAGCCGCCCCACCGCAGAGCAGGCAGCGGCGAAAAACGAAAAGCAGAAAACGCGCAAGGGCGTGCTGCTCTCCGCGCCGCAGGTCATTTATGCGATGGAGCCGTTTGAAGACAAGCCGCGCTTTCTGCCGATCACAGTCAAGAAGGACGGCGCGTGGTCGGGCAACCTCTTCGACAGCCGCGATATGGAAACGCTCGAATCGTTCGTCTATGAGAAAGTCGGCGATTTGTGCGACCTCGTCGCCTCCGGCGTCGTTGTGCCCAATCCCTTGACGCACGGCGCGAAATCGCCCTGCGACTATTGCGATTTTGCGGACGTCTGCCGCCGCGAGGGGCAGGAGTTCACGCCGCGCAACCGCAAAAAAATCTCGCGTGACGCCTTTATGGCGCTCCTGTACGGAGAGGAGGAAACGCCGTGAAAGACAACCTGACCGCCGCCCAGCGTGCCGCCGTCGAGCATCAAAGCGGCGCGCTCCTCGTCTCCGCCTCCGCCGGGTCGGGCAAGACGCGCGTACTCGTCGAGCGCGTCATGGAAAAAATCGCGCAGGGCGCGAATATCGACGAATTTCTGATCGTCACCTTCACCGTTGACGCGGCGGCGGAACTGCGCCGCAAACTTGCCGATGAACTTTCGGCGCGGATCGCCGACGATCCCGAAAACGCGCACCTGCGCAGTCAACTTCCGCGCCTCGGCTATGCGCAGATCTCCACCGTCCACGCCTTCTGCGCGGAACTTTTGCGCAGTTATGCCCACCTGTGCGACCTGCCGCCGGACTTCCGCGTTGCCGATACCACGCAGTCCGCGCCGCTGCGCGAAAACGCCGTGCAAAGCGCGATCGAACGCGCCTACCGCGATTATGAGCAAAACGCCGATTTCGCCGCGCTGCTCGATACGCTCGGCTATGCGCGAAACGACCGCAAACTGACGCAGCTGCTGCTCACCGCCTATGAGCAAGTCGGCGCACACGCCGACCCGATGGCGTGGTTTGCCGCCTGCGAAGCGGAGCTGGCAAAGATTTCGCAGGGCGTGGAAAACACGATCTGGGGCAAAGCGCTGCTCGGCGATTTCCGCAGGACGCTCGAATCCTGCGCGGCGCAGTATACCCACGCGCTTGAACGGATCGACGGTTCGCCGGAACTGGCAAATTACCGCCCCTTGTTCGAGGACGAACGCGAAATGACGCGCCGCCTTGCCGCGATGTCGTGGGACGAACTCGGCGCGTTGGAACTGACCTTTGCGCGGCTGCCGACCGTGAAAAACTGCGAAGATACCGTTACGCAGGCAACCGTCAAAGCCATTCGCGACCACGTCAAAGCCACGCTGAAAACCGCGCTTTCCGCCTTTGCCGGCGGCAGCGCGGCGGCAACGGCGGATCTGCAGAAAACCGCCGCAACGCTGCGCGGACTGTTCGCGCTTTTGCGCGTGTTCGATGAGACCTATACCGCCGAAAAACGCCGCCGCCGTCTGCTGGACTTTTCCGATCTGGAGCATGAGGCGGTGAAACTGCTGCTCCGCGGCGGTGCGCCCACCGAGGCGGCAGGGGAGATCGCCTCGCGCTTCTGCGAGGTCATGGTCGATGAGTACCAGGACTCCAACGCCGTGCAGGACGCCATTTATCACGCGGTGTCGCGCAATGGTGAAAACCTGTTTTTCGTCGGCGACGTCAAGCAGTCGATCTACGGCTTCCGCCTTGCCGACCCGACGATCTTTGCGGAAAAATACCGCACGTTCGAAGAGCGTGAAAATACCGGCAATGCGCCGCGCAAGATTCTGCTCACGCAGAACTTCCGGTCGTCACCGGCGATTTTGGACGCGGTGAACGACGTCTTTTCGCTGCTGATGACCGCCGATTTCGGCGGCGTGGACTATACCGAAAAAGAAGCCATGCAGAGCGGCAGACCGAACGACTTTGCCGACCTTCGCGAGCCGGCGGTGGAACTGCACTGCGTCGAATCCGGCGCGGATGAGGACGATGAGGAAGATTCACCCGACCGCGTGGCGGTCGAGGCGCGGTTTATCGCGCAGCGCGTCCGCGAACTGACGGACGGCGAACACTTCATCGGCGACGGCAAGGGCGGCATGCGCCGCATCACGGCGGGCGATATCGCCGTGCTGTTCGGCAGCTACCATTCCGTTGCGCCCACGATTCTTTCCGCCCTGCACGAAGCCGGTATCGCCGCTGTCGGGCGCGACGACCGCGGACTGTTTTCGTCCGAGCCGGTGCGGACGCTCATGGCGTTTTTGCGCGCCGTCCGCAATCCGCGCATCTCCGCGCCGCTTGCGGCGGCGATGCTCAGCGCGGCAGGCGCGTTCACCGCGGACGAACTGGCGCGTCTGCGCCTTGCCGCCTCCGGCGATTTGCTCGACGCGCTTCGCGCCGACGCGCAGCAAAACGAAAAATCCGCCGATTTTGCCGCGATGCTTGCCGACCTGCGCGAAAAGGCGCAATGGATGACGCTCTCCGACCTGCTCGACGAGATCATTCACCGCCTGTCGCTGTACGAGATCTTCGGCGCGGCGGCGGACGGCGAGGCGAACTGCGCGTTTTTGCGCGCGTTCACGTCGCTTTGCCATACGCTCATCGAGCGCGGCGCGGACGACCTCGGGCAGCTGCTCGCGCAGCTCGACGTGCTGCGCGAAAATGAGGAGCGCATCGCGGTAGAGCAGGAGCAGTCGGAGGACTGCGTCCGCGTCCTGACGATCCATGCCGCCAAAGGTCTGGAATATCCCGTGGTGATCCTCGGCAACCTGGCGGCGAAGTTCAATCGCACGAATTTGAACGCGCCGCTTTTGACCGACGCCGAACTCATGGCAGGCTGCAACGTTATCGACACGGAGAAAATGGCAAGTTACCCCGGTGCGGCAAAATTCGCCATGCGCGCAAAGAAGCAGCGCGACCTGCTCTCCGAGCAGCTGCGGCTTTTGTACGTCGCCATGACGCGGCCGCAGCAGCGGCTCGTTATGGTTTACTGCTGCAAGGACGTGGAAAAGAAACTCGGGAAAATCGCCGCGGTTGCCGACCGTGCGCTGCTGCCGTACTTCGCGCAGGAAGCCGCCGGCATCGGCGACTGGGTGCTGATGGCGGCGGCGTCGCGCCCGGAAGCGGCATCGCTTTTCCCCAATGTGCAGACGCACGAATCTGCCGGCGCACCGTGGCGCGTCGAATTGCACGGCGTGCCGGAAAAGACCGTGCGCCGCGCCCTTGCCGCCGCCGAGCAGCCGCCGATCGACGAAACGTGCCTGGACCGCACCTACGTCTTTTCGGACGCGCCGGCGAAGATCACCGCCACGCAGCTCAAGGGCAGAAACGTGGACCGCGAGAGCGCGGAGGGCGCCGGTGCGCTGCAAATGCCGCAGCCGGAGATCCGCGAACGGCCGTTTTCGCTTTCGGGCAGACCGCTTTCAAGCACCGAGCGCGGCACGGCAATGCACCTGTTTTTGCAGTATTGCCGCTATGAAGCGTGCCAAACGGAAGCGGGCGTCGCGGCGGAAAAGCAGCGGCTCGTGCGCGCGGCGTTTCTCACCGCCGAACAGGCGGACTGCGTGGAAGAAAGCGCGGTTTGCGCGTTTTTCACGTCCGACCTCGGCAAGCGTATTTTGAGCGCGAACTTCCTCCGTCGCGAATTCAAGTTCTCGCTGCTGACAACCCTTCCAAACGATGCTACGACTCCCGACGTCCTGCTGCAAGGCGTCGTGGACTGCTTCTGGCGCGAGGACGGCGGACTCGTCGTCCTGGACTTCAAAACCGACGCGGTGAGCGCGGACGGCGCGGACGCGCGCGCGGAAAACTACCGGCCGCAGATCGAAGCGTACGCAAACGCCTTGGAGCGCATCTATGAAGAGCCGGTCAAGCAGAAGATTCTGTATTTCTTCCGCTGCGGCAAAGCGGTGGCGATTTAACCCGCACCCGCGTCCTACACCGTAGGGAACGCATTTATGCGTTCCGTCTTGCGGAAGGGATAAATCCCTTCCCTACAACCGCACCCTCGACACCATCCCGTAGGGGCGATTATCAATCGCCCGTTTCTACCGCCCCTGCACTTTGTCGGACGGGCGGCTTCGTCGATGCAAACGTCGCTTTTCTCCGTCGGCGTTTCCGCCGACATCCGACCGCTC
>JAFSXE010000074.1 GCA_017444195.1 Oscillospiraceae bacterium
ATACACCCTACGAATGCGCCGCCGCTTCGCGCAAGATCGCCTGCAATTCCGCCGACGTCATGCCCGACTTGCGGATCAGATCCACGTCCAGATCCGTGAGCGTGCCGCCGCTTCGGAGAATGCGCTCGATTGCCTTTTTCGCCTCGCTGCGCGCCGTAGACGCGTCCTGCCGCGCATAGTTATAGGCGCGGTCGTAGCGCGAATACGCCTCGTCTGCGAGCGCCTTTGCCAAATTTGCATCCTGCACCGCGTCGCCGCGCTCCTGCGCGTACTGCTTTCGCGCCGCGTCCTCAAAATCCTGCATATAGCGGTCATACTGCCCATTCGCCGCCGAAGCGGCGTAACTCGACGCAAGCCCGTCCGTCCGCGCGGCGATTTTGCCCACCGTGTCGTCCATCGCCATGCGTCCGTTCGCCGCGTACCGGCGCAAGAGGTTTTGGTACGCGCTGCCCTTCGACCAGTCGTCGTAGTTCATGCCGCTTGCGCGGCGCACCGCCGCTTCGTACTTGTCGTAGTTCGGCGGCGAATAGTCGGTGCCACGCCCTGTCTTTCTCTGCTGCCGTTCCAACAGCCGCTGTGCAGTATCGGTTTTCGCGTAATTCAGCCCTTCACCGTCGATTTTGGCATTGCGCTGCTGCTCGTGATAGGCAGCTGCGGCAAAATTGCCATCGGCAATATCCGCCTGCATGAGCGCCATATAGTCCTTGTCTTTCTCATACGGAACATCCCAATTCGTTTTTGCCATCTCGTTACTCCTTCCCCGTTTGTGCCGCAATTTTCTTTTCCAGCGTAGCAACGGCAAATTCAAGCTGCTCCGCCAGAAGATCCGCGTAGTGTTCCAGCGCGGCAAGCCGCGCCTCGGTCGAAAGACCGGACGTGTCGCCGCGTGAAAGATCCGAAAGTGTCATCGTATCTGCTCCTTCCCTATTTTCGCACCGTGTCGTTCGGAAGGGATCAATCCCTTCCCTACGATTTGAACGCATTTTCGTCTTCCACCGTAGGGAGCGCATTGATGCGCTCCGCCAACCTTATACCGAACCGAACGGGCGGCGGATCGCCGCCCCTACGATGCTCGGTCGCTGCGCTTGAGATACTGCCGACGCAGCGAACGCACCGTCACGTCGCCGCGCCCGGAAAGGCGCAGCCGCATTTCACCGCACCGCATCGGCGGCAGACGCAAAATCGTCACGCCGACCGTGCCGGACGGCGCCGTGCCGACCGTCCGCCACGCGCCGTCCGTCCGCACCTCGACCGCAAGATACGCGCCCTTGCCGATCTCAACTTCCAGCGAAAGCCGCACGTAGCGCAGTTCGGCAAAGCCATCGCGCTCGCCAAACGGCGCGAACTCCGCCGAAAACGGCGTGTCGGCGTCCGCCGCACCCGTGCCGATGCGAAAGACCGTATCGCCGACGAGCATCTCGTTGCCTGCAAAATCGGTCACATGCGCACCGTCCTCGCGCAGCCAAACGCCCGACTGCGTATCGAGCACATACAGTCCCCCGTCCGCGGAAAGATAGTACCGCCGCCCGTCCGTGCCGCCAACGCCTTCGCACGGAAACTCGCCGAGTTTTTTCGACACGCACGCTGCCGCGCCGCCCTCATAGCGATACACGCCGCGCACACCCTTATAGAAAAGTGCGCCGCCGATGACCGCCAAACTCTTGGCGCAGCCGTGCTGCACGCCTTCAAAATCGCGGCTTGTGAGATAGTACTCCGCCGGATAGCCGCCGAGGATCTTATGCAGTTTTCGTTCCTTGAACGCCAGGACCGCGCCGCCGTAACTGCAAATTGCGGTAAAATCGCCCTCGCCGCCGACGGCAAGTTGGTAACTGTCGGTCGATACGCCGTCGAACTGCCAGAACTTCGTCGGCTCGCCGAGCGCGGAGGCAACGATCACGCGCGAAGTAACGTGTCGCAGCGCGTTGCCGTCCCACACCTCACCATTCTGCGCGTTGCACACGCCCCAGAGCCGGTTTTGATGCTCGCAGAGACAGTCGAGATCGGGAATAACGCGGCGAATTGTCACCCCGTTTGGGCCGACGGGACTCAACGAAAAGGAAACTTCGCCGTTCAAAGAAGCATGGGCCACCGCACGTTCGCGCCAACCGACGTCCGGCACCCAAAGCGCAACCTCTTGTTTGTCGTTGACGCCGATGATCGATCCGGCAGGAATGGGATTGTATCGGTCGCTCACGCGTACATTTAAAGTCGTGTCGTCCGTGTCCTTCACAAAAACATTCCCGGTATGCTCAAACGAACGCTCCACCGTGGCGATTCTTGTCGGAATAAAGTCAAACGCCGGCTCCGTGAACGAAAGACGGTTTTCCTCACCGTCCACCGCCGCAACACGCAGCCGCTTTTGGGTGAAATAGGTTCCCGACGGAACGCAGTCCGCCAAATCGTCCGCAGCAAACAGCTCCGCCAGCTCCGGCGCATGGGTCAATCGGAAAACATCGGCTCGGTAAGTACTATGCAATTTGCAGAATCGACCGCTTGCATCGCAATCGGCGCCATCCGGCGCAGATGCGTACTTGCTCTCCGCATGAAACGGATTGCCGCTTTCGTCCATCAGCACAAACATGGAAGAACTATCCCGCGCCATAATGCAGCGGTGAAACGGCGCAATCTTGCCAAGATCCCACGCTTCGCCGTTCCACGCGCGCGCAAATTGTGCAAGCGTGCAGTCGTAGGCGTGGAAGTAGTCGAGCGAGCCGATATTATCGCGCAGTTCGATATGCAGATCCTCCGCGCGCGGCATCGTCACCGCATTTTCGGTGAATACTGCGCCGGTAAACGAAGCCCGTGCGTCCATGCGCGTGACCGCGCCCGACTGCACGTCGAGCATCAGTTTGTCGGGAAAGATCACGAGCGTTGTGCCCACGACGGCGAACTGCTTGCCGCCGCGCGAAAGCGCGCCCTTGTCCTCGCCGTCGAAGAGCAGCCGACCTGCTGCGCAGACGACGGTGTGCCCGTCAAAGCGGTAGTACGCATCGGCACCCTCATACTGCGCCACAGCTTCCCTCGCCGACCGCGTGGCGAGATACGGCGCACGCCGCGTCGAAAGATTTTCGCACGCCGCCAGTTCGCCGTCGTGCACGCCGTCAGTCAAGTTCAATCCGCCGAACGCGGCAAGGTCGCGTACCGTGCCGCGCTCGGCTCTCACCTGCGCCATTCTCATACGCCGCCCTCCAGCGCGCAGATACGCGCTTCGAAATCGGCAACGATCGCGCCGAGGTTGCCGCCGCCGTTCGTGTGCAGAACCGTGCCGGTCGTCACGACGCTGCCGCCGCCCGTGATGAAGTGCCCGTTGTAGTCAAAGGACTTACTTCCAAGATCGACTTGCTTTGTCAGTTCCACGTCGCCGGCGAGCTTGAAACGAATGCCGGTCGCTTTGGCGTCGGACGTGCCGACGCGCGTGAAGCCGGCTTCGTTCGACACGAAAAACGTGACGCTCGCCGCCGTGCCTGCCGACACGACGAACATCGCGTTTGCCGGAATCGGCGCGCGCGAAGCGTCGTCCCGATTGCCGGTCGCCTGCTGAATACGGAAGATGCGCTCCGTCGGGCGGCTGTCGGCGATCGCAACCGCATTTTCATACGTGCCGCGCCCGGCGGAATCGTCCATGTACAGACCGAGTTTGCCGCCGCCGACGCTGTCGTACACCTCGCCGCCGCCGAGCGTCGTCACCGTTGCGCAGCAGGTCATGTTCTTGCCGTTCAGATCGAACGCCTTGCCCTCCGGGATCTGAATGAGAAAGTAGTAGCAGCCGTTGCTCACGTTCAAAAATCCGGCGCCGGTCGCAAACAGATGCGGAAGATACGTTTCCACCGCAAATCTCGTACCGGCGTTGTTCACGGTGGAGTTGTTGTTGATCAAGCGAATGCCGTCCAGTTCCGTGCCGGGCGTGAGCAGCACCTCGTTCGCCGCCCACAGGTTGGAAACGTCGGCGATGGAAACCGGACCCGTGACCGCCGTATTTTTGTTGTAGCCGATGTTCGCCCAGAGTTTGCCGCCGCTTTTCGTGAGGATGCCGCGGTTCACCAGTCCCTTGACGTAGAGGTTGAAGCCGGCAAGTTCCAGCGTCTTGCCCTCCGGGATCGTCAGCACCCGGTCATAGTTGACGTCTCCCGTCAGCGTGACCGCGCTGGATGCGGCAAGCGCCGTGTCCAGTTCGTTGGGCGTGGCTGCGGCGTTCAAGATCAGTTTGTCCTGCTTGCCGTCGAGCGCAACCTTGACGGCGCGGCTTGTCGGGATCGTCGTGTCGTCCGTGCCGAGTTCACGCACCACCGCCTTGACGTCCTTCAACAGCGCGGCGATCTTCTGCCCTGCAGCAAGCATGGCGTCGGTGATTGCGTCCAAAACCGACTTGTTCGCGTGCTTTTCTTCGTCCGTGTAGTCGTTTTGGGAAAGCCCCTTGCCTGCGACCTTGTCCACCTTGGTTTCAAGCGCGGCAGCCGTCGCGTCAACCTTTGCTTTTTCTTCGTCCGTGTAGTCGTTTTGGGAAAGTCCCTTGCCTGCAACCTTGTCCACCTTGGTTTCGATCTGCGCCTGCAGCCCGGCCGCCACCGTCGCGTCCGGCTGCGCCGCTTCTTCCGCGCCGGAGTCCCAGCCGCTGGCAAGCACCGTCAAGTCACATTGCGCCGCGGCGCAGGCGAGCGTCTCCGTCCCGCCGCTTGCCAAAACGCCGCGCAGCGTGAAATGCGCCGTTCCGGCGTACTTCGCCGCCGCATACGGGATCGGCACAAGCACCGTCCCGTCGGCTTCGCGCGAAAGCGGCATCGTCACCGCGCCGCCGTGCGCGTCACAAAATTGCGCGGTCAGCGAAAGCCCGTCCCACGCGCCGTCGAGCGTCAGCCGCAGCGCAAGATGGTCGTGACTCGTGTTCGCGCCGATCACGCTCTCGGAAAGTACGATGCGCCCGCCGCGCACCGCACCCGTAATCTCCTGCATATCGTTCCTCCTTCTTCCATTCTTCCCTCGCACCCGTAGGGGCGGCCATTGGCCGCCCGTTTCTCCCGACCTCTGCCGTGTCCGTTCGGGCGCATACTATGCGCCCCTACGAACGCACCCTCGTCACCTTACCCGTAGGGGCGATTATCAATCGCCCGCCTCTCCCGACCTCTGCCGTGTCCGTTCGGGCGCATACTATGCGCCCCTACGAACGCACCCTCGTTACCTTACCCGGAGGGGCGATTATCAATCGCCCGCCTCTCCCGACCTCGTGCTTGTCGGGCGGGACAATGTGGGCATCGACTCGCCGTACCCGTACCGCATCGGTCGGAAGGGATAAATCCCTTCCCTACGGTTTGCACCCTCGTCCTACGCCGTAGGGAACGCATTTATGCGTTCCGTTTCGGAAGGGATAAATCCCTTCCCTACATTGCCTTCCCCTACCACACGAATCGCGGCTGTGCCTTCGCACGGTCACGCCGCAGACGCGCCAGCGTCTCGTCGAGCCGTGCATTGTACCGCGCCGTGTCCGCGGCGAAAAGCGCATCGTCGCCGGCAAACTCGTCGGCACGGCACGCCAAATAGGAAACGTAAAGATCATCATACGGCGGCGCAAGCAGCAGCGTGCGATCATCGGGAAACGCCGCCGCCGGCGCGTCTGCACCGATCCGTTCCGCCAATTCGCCGTCCAGCCGCCAAAGCGCCGCCGCCATCTCCGCATCCGGCATCGGACCGGGACGCAGCGCCTTTGCCGCCGCAATCGCCTGTTTCAGTGTCATAGATATTACTCCCTCGTCGCCTTCCCCCTCTCAGGGGGAAGGTGGTTCGGCTCTGCCGAACCGGATGAGGGACATCCGTGCGCGAAGCGCACACAATAAGGTATTATGCCCCTCATCAGTCTCGGCTATCGCCTCGACAGCTTCCCGCGTCGTCGCAAACCGCGCTCTGCTCCGTCGGCGTTTCCGCCGACATCCGCCCGCTTGGTTGCTCCTCCTTTCCCCATCGCAACATTCGTTGCGATGGGGTCCCCTGTTTAACGGGGGAAGCCTCCTTTACTCCAATTTGCCCTTTGCGCCGGCGTAGTCGCGCTCCGCCGCCATGATCAGATCCGCCACACGCAGATCCTGCGCCATGCTGTTTTCCAGCACGGCGGCAACGTGACGCGGCACGGCAACGGTCTTGCCGCGCTGAATCACATAGTTTTTGCCGTTCACGCCGACGATCAGATCATCGCGGTACTTGTCCGCGTCCTTGAACGTGGAGATCATCACCATCGGCTCTGTTGATTTTTGCATATCGTTTCTCCTTCCCATCTTGCGTGGTTGCACACGCCCTTGCCTTCCCCCTTCGGGGGGAAGGTGGCGAGGCGGTAGCCGAGCCGGATGAGGGGCATAAACCGTCAAGCAACCGCTTTCCCATTGTGGCTTGCGCCACGTCCCTCATCCGGTTGCCCTACGGGCAACCACCTTCCCCCTGGAAGGGGGAAGGCTCGCTGCGCTCCTCAGTTCTCGCCGATTTCGTACGTGGACGCCGTCTCGATACGCACCATGTAGTTTTCGCACAGACGCACCGCCGCGTGCGTCGCCTTCCAGCCGCACGTTGCGCGCTGATCAAGCGGATCCGCCGTACCTGCCGAGCCGAGCTGCTTGGCAATGTGCTTCAGACCGCCGTCCGCCAGCTGCGTCACGCCGTAGGCGTCCGCGCCGAGAATGAGCGTGGCGTAGACGTCGCGGCCCTTCGCGCCGGCTTCGCCCGGATAGATCGGCTCGTTTTCGGAAACCGCGTCGGGCGCGCTATCGAGCGTCAGCGTCGTACCGGCCGCCGCCGTAACCGTGAACTGCGCGCCGCCGAGCAGCACCTTGCGCCCGACGATATTCGCCGCCTGCGCGTCAGTCAGCGTCTCAGCAATCGTGATCGTCGCGCCGTCGGCGGATACCGCCGTCAGGTTCCGGCTTTCATCGGTCAGGTCGGCGGCGTGGAAGACCTTTGCCTCGCTCGATTCGACGAAGCGCACGCCCTCGATCTTGCCGATCTCACCGTGGTAAATGCCCTCGGGATCGGCGTACGTCTTGACGTTCACCCACTTCGGATCGCTCATCAGATCGTAGGCGCAGTCCGGATGGATGATGCCCACGAAGTCGCCCTTGATGCGCTTGGCGTTCTGCACCTTGAGCCAGCGCACCGCCTTGCGGATCGCATCGACCGTCAGATAGTCGTTGCCTTCGTCCGCGCCGCCGACGAGTTCGTAACGGTAGAGTTTGCCGCCTTCGCCGTACTGCACGTTCGTGCCGCCGGCAAGCACCTCACGCGTCAGCGTGTCGAGCGTCTTTGCCGCCTGATCGGCGATCATGCGCGTGGCTTCCTTGAGGTTGTCGTCCACGGCGGACATTTCGAGCATATCGCTCAGTTCGACGTAGCCGCCGTACTGCCCGACCGTGGCGGTCAGACTCGACCAGTTGATCTTCTGCCCGTCGGGGGTCACGCCCTCGGAAAGCGGCGTGAGCGCCTTGGGCAGCGAGCCCGGCTTGCGGAACTCGACGGTCTTGCCGCCGTGCTTCGGAATGGGGCGCTTCTGCGCGAACTGGTTGTGGACGTATTCCGGCTCCGCCGCGCGGATCAGGTATTCGGAATAGTAGGTTTTCATTTCGTCGGACAGACCGACGTCGGTAGTAATGTTCGTGTTGCTCATGATAAAATCTCCTTTCAATGTTTCCCGTACGCTTCAAGTTCGTCTAAACTCATTTTGGAAAAGTCCTTCCGCACGGTGAAGGCTGCGCCGCCGGACGCGCCGTTTTCCACGGGACGCTCCTGACGGGCGCGGATGCTCTCGACAACGGCGGACTGCGCATCGGCAAGCAGCCGGTCGTGATGCATCGCCCAGAGAAGGTCTTCGGCGGACGCGCCGGAAAGATAGGCGCGCATTGCGTTGTCGCTCTCCAGCAGCGTGTCGGGGTCAAGGTTCGGGTACTTGCCGCGCAGCGCGTCAACGTCGTTTTTCAGCCGTTCGGCGGTCAGCCGCACCTGCTGATCGGCAGCGTCGTTTTCGAGGATCGCATAGAGCAGCTCGGCGTCTTGGCTCCCCTGTGTAAGGTCTTGGCTCCCCTGTGTAAGGGGAGCTGTCACGGCTTTGCCGTGACTGAGGGGTTGTACGCCACCGTCAAGCACCGCATCTCGTCCGACCGTACAACCCTTCCGCTTCGCTTCGCTCAGCACCTCCCCTTGCACAGGGGAGGCTTTCCCTTCCAACTCCGCAATCCGTTTTTCCTCGTCGATGCAAACCGCGCTCTGCTCCATCTCGTCGTCGCGGACTCCGCTCTGCTCCGCCGGCGCAAA
>JAFSXE010000075.1 GCA_017444195.1 Oscillospiraceae bacterium
GCATCACCGTCAGGTGGAACTGCGCCCGGAGATCATTGCCGAGGTGCAGCGGACGCGCGCGTTCGGCGACCTCAGCGAAAACTACGAATACAAGGCGGCAAAGCAGGCGCAGCGCGAAAACGACAGCCGCATCCGCTATCTGGAAAACATGATCAAGACCGCGAAGATCATCGAGGACGACGCGCAGGAAGGCGTGGTCGGGCTGTTTGACAAGGTGACGATCTACCTCGACGAGGACGACGAGGAGAGCGTCATTCAGGTGGTGACGACCGTGCGGTGCGATCCTTCCAAGGGCTTTATCAGCAAGGAATCGCCGCTCGGCAAGGCGGTGCTCGGCAAGAAGGTCGGCGACCGCGTTACCGTACAGGTGTCCGCCGATTACAGTTACACGCTCGAAATCCGCAAGCTCGAAAAGGGCGAGGACAACGGCGACGCGCCGCTGATGCGCTACTGATGCAGCAGGGCATCATTACGCTCGATCTGCACGGCTGCACCGTCTATCAGGCGCGTGTTGTGCTGGACGCAGCGCTGCGCAGAAGCCGCGGCGCGTACCGCATCCGCGTGGTGCATGGCTTTCACGGCGGCACGGCGCTGCGTGATTTTGTGCGCCGCGAGTACGGCGGCAAAAGCGGCGTTTTGCGCGTGGAATTCGGCTTAAACGGCGGCGAGACCGATCTTGTGCTTCGGGAGTGGGTATGATGGAAGCGCCCGAAATCTTATACGTTGATGAAAGCATCCTCGTCTGCGTCAAGCCGGCGGGGTTTCTTTCCGAGCGCGGACCGGGGAAGAATCTGCCCGACGCGCTGGCGGAGTACGGTGAAGTTAAGACGGTGCATCGGCTGGACAAGCAGGTTGCCGGCGTGATGGTACTGGCGCGGACGCAGGCGGCGGCGGCGAGTCTTATCGGGCAGATCGAGCGCAGGGAGACGGAAAAAACGTATCTTGCCGTCGTGCGCGGCGTGCCGGAGGCGCCGTCGGGCGAGATGCGCGATCTGCTCTTTCACGATGCGCGGACGAACAAGACGTTCGTGGTAAAGCGCGAGCGCAAGGGTGTGCGCGAGGCGCGGCTTTCGTATGAAGTTCTGGGCAGCCGCGAGTTGGACGGGCAGACCTGCTCGCTCGTGCGCGTAAAGTTGGAAACCGGCAGGACGCACCAGATCCGCGTGCAGTTCGCGTCGCGGGGACATTCGCTGCTCGGCGATATTCGCTACGGCAGCAAGCACCCGTGCGGCGTATCGCTGTGGGCGTATCGGCTGGCGTTTCGCCATCCGAAAACGGGCGAAACGATGACATTTGAGCGCAGACCGGAACGCGTATTTCCGTGGTCGGCGTTTGAGGAGGATTTTCCATTATGACGAAGAAAAAAGCGCAGCCGGCGAAAAAGCCGTGCTGCAAGTGGATTTGGGCGGTGGCTGCAGCGATCATCGTGCTGGCGGCGGTGCTGCTGTTTGCGCCAAAGCGCGCGCAGGTTGCGAAGATCACGTTCCGCGACTATGGCACGGTGACGGTCGCGCTGGACGCGAAAAACGCGCCCAAGACCGTGGCACAGTTTGTGAAATTGGCGCAGGACGGGTTTTACGACGGCACGAAGATCATTCGCGCCGTGCCGAATTTGCTCATTCAAGGCGGCGCGCCGCGTGACGGCGAAGCCGAAGCGCCCAACGTCAAGGGCGAATTTGCCGCCAACGGCGTGAAAAACGAGCGCAGCCACGTGCGCGGCACGATCTCGCTGGCGCGTGCGATGCCGTATGATTCGGGCAGTTCGCAGTTTTTCATCGTCTGCGGCGATTATCCTTCGTGGGACGGGCAGTATGCCGCGTTCGGCGAGGTGACGGACGGCATGGAGATCGTGGACGCGATCGCCGACCGCGAGATTGCGACGGCGAACGAGGCAGGTTTCTTGCCCGAGGAATACCAAGTGGAGATCGAGCGCGTTGTGATCGAGAACGCGGAATAAGATGAGACAAATGAGGGGTTATTTGAATTGCCCTCATCCGGCTGCGCTTTGGGGCGCAGCCACCTTCCCCCATTTCTCCGCGGAGAAATGGGGGAAGGCTTTGTTTTGTGTGCGCTGCGGCGCACGGCGGCGGCAGGGGGCTGACCCTACGAAATGGTGTCAAGGGTGCGGTGCAAATTAAAGAATGACGGCTTTGGCGCAGCGGAAGAAATACAGAATCTTCTGCTTGACCGGCTCTTCATAGATGCGCTCCAAGGCGTTTGCGTACGCTTCGATCTGCGGCCGGTAGTTTTCCGCGCGC
>JAFSXE010000076.1 GCA_017444195.1 Oscillospiraceae bacterium
CGCGGCTACGACTTCGATATCACGAATACCACCGCCTACGACCAGGCGTTCGTGAACGGACGCAGCACGTTTGAAAACATCGACCGCATCGCGCAGGAACTCGTCGGCACGTATATCCGGCGGCAGGGCAATATCGAGCCGCTGGCGGCGAAGTTCTGCAACGGCACCACGTCCACGTGCGACGGGCTGAGCCAATGGGGATCGGAGGAATTGGCAATGGCAGGCAAAAACTCGGTGGAAATTCTGAAAACCTACTACGGCGACGATATTGAACTGGTGTCGAATACCGCCACCGCGCCGATCACGCCGTCCTACCCCGGCGAGCCGCTTTCGCTCGGCTCGATCGGCGACGACGTTTCGCTTCTGCAGGCGGTGCTCAACCGCATCGGGCAGAACTACCCTGCCATTCCCAAGATCAACCCCGTGGACGGCGTGTTCGGGGAATCGACGGAAAACGCCGTCCGCGCCTACCAGCGCATCTTCAACCTCGATGTAGACGGCATCGTGGGACGGCAGACGTGGAACTCCATCGCACGGGTGTTCGTCGCGGTCAAGGACTTGGCGGAACTGCAGTCCGAAGGGCTGACGTTCTCGGCGATCACCTCGGCGTTTCCCGGCTTTTTGCAGTCCGGCGACGAATCGGCGTCTGTCGCGAACCTGCAGTATATGCTCGGCGTGGTGTCGGCGTTCAACGCCGATATTCCCGAGCCCGACCGTCAGGGCGTCTACGGCGAAGCCACGCAGCAGGCAGTCACCGCCTATCAGGAGAGCCAAAATCTGTCGCCCACCGGCGCGGTGAACGAACAGACCTGGGACGCGCTGTACGACAGTTTTTCCGCCATTGAGCGCGGCATCTTCCGCGACGTGTCGATTTTCCGCTTTCCGCCGATGGCGGCGGCGGATACGCCGACGGAAGTCCACGCGCAGCTGACTGCGGTGTCACAGGCGTTTCCGTCCGTCGCGCCGCCCGGCACGACGAACGCGCAGATGCAGCAGTCCATCGCCGATTGGCAGCGCGTCATGGGACTGCGCCCCACGGGACACGCGGACGAAAAAACGCTTTCGTCGCTCGCCTCGATCTGCGATGACCTGCGCTATGCCGACTGCACGCGGCAGCGGCAGTTCTGCGGCAAAAACCTGTTTTACGGCTGCCGCGACGCCGCGCCGAACGAAGCAAAGCGCATGAATCCGCGTCTTGCCGACGCAGATCAGCCGGTGCGCAATCTCCAGCAGATGCTCCACGATCTGCACGCAAGCGACCCGCAGATCCCGAACGTCACGCCGGACGGGTATTTCGGCAAACGCACGGAAGCCGCCGTCACAGCGTTCCAGCGCACGCACGATCTTGCGCCCACGGGCATCGTGGACTATCGGACGTGGTGCGCCCTCTGTTCCGCCGTCCCTGCGCCGCCCGACCCGCACTTCCACGGTCACGCATAAAAAACCGCAACCGCCGCACCCGTAGGGGCGGCAACCTGCCGCCCGAAGGCTCCCCTGTGTAAGGTAGCGAAGCGGCGCGGCGGTAGTGAATGGCTTGCCGGTGGCAAGCCAGAGCCGCCGCGTGACCGAGCCGCAGCGAGACGCTGGCGCGTAGCGCCTGAGGGGTTGTACGCCATCACCACGGCTGTACCTCGTCCCACCGTACAATCCCTCCGCTTCGCTGCGCTCAGCACCTCCCTTTACACAAGGGAGGCTTTTTATTTCACCCCGCCGTGCGCCGCAGCGCACAAATCAAAATGTGCGGCGCTTCCGCGCCGCACACCTCATCTATTCACTATTCTCTATTATCTAAAACGCCAACGGCGTTCTTTTATTCCTTTACCGTGCCGTCGGGGTTGAACACCGGCAGCTTCTGCAGATAGCGAATGTCGCCGCGCTCCTGCGCGTCGCCCTCCGCCAAAATCGCCATTCTGCCGCAGACGATACCGCCTGCCGCCACGACGAGTTTTTCCAGCGCCGCGAGCGATTCGCCGGTCGAGATCACGTCGTCCACGATCAGGATGCGTTTGCCCTTCATCAGTTCGGCGTCGTTGCCGTCGAGATACAGGTGCTGCTCCTTCGCCGTCGTGATCGAATTGACCTTCACGTCGAAAATGTCGCGCATATAGAGTTTCGGACCTTTCCGCGCAAGGAAATATTTGTTTTTCCCACTCTGCCGCGCCATCTCGTAGACCAGCGGAATGCCCTTGCTTTCCGCCGTGATGAGATAATCGTACTCCGGCGCGATCTCAAGCAGTTTCTTCGCGCAATGCACGGTCAGTTCCACGTCGCCGAAGATGACGAACGCGCCGATATACAGATTTTCGTTTACCGGGCAAAGCGGCAAATCGCGCTTCATGCCTGCAATATCAATGTTGTAATACACACAAATCGCCCTCTTTCCGCACCCATTATAAGACCGCTTTCGCCGCTTGTCAATTTTCTTTTTCTCCGTTCATATATATCACCCAAAGGAGTGATACCATGACCGCAGGAACGATTCTCGTCGCCGTGACCACGTCCGACGCGCAGATCCCCATTGAGGACGCGGAAATCACCATTGAGCAGTCCGCGCAGCCGGACTACCGCACCTTGACCGACGAAAGCGGACTGACGCTGCCGTTTGCCGTCGCCGCGCCGCCGGCAAGCGAAAGCAAAAACCCCGGCACGCCCACGCCGTATTCCACCGTGACCGTCACCGTCCGCCGCGACGGCTACGAAACCGAGCGCCGCACGGGCGTGCAGATCTTCCCCGGCACGCAGACGCGCCAGCGCATCTCGCTCATGCCGGTGCTGCCGACCATGCCCGATCAAATCGAATCGGAAGCCACGCCGCCGCAGAACTTATAGGAGGTCGTATGGTAGCCATATTTCCCTTCGTGCCCGAGGAGATCACCGTCCACCTCGGCGCGCCGAACGAGGACGCGCCCAACGTGCGCGTACCGTACTTGTACTATCTGCAAAACGCCGCCGCCAGCGAGATCTATCCCACGTGGGAACTGAGCGCGATCCGCGCAAACGTCTTGGCGATCAACTCCTATGCGCTCAACCGCATCTATACGCAGTACTACCCCACACGCGGCTACGACTTCGATATCACGAATACCACCGCCTACGACCAGGCGTTCGTGAACGGACGCAGCACGTTTGAAAACATCGACCGCATCGCGCAGGAACTCGTCGGCACGTATATCCGGCGGCAGGGCAATATCGAGCCG
>JAFSXE010000077.1 GCA_017444195.1 Oscillospiraceae bacterium
AGAAGCACAGTCGTAAGACTGTGCTTCTTTTTCGTTTTGCTTATTTCGCGTAATCGACGGCTTTCGTTTCGCGGATCAGATTGACTTTGATCTGACCGGGATACTCCAGTTCCGCTTCGATCTTCTTGGCAAGATCGCGCGCCATCAGCACCATGTTGTCCTCGGAGACTTCTTCGGGCTTGACCATAACGCGAACTTCGCGGCCTGCCTGGATTGCGAACGCCTTTTCGACACCGGGGAATGTGCCGGTCAGTTCTTCGAGCTTTTGCAGGCGGCGGATGTAGTTTTCCACGTTCTCGCGGCGTGCGCCGGGACGTGCGGCGGAGATCGCGTCGGCTGCCTGAACGAGGCAGGCAATCACGGTCTGCGGCTCCACATCGCCGTGATGCGCTTCAATCGCGTTGATGACAACCGCATTTTCCTTATACTTCTTGGCAAGTTCCACGCCGAGCTGGACGTGGCTGCCTTCCATTTCGTGGTCAACGGACTTGCCGAGGTCATGCAAAAGACCTGCGCGTTTGGCAAGGGCGATATCCACGCCGAGTTCCGCCGCCATGAGTCCGGCAATGTGCGCCACTTCAATCGAGTGGTTCAGCACGTTCTGACCGTAGGACGTGCGGTATTTCTGTCTGCCGAGCAGTTTGATCAGTTCCGGATGCAGACCGTGTACGCCGGTTTCAAACGTGGCGCGCTCGCCTTCCTGCTTGATCGTCTGATCGACTTCACGCTGTGCTTTTTCCACACAGTCTTCGATGCGCGTCGGGTGGATGCGTCCGTCGACGATCAGTTTTTCCAGCGCGAGACGCGCGACTTCGCGGCGCACGGGATCAAAACTGGAAACGGTGATCGCTTCCGGCGTATCGTCGATAATCAGATCGACGCCGGTGATCGTTTCAAGCGTGCGGATGTTTCGGCCCTCGCGGCCGATGATCCTGCCCTTCATTTCGTCGTTTGGCAGCGGCACGACGGAGACGGTCGTTTCCGCCGAATGGTCGGCGGCGCAGCGCTGGATCGCGGTAGCGATGATCTCGCGCGCTGTTTCGTTGGCCTCCTCTTTCATTTGATCCTGAATCGCTTTGATCTTCATTGCCGTTTCGTGGCGGACGTCCGCCTCAACATTTTTCAGCAGGTACGCTTTCGCGTCCTCCTGCGACAGGCCCGAGATTTTTTCGAGCATTTCGAGTTGGCTGCGCTTGATCTGCGCGACTTCCTCTTCCTGCTTGCGAAGGGCTTCCGTCTTGGCGGCGAGCGCCTCTTCCTTTTTCTCGTGAGCGTCGATCTTCTTATCGAGCGATTCTTCCTTCTGCTGGAGCCGATGCTCCTGCTTCTGCACTTCCGAGCGCCGTTCTTTCAATTCGCGTTCGCTTTCCGTGCGCTGACGGTCGATCGTCTCGCGCGCTTCCAGCATCATTTCGCGCTTCTTGTTTTCGGCGGACTTGATGGACTCGTTGAGGATGCGCTTGGCTTCCTCTTCTGCCGATCCGATGGTTTTTTCCGCAATCTTTTTTCTCGCGAGCGAGCCGACAAAGTAGAAAATCAGCGCGCCGACGACAAAACCTGCGATACACAGGATCATTCCGAGCGTATTGAATTCCATGGTCGTGCAATCACACCTCCTATTTCGTTTTTGTCTTCTGCGAAACCGCAGTTTGAATCAGTAAAGGCGGCGGCCGCGGTTTCCCCAAACCGAATCCGCGCCAAACAAATCCTATTGTATATAGTATCGTTTTCCGTGGGTGATGTCAAGACCTAAACACAAAAAAACGGTATCGCGGCGCGGCGTGACCACAAAATACAGGGCAAGAAAAGTTTTTTTCGTACCGTCAAACGCTTGACTTTCGGAGGTGAAAATGGCATACTGTTAAGTGGTAAACGATGGCAACATTTTTCAAAAAACAGGTAAGGAGAGCATACGATGAACATTAAACTTTCCTGCACCGCCAACATGGTGCCCGGCAAATCGCTGACCGAAAAGGCGGAGCGAATTGCCAAACTCGGCTATGACGGCATGGCGATCTTCGTCGATACGCCCGACTGGCGCGACGAACTGCTGAATGAAATGCTGAAAATCGAATCGCGCACCGGCGTCCGTCCGTGCGAATTCGTGCTGACCGCCGGCGTCTACGGTCATCTGATGGACAAGGATTCCGAAGTGCGCCGTCAAGCGCTGGTGAGCTACAAACAGTCCATCGCGATTGCCAACGAGCTCGGCGCGATCACGGAAATGGAATATGAATACCGCACGCAGGACCCGCTGCCGCTGTTTGAGCCGTATCAGAAGATGCCGGAGGATGAGAAGGAACTGTATCTCTCCATCGTCAACGAACTCGGCGCGTGCGTCAAGGACGGCGCCGCCATGCTGATTGAATCCTGCAACCGTTATGAAACGAAGTATCTCACGCGTCTTTGCGACTGCGTGGAGATTTTGGAAGCCGCCGATCCCAAAGCAACAAAGAACATGGGACTTATCGCGGACTTCTTCCACCTCTCCATTGAGGAGACCGATATTCCGCAGGCGATCCGCGACGCAGGCAAATGGATCCGCCACGTCCATCTCGGCGACAGCAACCGTCTTCCGCCGAGCTACGGTCATACCGACTGGAAGGCAGGGCTTAAAGCGCTGTCCGACATCGGCTTTACCGGCTATATGAACCTGGAATGCGGCGTCCCCGGTCCGTACGACGAGGTGCTGCCCAAGGTCGCGAAGTTCCTGCGCGACACCGCCGCTGAGGTCTAAATATGGATGCGGTGCGCGTCCTGCTGCTGCCGTTCGGCTGCGCAGGGTATGACGATGCGATTGCTGCGGCGCAAACCGCGCAGATCGCGGAAAAACTCGCCTCGCTCGGGCTGAAAGTGACCGCCGCAGCGCGAATCGACGATTTTAGCGCGGCGCGTACGGCGGCGGAGACGTATAACGCCTATAACTTCGACTTGGCGGTTTTGCTTCCGATCACGTGGTCGGAGCCGCGGTTTGCGGCGATTGCCGCACGCGCGTTTTTCGGAAAGCCGATTGCGGTTTTCTGCGTGAATGAGTTTCAAAACGGCGGCGCGCGGACGGAGTTTTCCTCCGCGCCGGCGGCGGCGGCGCTTTACGGCTCGCTGCGCGAAATGGGCGTAACGTGCGATTTCCTGCCGGAGTGGGACGAGAAGCGTATTTTGCATTTGGCGGCGGCGGCGCGTGCCATTCGCGTGCTGCGTGACGCCAAACTGGGCTTCTTCGGCCACAACTTCAACGGCATCACCGCCGCAGACCTGAATCTTTCGCAGCTTCGGTCGCGGTTTGGCACGGAAGTCTTTTCCTTTGACGTTTCGGAGCTGCTTGCGGCAATGGCAAAACTCGACGCAAACGGCGCGGCATATCGCGTCGCGGCGGAGAAAGTCCGCACGAAGATCACGGGACTGCCCGAGGCGTACGCCGACCGCGTGATTCGCATGACGGCTGCGCTGGGCGATTACGTACAGAACTACGATTTGCAGGCGCTTGCCGTTCGGTGCCATACCGAACTGAGCCAGACCTACGGACTGACGGCCTGTCTGCCGCTTGCCGTGCTGGGTGATGAGCTGCCCTGTTCGTGCGAAGCGGATTTGCCCGTGATGCTGACGGAACTGCTGCTTTCGGCGCTTGCCGGCGGCAAAACCCCGTCCTACGCCGATCTGCGCACGTTCACCCAAGAGGGCATGAGCGTCGGTGCGTGCGGCTTTGCACCCTGTGCGCTCACGGGCGGCAGCGCCGCTTGCGGCGGTGAAAACGGCTATCTGACGAACGCTTCCGATCTCAACGGCGGGCGACTGACGCTGGCGCGTTTCCAAAAACGTCCCGACGGATCGCTGGCGCTGCATTTGACCGAGGCGACGGCGAAGAAAGAGCCGAGCCGTCTGACCGAATACGGCTGCGCGCCGTATCCGATGGCGACGTTCGTGCCCGATCAGCCAATGGCGGATTTCATTCGCCTTGTCGGCGCAAACCATTACGCATTTGTCTATGATGAAGTCAAGGACGCGGCGGCGATCTTCTGCCGCTATGCCGGCGTTCCGATGCTTCATTAAATAAAAAAAGGAGTCTTGCATCATGTCAAAGTTTATCCCGACTTACGCCCATCCCGACCGGATGCCGATTGATATTTCGTTCGTGTTTGAGAACGAAAAGCCTGCCGGCAAGCACGGTTTTGTGCAGATCAAGGGCGATCATTTTTACTTTGAGGACGGCACCAAGGCAACGTTCTTCGGTGTGATCTGCAACGGTGCGGCAAACTTCCCGACGCATGAATATGCTGAGAAGTGCGCGCGCCGCTTGGCGCAGGTCGGTATCAACTACGTCCGTTTCCACCAACTTGATTCGGAGTGGGCAACGCCGAACATCTACCGCATGACGACCGGTCAGACGCTGCGCGATACGCGCCACCTCAATCCGGAGTGCATGGAGCGTTTGGACTATTGGATTAAGTGCCTCAAGGAGAACGGCATCTATTCCTGCGTCGATATGACGACGTACCGCAAATTCAAGACCGGCGACGGTGTGAAGTTTGCGGACAAGATGATGGACAACATGAAGTGCTATGCGCACTACGATCCGGTCATGATCGATCTGCAGAAAGAGTTCTGTACGAACTTCTGGAATCACGAGAATCCCTATACCGGACTCAAATACAAGGATGACCCGTTCTTCCTGGGCTGCATCATCTCCAACGAAAACGAAACGTTCAAGAACCACGCTACCAAGGGCGACTATGAATTTATCCCGTACTACGATGATATGTTCCGCGATATGTTTGCCCAGTGGCTCAAAGAAAAGGGCAGCGATTATGACGCCTATTCCTGCAAACTGCTCGATCTGAGCGATCAGCTGCAGGTGGAGTTCCGTGTGGAGCTGGAGCGCCGCTATGCGCAGACGATGTACGATCATATCCGCAGCCTCGGCGTG
>JAFSXE010000078.1 GCA_017444195.1 Oscillospiraceae bacterium
GCTGTTTTGCTCGCTTACCTCCGTCGTCTCTTCCGTCGCACATTCCGTCGTAGTCGCCGTCGTCTGCGTCGGCGCGGCACTGCCTTTTCGTCCAAAGAAGAGCAGCGCATACGGCACGGACGCCGCAACGATCAGCGCAGCGCAGGCAGCCATCGCAATCCAACCGGAAATGTGGCGCCGCTGCGGCTTTATGCTGATTGCTTCATCCAGCAGGGCGTCATCCAATTCCCCTAAGCCAAAAAACAACTCCTTGCCCGTCATATCGCAATCTCCTCCTTTGCCAGCCATGCGCGCAGTTTGTTGCGCGTCCGAAACAGCGAGCTTTTCACTTTGCTTTCGCTGAGCCCCATTGACCTTGCAACGTCCTCCACGGATTCCGCAAGCACGTATCTGCGTATGAAGATGACGCGGTTTTCCTTGGACTGAACCTTCAAAAACGCGCTGATCGTCTGTCCGATCTGTTTGGCTTCCCACGCTCGCGGCGTCGTTTCATCCGCAATACACGCTTCCAGCTCGTTAGACAGTTGCACAATCTCAGCATTGCGTTTTTGCGCGTTTTTCCACTCCAGCCGATGCAGCGACACGTTGCGGCAGATCTTCGCCAAAAACGCGAAGAAATACTGCGGCCGCTGCGGCGGTATGGTCTGCCACGTCTTAAAGTATGTATCGCTTTCCGCCTCTTCGGCGTCCTGCCGATCCTGCAAGATGCGCAGCGCAAGCGCCATAAGCCGGCTGCCGTAAACCTCTTTTGTCATCGTGATCGCTTTTTCGTCTCGGCAAAAATAGGCGTCTAAGATCGCGGCGTCATTCATATTTTCGCCACCTTTCTCTGTTCTCGCTTTTATAGACCGATTATATCACACGTTGGTTGCATAGAAAAACGGTGCAATTTCAAAATTGCACCGTTTTCGTTTATTTCATCAGTTCGCAAACCAAATCTGTATACTCCGTAGGATCTTCAAGCGGAAGGTCTGCCATCTAAAGTCCCTGTGCGTAAAGCAGTTTGGCGTACTTTTCCGCCTTCTGCGGATCGGATGTCGCCGCCTCTTTCAGCGTGGCAAACACCGGATGCTGCACGTTGAGTTCCAAAATCTTGCCGCTGTCGTCGTGGAACTCCGGATTGACGCGCTTGAGGTACTTCATCATCTCAAAGCTCATATCCGAACTCGGCACAAGGCAGACAGGATGCGTGCGAAGGTTTTTACTGGCACGCACTTCGGAAACTTTATCGCCGAGCGTATTTTTGACAAGCGTAAAGACCGCGTCGTTTTCCTCGTTCTTCTCCTCTGCCTGCGGCGGCTCAACGCCAAGATCATCCTGCGCCACGTTGCAGAATTCCTTTTCGCCGAACTTGCCGAGCGTTTTCGGAATAAATCCGTCAACCTCGTCCGTGCCGAGCAGTACGTCATATCCCTTCTCGGCAACGATCTCCATCTGCGGCAATTTTTCCAAGTGCTCGCGGTTTTCACCCGTGGCGTAGTAGATGTATTTCTGCTCCGGCGCCATGGCGACCACGTATTCCCCAAACGTGATCGGCTTCTTTTCCTTGACCGACCAGAACGTCAAAAGGTCCTGCACAACGTCCTTATGCGCGCCGAAATCCGAAAGTACGCCGTATTTGAGCTGCGTACCGAACGCCGCAAAAAATTCGTCGTACTTTTCGCGCTCTTTATCGCGCAGCCGTTCCAACTCGCCCTTAATCTTCTTTTCCAAGTTGGCGGCGATCTGTTTGAGTTGGAAATCATGCTGGAGCATCTCACGGGAAATATTCAGGCTCAAATCCTGCGTATCGACAATGCCGCGCACAAAGCGGAAATGATCCGGCAGCAGGTCTTCGCAATGTTCCATAATCATCACACCGGAGGAATAGAGCTGCAGCCCTTTCTTAAACTCCTTGGTGTAGTAATCATACGGCGCTTTTTTCGGAATGAACAGCAGCGCCTTGTACGTTACCGCGCCCTCCACGGCGGTGTGAATCACCGCCAGCGGATCGTCAAAATCAAAGAACTTTTCCTTATAGAACGCATTATACTGCTCCGCAGTTACGTCCTTTTTTGCCTTTTGCCACAGCGGAACCATGGAGTTGAGCGTTTCAACCTCGGTATACGTTTCATATTCCGTTTCCGCCTGCTCATCGGTCTTGGGTTTGGCGCGACGGCGCTCCACTTCCATCTGAATCGGATAGCGAATATAGTCCGAATACTTCTTCACCAAATTGCGAAGTTCATATTCTTTAAGATACTCGGAATATTTCTCCTGCTCGGTATCATCTTTGAGTTTCAAAATGACGTCCGTTCCGACCGTTTCGCGTTCGCACGGCGTGACCGTATAGCCGTCTGCGCCGCTGGACTGCCACATATACGCCTGATTCTCACCATACTTACGGGAAATCACGGTAACGGCATCCGCCACCATAAACGCCGCGTAAAAGCCGACGCCAAACTGTCCGATAATGTCGATATCCTCTGCAGAATCCATTTCTTTCTTGAATTGCAGCGAGCCGCTCTTTGCAATCGTGCCGAGGTTTTCCTCCAGTTCATCCTTGCTCATACCGATGCCGTTATCGGAAATCGTCAGGGTGCGCATTTTTTCATCCGTCGTTAGACGAATGGCAAAGTCGCTGCGGCTCATGCCGACATTTTGATCAGTCAAAGCAAGATACGCCAGTTTGTCCACTGCGTCGCTTGCATTGGAAATCAGCTCACGAAGAAAAATCTCTTTGTGGGTATAGATGGAGTTGATCATCAGATCCAGCAGTCGCTTGGACTCCGCCTTAAACTGTTTCTTCGCCATAGTAACACTTCCTATAAAGAAATACGATTAGCACTCACATCTTTCGAGTGCTAATCGTATTATAGCGCATTCTTCTAAAAAATCAAGTATCTTTTTTCTCCGCCGCCTCTTCGGCGTAGTCGCGTGCCAAAAACGCAAGAAATTCACGGCACTTGCCGCACGCCGTACCCGCGCCGGTCGCCGCCATGACCGCATCCGCCGTCGTTGCGCCGTTTTGCACGGCCTGCCGCACTGCGGCATAGGTCACGTTATGGCATGCGCAGGCAATTTTCGTTTCATTCACGGCAGAACCTCCGCCCCATACAGAAGGTGCTGTACCAATTCGTCCTTTCCCGTTCCCTTTTCAGCGGAAAACGGAATAACGGCTACGCCTTCCGGCAATTCAAGCACCGTGCGCACACGGGCAAGATTGGGCTCAATTTCGCTCGGCTTCAGTTTATCGAGTTTATTGGCGACAACAACAAGCGGTCTGCCGGACTGCAAAAACCAGTTTGCCATGAGGCAATCATCTTTCGTCGGCGCATGCCGCGCATCGACAATCAGCACAGCAAGCGACATTAGATCCGGGTCAGAGAGATAGCGTTCGATCAGCGTACCCCACCGTTTGCGTTCCTGTTCCGACACTTTGGCATAGCCGTAACCGGGAATATCGACAAAATAAATTTTTTTGTCGATCAAGAAAAAATTGAGCTGCACCGTCTTGCCCGGCACCGCGCTGACGCGCGCAAAGTTCTTCCACCCCAACACGCGGTTGATGACCGAGGACTTGCCCACGTTGGAACGCCCGGCGAACACGATCTGCGGCAGCTGATCGCGCGGCGCATCTGCAAGCGACGCCACCGAGCGAACAAATTGCACGTTTTGAAAATTCATAACCGTCACCTACTGGCGAATGGTGCGCTTGCTCTTTTTTTCTCGGCGAATCGGCATTGTCGGCTGAACCTGTTCGATCTGCTCGCCGGATTTGATGCAATGCGAGAAATCAAGCGCCGCTTCGATCACGCTGTCTGCATGGCGTACGGTAATGAAATTCAGCGCACGCCGGACGTTCGGATCGATTTCCTCCAGGTCTTTTTCGTTGTCCTCCGGGATAATTACGGTCTTTACGCCGTGACGAAGTGCCGCCATGGTTTTTTCTTTCAGTCCGCCGATCGGCAGCACCCTGCCGCGAATGGAAATTTCGCCGGTCATGGCAATATCGCGCCGCACGTATGCTCCGGTCAGCGCGGAAACCATCGCCGTGCAAATCGTGACGCCGGCAGAAGGACCGTCCTTGGGAATGGCGTTTGCCGGAAAATGCACGTGAATATCCTTCGTCTTATAGAACGTCGGGTCAATACCGTACTGCGCCGTGCGAGAGCGGATATAGCTGAGCGCTGCCGAGGCGCTTTCCTTCATCACGTCACCCAAATTGCCGGTGAGTTCCAACTTACCCGATCCGTCCACAACGTTGACTTCAACCTCCAGCGTTTCGCCGCCGACGGAAGTCCACGCAAGTCCCGTAACAAGTCCGACGACGTCGCGCTCCGGCAGATGATCGGGCAGATACTTGCGGATGCCCAAGAACTGCTCTAAATTGCTCTCCGTAACGCGAACTCTATCCGGCGCATCCGGCGCGACGAGCTGCATTGCCGTTTTACGGCAGATCTGTGCCAATTCGCGTTCCAAACTGCGAACGCCGCTTTCACGCGTATAGCACGCAATGATCTCGCGGATCGCGCCGTCGGTAATGCGGAGTTGATCGCGCGCAATGCCATGTTTCTCTCGCTGCTTCGGAAGCAGATGCCCCTTGGCGATACGCAGTTTTTCTTCATCGGTGTACGAGCCCAGTTCGATAATCTCCATACGGTCGAGCAGCGGACGCGGAATGGTGTCCGTTGTGTTCGCCGTAGTGATAAACATACAGTCGCTCAAGTCGAACGGCACTTCCAAATAGTGGTCGCGGAACGTGGCGTTTTGCTCGCTGTCCAGCACTTCCAAAAGTGCAGCCGAGGGATCACCGCGATAGTCTGCGCCCATTTTATCAATTTCATCGAGCAGCATCAGCGGATTGGAAGATTTTGCCTGTAAAACGCCGCTGAGGATTCGGCCCGGCATCGCACCGATATATGTTTTACGATGTCCGCGAATGTCCGCCTCATCATGCACGCCGCCGAGTGAGATTCTTGCCAGATTTCTGCCGAGGCAGCGCGCAATCGAAATGGCAACCGACGTCTTGCCGACGCCGGGAGGTCCGACGAGGCAAAGAATCGTCGACGGCATATTCGGCGCGAGTTTTTTCACCGCCAGCATCTCCAAGATGCGCTTTTTCACCTGCTCCAAGCCATAGTGATCCTCATCGAGAATACGGCGCGCCGCTTTCAGATCAACGCGCTCTTTCGTCTTTACGTTCCACGGCAGTTCCAGACAGGTATCGAGATAATTGCGCAGGAGCGACGCCTCCGACGAGCCAACCGGCTGCTTTGCCAGGCGCTGCACTTCCTTCAGCAGTTTTTCCTCCGTATCCGTCGGCAGATGCAACTCTCGGATTTTCGCGCGATACGTCTCCGGCTCGTCCTCGTCGTCCTCGTCACCGAGTTCGCGACGAATGAGCTGCATCTGCTCGCGCAGAAAATAGTCGCGCTGACCGCTGTTGACGCTGGATTGGGTCTTTTCCTGCAATTCGGATTGCAGCCGCACAACCTCAAGTTCCTTGGCAAGCATCTTCACGGCAAGCTGCAAACGTTTGACCGGATGAAGCTGCTCCAGAATTTTCTGCTTCTCCAAATAGTGAAAACTTGCATACTGACCGATAAAGTCCGCAATGTAGCCGACGTCGGTCATGCCCAGCACCTTGGAAAGCGTTTCTTGCAAACTGCGCGGCGAAAGTTCAATAAACTCTTCAAAGAGATCCAGCGCCTGCCGCGCAAGCGCCTCTGCCTTTGCCGCGCTGCTCTTATAGGGCTCCTCCGGAACCTGATCCACATAAGCGTAGAGATACGGCGATTCCTGGATCGGCTGCGTGATTTTTCCGCGGTATTCGCCCTCGACCAAGACGCGAACGACGTCCCCGGGTACGCGCAAGACCTGCTTAATCCGCGCAACCGTTCCCAGTTCACAGAGCACGTCAAAGGACGGGTCATTTTGCTGCACGTCGCGCTGGGCGATCAAAAAAAGCGTTTGATTGTTTTTCATCGCCTCGTCGATTGCGGCGATCGACTGCGGACGCTCTACGTCAAAATGCGTGAGCATATTGGGAAACACACAGACGCCGCGCAGCGCCAGCGTCGGCATTTTTTTCGGATAGAAAACCTCGGACATTATGGTACCTCCTTGTCTTCGGCACGGTAGAAAGCGGACGCAAAAAAGAGCCGTCGCCCCATTTTGCGTCCTGCATTCGTATCATATTGCAGCGTCCAGCTTGCCAACCGGCAGGCGCGGATGCGCCGCATCCTGTTCCAATAGGGGCATTTGCCCGTCCGTCACACACGCTTTGGTGATTCGGACGGACTGAATCGACGGATCGGACGGGATCTGATACATGATCTGCGTCATGATCTCCTCCATCACCGCGCGAAGTCCACGCGCGCCGATATCGCGTTCGAGCGCCTTATCGGCAATCGCCTCAATCGCATCTTTATCAAAAAGCAGTTTTACGCCGTCCATCTCGATAAGGCGCGTATACTGGCGGCAGAGTGCGTTTTTCGGCTCGGTCAAGATCCGCACAAGATCCTCTCTCGTCAAGGATGACAGTGCCGTAACAACAGGCAGTCTGCCGACAAGTTCGGGAATGATGCCGAATTTCAAAAGATCGTGCGGCTGCACCTCACGGAAGAGTTGCCCGACGTCGCGCTGCTTTTTACTGTCGATCTTCGCATCAAAGCCGATTGCCGCTTTGTGCAGGCGCGTTTCAATGATCTTATCCAGACCGGCAAACGCACCGCCGCAGATAAAGAGAATATTGCTCGTATCAATCTGAATGAACTGCTGCTGCGGATGCTTGCGTCCGCCCTGCGGCGGAACGTTCGCAACCGTACCCTCCAAAATCTTCAGCAGCGCCTGCTGCACGCCCTCGCCAGCGACGTCGCGCGTCAGTGAAACATTTTCATCCTTGCGCGTGATCTTATCGATCTCGTCAATATAGATGATACCGCGCTGCGCAAGTTCCACGTCGAAATCCGCCGCCTGCAGAAGGCGAAGCAAGATGTTCTCCACATCCTCGCCGACGTAGCCTGCTTGCGTCAATGTCGTCGCATCCGCGATGGCAAACGGCACGTCCAGAACCTTGGCAAGCGTCTGCGCAAAGAGCGTCTTGCCCGATCCTGTTGGGCCGATCAGCAGAATATTGCTTTTCTGCAGTTCAACGTCCGTTTCGTTGGACATAAAAATCCGCTTGTAGTGGTTGTACACCGCGACGGACAGCGCGATTTTCGCGCTCTCCTGCCCGATGATATAACCATCCATATACTTGCGAATCTCCTGCGGCGTAGGCAGCGAAGACCGACCGCTGAACGCCGTGCGCGCCTCGCCGGCCTCTTCTTTGGCAAGGATCGTATCGCAAAGACGGATGCACTCATCACAGATATAGCAATCCGGACCGGCAATCATTTTTTTGACCTGTTCCTGCCGCTTACCGCAGAAAGAACAGCGTGCGCCTTTTGTTGCCATAGCGTTCTCCTTTAGCGTTTATAAATCACCTTGTCGATCAGTCCGTACTCCCGCGCTTCTTCCGCAGTCATGAAGTTGTCGCGCTCGGTATCCGCGCCGATGACCTCAATGGGCTTACCGGTGTTGGCGGCAAGGATTTCATTGAGTCGCTGCTTGATCTTGATCATCCGCTCGACCTGAATTTTCATGTCGGTCGTCTGACCCTGTGCGCCGCCGAGCGGCTGGTGAATCATAATTTCGGCGTTGGGCAATGCAATGCGCTTACCCTTAGCGCCGGACGAAAGCAGAAACGCACCCATCGACGCCGCCATGCCGATGCAGATCGTCGAAACGTCGCACTTGATATACTGCATGGTATCGTAAATCGCCATGCCGGCGGTAACGGAGCCGCCGGGACTGTTGATATAAAACTGGATGTCTTTGTCGGGATCCTGTGCTTCCAAATAAAGCATCTGCGCAACAATCAGACTCGCCGTCGTATCGTTGACCTCCTCGGAAAGCATCACGATACGGTCATTGAGCAGCCGTGAGAAAATATCATACGACCGCTCGCCGCGGCTTGTCTGTTCCACTACGTACGGTACCAAACTCATAAACGCACCTCCATAGGTTTCATCGGATGACAAAGTCTAACCGGGCAGCGTGAAAATTATTCCTCGGTCTTCTTCGTCTTCTTCGCTGCCGGCTTCTTTTCTTCCGCCGCCTTCGTCGTCTTCTTTGCGGCGGGCTTCTTCTCCGCTGCAGCCTTCTTCACAGCCGTTTTCTTATCCTCGACTGCCTTCTTGACAGCCGCTTTCTTCTCTTCGATCTTCTTTTCGACTGCCTTGGCGTTATCCGCAATCAATTTGATTGCCTTGCGGCCTTCGAGATCGGATCGGATGGAATCCGCCGAGATCGCCTCTTTGACCTTCTCAATCTCCATATGGTACTGATCGGCAAGTTTCTTAAACTCGTCCTCGATCTCTTTTTCGGCAACCTTGATCTTTTCTTCCTCAACGATTTGGCTGAGCAGCAGGTTGGCGCGGACGGTCTTTTCCGCCATCGGGCGCATGCTGCCGCGCAGAGCGCTGATATCGCCGCCGACCATCTTGGCATAGTCTTCCATCTTCATGCCGTTCATCTGGAGCTGATAGGCAAACTGCTCCATGTGCTTATCGACCTGCTCTTCGATCATCGATTCGGGAATCGTGCATTCGATCTTCTCGGCAGCCGCCGTCACGCAGTCATTTTCAAACTGATTCTGCGCCGCTTCCTCGCGTTCTTTCTTCAAACGCGCCTTAATGTCCTTCTTCAGGTCCGCAAGCGTATCAAACTCGGAAACGTCCTTGGCGAACTCATCGTCCATCTCCGGAACGATCGTTTCCTTGACTTCGTGCACCTTGCACTTAAACGTTGCCGCCTTGCCGGCAAGCTTCGCATCGTACTGCTCGGGGAACGTCACGTTCACGTCGCGATCTTCACCGGCTTTCACACCGACAAGCGCTTCTTCAAAGCCGGGGATAAACTGACCGGAGCCGAGTTTGAGCGTATACTTCTCGCCCTTGCCGCCCTCAAACGCCTTGCCGTCAACAAAGCCCTCGAAATCGAGAACGACGCTGTCGCCCATCTTCGCCGCGCGATCCACGGTCAGAATTCGCGCATTGCGCTGCGCCATGCGGTCAAGCTCCGCCTTGACGTCGGCTTCCGTGACCTTAACGGGCGCCTTTTCAACTTCGATGCCCTTGTACTCACCGAGTTTCACCTCGGGATACAGATCGGTTTCCACAACAAGCGTCACCTTGCCGTCCTCACCGAAAGACAGATCGGCAAGCGACGGTGCGCCAACTGCTTTGAGTTTCTGCTCCGTCACCGCAAGACGGTACACCTCGGGGAACACTTCGTTGACAGCATCTTCATAGAAGACGGACTTGCCGTACATACCCTCGATAATGGCACGCGGCGCATGACCTTTGCGGAAGCCGGGCACCATAATGTTCTTCACGGCTTTGCGATATGCTTTCTCGATCGCAGCATCAAACTGCTCTTTTTCGATCTCAACGCTGATCTTTGCCTTGCCGTCCTTGATTTCGGTGTTCTTGACGTTCATATTGGTTTCCTCCTACTGCGGCGTTTTACGCCGTCTATAATTCAATCCGAAGTATTATATCAAATATTTTTGCGAATTTCTACCCTATTTTCAAGTTTTTTCACTTATTGAATACGATAGGGGCGAAAATTGAGATAATCCGCTGATACGAGCCGATAGTCAATACCGTCTCTTTCCCCTTCAACGGCGAGCCGATGGCTCTCACTGTGCAGATGTCCGTAGAAGCACCGCTTCACGCCGTACCGCTGCATAAGCGCGATAATCTCATCACAGCGATAGCCGTGATAGATCGGCGGATAATGAAGAAAGCAAATCTTCTCTCTATCCCCCGCTGTCTGAAGCGACGTCTCCAGCCGACCGAGTTCGCGCAGAAAGACTTTTTCATCGTGCGTTCCCTGCCGATCCTCTTCGAAAAACCAGCCGCGCGTACCGCACAGCGCCGTTTCGCCATAGTACGCGCAGGTATTGTGCAGTAATTCCATCGAGGTAAAGCCGTTTTCTTTGCAGAAAGCGCGGAACTTTGCCGCCGTAGACCACCAATAGTCATGGTTGCCCTTGACAATCCACTTCTTGCCGGGAATCGCCGCTAAAAAGGAAAAGTCCTCTTTCGCGCTCTCCAAGCCGAGCGCCCAACTCAAATCGCCGAGCAGCACCGTGGTGTCCTCCGGCGTGATAACGGAAAGGCCTTCCCGAAGTTTATCGACATACCCCTGCCAGCGGCCGCCGAACACGTCCATCGGTTTATCCGTTCCGAGTGACAAGTGGGTATCGCCGATCACATAAAGCGCCATATCACACCGCCTTTTTCATCGGTCTTGCGCCGGCATTTTGCCAAACACGCAGGATCGTTTCGGAAGCAAGGTCACAGATCGCCTTGTCCGGCACGCCGCGGGACGCAAGTGCGGAAAAGAGTTTTTCCGCATCGTCAACGCCGCCGATATCCGCAGGCAACGACTCCACGCCATCCCAATCTGCGCCGACGGCTACTGCATGCTCGCCGCCAAGGTCGCAGAAGTGTTCATAGTGCCGAACGAGATCGTCTACGCTTGCCGCACCGTCCTCGCACAGAAATTCCGGATAGAAATTCAGTGCGGCAAAGCCGCCGAGCGACACGATGCAGCGGAATTGATCATCCGTCAGATTACGAGGATGCCCGCATATCGCACGGCAGTTGGAGTGGCTCGCCACAATCGGTTTTTCCGCAATCTCGCACACATCGTAGAATACTTCATCGGAAACATGACTGACGTCCACTAAGATACCGAGTTTTTGGCATCGGCGAACAAAGTCTCTGCCCTGCTGCGTCAGACCGCCGCCGGTCAGATTGGAACCGCCGAGCGCATTGGCTTCGTTCCATGTCAGCGTAATGAGTCTCACGCCCGTTTGCACCGCCTCATCCAGCCGTCCCGGATCGCAGCCGATCGCCTCGGCGCCTTCCAGCGCCATCACCGCGCCGGCCTTGTTTGCCTCCCACGCGGCAAGCACCTCCACCGGATCGCCGCAAAGCCGCAGATCCTCACACCGGGTGAGTTCTTCAGCAAAGTACGCTGCCGCGCGTGTAAACTGCTCTTCTGCCGGCAGCGTCTTTTGCCACACGGTGCAAAACGCAAAAAATTGCGCATAATGCGGCAGTATCTTTGCCCGTTTGCGCGTTACGTGAAACGCCGCGTCATCCCAATGGCGCTGCTGATTCCACCATTCCAATGCCGTATCGCAATGCGCGTCAAAATAGTTCCACGTCATGAAAAAGCGTCCTCCAAATGTATAATGCGCGGAAAGAGCGTCCGCGTGCCGTTTGGCGCATAGACTTCAACTACGTCAAAACGCGGCTGAAGGGCTTCGCCGCCCAGCGAAAGATAGTGTCTCGCCGCAACCACGACACGCCGCTGCTTTTGTGCAGTAACAAACTCCTTCGCCTCGCCGAAGTCGCCGTTTTTCCGCAGTTTGACTTCCACGAACGCCAGTACGCCGCCCTTTCTTGCGATAACGTCAATCTCACCGCCGCGGCAGCGATAGTTCCGCGCTACGATTCTATACCCTCGGCGGCGCAGATATGCCGCCGCCTTGCCTTCACCCCATGCGCCGAGTGACCGCGCATCATCTTTCATAAAACGTCCTCAAAAAAGTCTGCCGATGAATCGGGCATGCGCCATACCGTTCCAGCGCCGCATAGTGCGCTTTCGTACCGTATCCCTTGTGAATTTCAAAACCGTACTGTGGGTACTGTTTCGCAAGTTCTTCCATCAGCGTATCACGGCTGACCTTCGCCAAGATCGAGGCCGCGGCAATATTCGCGCTGCGGCTGTCGCCCTTGACTACCGCCTCGGCAGGAATACCAAAGTCTGTCAGCCGATTTCCGTCTACCAGCAAAAAGTCCGCGCTGACGCCCATCGCGTCAACGGCGCGGCGCATCGCCAGAAACGTCGCCTGTAAAATGTTGATCTCGTCAATTTCCTGCGCGCTCGCGGAGCCGATACCGTAGGCGATCGCCGTGTCGCAAATTAACGGAAACAACGCACGCCGTTTCGTGTCGGAAAGTTTTTTGGAATCATTCAGTCCTTCGATCTTCGCTTCCGTCGGCAAAATCACAGCCGCCGCAAAAACCGGACCTGCAAGCGGACCGCGTCCTGCTTCGTCAATGCCGCAAATCAGCCGGTATCCCTGCGCCGCAACGGAATGCTCGATTACCCAGAGATCAACTGCATTTTCTTTCACTGCGGCTCCTCCAACGTAAACCGTCCGAGCTTGCCGCTGCGGAACTCTTCGAGCAGCGTCTTTGCCATTCGCTCGGTATGCACCTCGCCGCCGGAAACGAGAAAACCGCGCTTCCGACCGCACGCTTCCAAAATCTCATACCCCTCCGCATCCGGCGATACGTCAATACCATATCGCGCACGCATCGCATCGGGATACTTCTCCCACAAAAGTCGCGCCAGCGAGCAGGCAAGCCACTCGCAGTCCAATACCTCATCATTGATCGCACCGGTGTATGCCAAATGCCGCGCAACTTCATCATCATCCAGTTTCGGCCAAAGGATACCCGGCGTGTCAAGCAACAGCAGTCCTTGGTCAACGGTAATCCACTGCTTTCCCCGCGTCACGCCGGGGCGATTTTCCGCCTTGGCGCTTTTGTTCTTTGCCACTTGGTTGATCAGCGTGGACTTGCCTACGTTGGGAATACCGACGATCATCAATTTGAGTTGTTTACCCACCAGCCCCTTGTCCGCGTACCGCGTCAGTTTATCACCAAGCAGCGAACGAACCGCCGGGACAAACTGATTGACGCCCTTGCGGTTCTTGCAGTCGGTAGCCAAAACAGCATAGCCCTCTTTTTTCAGCGCTGCCGCCCAACGCGCAGTACCATCAGGATCTGCCATATCCGAGCGGTTCAGCACGATCATGCGCGGTTTTTGACCGCAGAGCGCCGCAATATCGGGATTGCGGCAAGCGCGCGGAATACGGGCGTCTAACAGTTCGCAGACGGCGTCTACCTGTTTTAGGTACTCCTCCAGCATCCGCCGCGTTTTTGCCATGTGTCCGGGATACCAATTGATATTTGTTTCACTCATGTTCGGTCTTCCTCGTCCGATGCAGCCCCGTCTCCGCATCTCTTTCCACTTTCAATACGAAATCAAAACAATCAAGCGCGGTGCATCGCGCAAAATCGCCGCGCGGAAACACTGCCTGCTGCGCAGGGTCAAAAAATTTCGCGCCGCTTGTCCGTTTCAAATCGGTGATCCGTTTGGCAATCGGCATCGTGCGTCCTTCCAGCACCGCCTGCATATACTCCGCGCAGAGCGTATCCTCTGCCGTCGGCTCTGTTGCATTCCACCCCATGCAGACAAGTGAAATTTCCGAAAAGCCGCGCTTTATTAAATACTCCGCCGTTGCGCGTGCATTGACCAAACTGCCGGTAAAGATCTCCGTTGCATGGATTGCGTTTTCAATCCCCTGCGTCCCGGCAGACGTCCGATGCAGCACGGTGCGTCCGGTAAAATCAACACCGTCAAACTCCGTCGGCGAATTACCGAAATCGAAGCCGGGCAGCTTCACACCGTTCCGCTCACCTACTAAAATCACGTCAGGGTTATTCTCTTTCCATGCATAGGCAGTCTCTGCATCCGCAACGGGATAGATTCGCGCAGCCCCCTGATGCACAAGGTGCGCCTCTACGCTCATCGCGCGAAAGACGTCAATAATGACCGCCGCGCCGGTCGCCTGCCGCGCACCTTCCAGCAGGTGCA
>JAFSXE010000079.1 GCA_017444195.1 Oscillospiraceae bacterium
CCCCCATTTTTCTGCGGAAAACGGGGGAAGGCATTGGTTGTGTGCGCTGCGGCGCAGGGCGGGCGGCAGATTGCCGCCCCTCCGGAAACGCGGCACCCGGTGGGTGCCGCGTTTGCTTTATCCTTCGTAGATCGGGTATTTTTCGCAGAGGGCGATGACTTCGGCGGTGATCTTCTCTTTCTGCGCATCGAAGTCCGTCGCAACGAGTTTGATCCAATGGGCAATTTGCTTCATTTCCTCGACGCCGAAACCGCGCGTGGTGACTGCCGGAGTGCCGAGGCGAATGCCGCTGGAGATCGTGGGCGGCTGCGGATCGTTCGGGATGGCGTTCTTATTGATCGTGATATGAACCTCGTCCAAACGCTCCTCCAGCTCCTTGCCGGTGATGCCGACGGGGCGCAGATCGACGAGCATCAGGTGGTTATCCGTGCCGCCGGACACGATGCGGAAGCCCTCGTCCTGCATTGCCTGCGCAAGCGCGGCGGCATTGCGGACGATATTCTGCTGATAGGTCTTAAACTCCGGCTTGAGCGCCTCGCCGAAAGCGACTGCCTTGGCGGCGATGATATGCTCAAGCGGGCCGCCCTGCGTGCCCGGGAAAACGGCTTTATCGATTCTTTGGGCAAGTTCTGCCTTGCAGAGGATTAAGCCGCCGCGAGGACCGCGGAGCGTCTTATGCGTGGTGGTGGTGACGACGTCGGCATACGGCACGGGCGACGGATGCAGCCCTGCCGCGACGAGTCCTGCGATGTGCGCCATATCGACCATCAGGTATGCGCCGACCTCGTCGGCGATCTCGCGCATTTTCTTAAAGTCGATCACGCGCGCATAGGCGCTTGCGCCGGCGATGATCAGCTTCGGCTTGCAGGAAAGCGCGGTCCGGCGTACCTGCTCATAGTCGATGGTTTCGGAATGCTCGTCGATCTCGTACGGCACGACGTTAAAATACTTGCCGGACACGTTGACGGGCGAGCCGTGGGACAGGTGTCCGCCGTGCGCCAGCGACATACCCATAACGGTATCACCGGGCTGCACCAGCGCGAAAAACACCGCAAAGTTGGCGCTCGCGCCGCTGTGCGGCTGAACGTTGGCATGCTCCGCGCCGAAGAGTTTCTTCGCGCGGTCGATGGCGATTTGCTCCACCTCGTCCACATACCGGCAGCCGCCGTAATAGCGGTGTCCGGGAAAGCCCTCGGCGTATTTATTCGTCAGCACCGTGCCGGCGGCGAGCAGCACCGCTTCGGAAACGATATTCTCCGACGCGATCAGTTCGATATTGTGCTTCTGCCGCTGCAGTTCGCGGTTGCAGGAGGCATAGACCTCGGGATCATACTGCGCCAATTTCTCAAAGAACATTGCGGTCACTTCCTTTTGGTTTTTTCTATCTTACCACGGAGAAAAGCGTGCGTCAATCGGTTTTTTCGCCGAGCAGGCGGAAGGTGTTGCGATAGTAGTCGAGTTTCCCCTCCGCTTTGAGTTTGCCGAGTTCGCGGCTGACGGCGCTGCGATCCGCGCCGAGATACGTCGCCATGGCGGCGCGGTCGAACGGCACGGAAAACGTATGCTCACCGTTTCGGCAGAGGAATGCGAAATAGGTCAAAAGCTTTGCGCGAATCGTATGCTGCGACAGGATCTGGATGCGGTCGTTCATCGCCAGCGTGCGCATGGCGAGCATTTGCATGAAGCGCACGGAGAGCGTGGGGTCATCCGCGATTTTTTCAGCCGAGAGCCACAGCGCCTCGGTTTCTTCCGCCGCTTCCGCCCAGACGTTGGGCGCCGGTGTTTTCAGAAAACAATGCGATTCGCCGAACGTGCCGCCGACAGTCACCGACGACATGAGGATCTGCGCGCCGTCGAGGTCGGTGGTATAGACGTAGACCGTGCCGCAAAGCACAAGCCCGAAACGCGGAAACGGCGTTCCGCCGCGGTGCAGGATTTCCCCCTTGTGATAGACGCGGCGCGTGCAGTCGGCGCTTGCGAGCGCAGCGGCGCGCTGCGGCTCGGACAAGTCCGAAAACAGCGGACAGATATCCAATGCATCTTGCATACCGTCGCCCCCCTATTGTTTTCTTGCCAACGTGTATTCGTCGCCGGCGCGGTAAAAGGGGCAGCGTCCGTGGGCGCGTGACGTGATACGCTCCCATTCGTCCTGGTCGATTTCCATGAGGCAGACGTAGTCCTCTACGGTTTCATCGTAGTCATAATAGTAGCAGGTTTCGCAATCCATCGTTTGCACCCCCTGTTAGTATAGCAGATTTCTGTTGCAGATGCAACAACGGGCGGCAGGTTGCCGCCCCTACGGAAAAGGAAAAGGAGCGTCCCGAAGGACGCTCCTTTTGATTGGTATTTGCGATTAGTCCGGCTTGTTGCTTTCCGTGCCACTGGTCTTGATCTCGCCGCCAGTGACAGTATGACCGTTGTAGTCCACATTCGCCGCGCCGACGTCCAGATCCTTCGACAGCGTAATATCGTTCATCAACTTAAACGTTGTCTTCGAATGCAGATTGTAACCCGTGCGCGTAAAATCGGCTTCGTTTGCACATTCAAACGTAACCGTGCTGGTTGACGAAATCGAACCGCTGGACTTTGTCAGTTCCACGCCGGAAGGAATCGGATAGCTCGTGTAATTAATGTTGTTGCCGCTCGTCTGCGTGATCTTCGACACAACGCCAGGAAGCTCATTCGCAATCGAAACTGCGTTTGCGAGCGTAGCTGCCTGGCCGCTCGTTGCGTTGAACCAAAGCACAAGTCTTCCGTCGTTCTTTTCGACAGCGCCATCGCCCAGCGTGCCTCTTGCTGCACGCAAAAGCAGCGTCTTGCCGTTCAGATCCAGCGTCTTGCCGGCCGGGATCTTTACGACACCGTACTTTGTCGAGGTGCTGAACGCATCCGCGGCGAGCATATTGGGCAGGTACGCTTCGCGGCTGCCATCGTTATAGGCTGTCGTCGGGCTCTGACCGGTCGTATCAACGTCTGCCGTCAGCTTCATGCCGTCAAACGCACTGTCAGCCGCAAGCAGAACTTCGTCCGCCGCCCAGATATTCGATACGTCGGCAGCGGATACAGCAGCGGTAACGGTTGCAACAGTAGAAACATTCGCCCACAGTTTGCCGCTGTTCTTCTCAAGCGTGCCGTTGTTCACAAGACCGGTAACGTACAGGTCGTTACCGTCAAGATCAATCGTTACGCCGGTCGGGATCGTCAGTACGGCGTTATAGTTGATATCCGCCGTCAGTTTGATTGCCTCGTCGCCGTTCGTAAACGCAGCGTCCAACTCCGCCTTCGTGGCAACTTCCGTTGCAGTCGGGGTGACTGCCGGAATATCGACCGTGACTTCGCAGGTCAGGCTGCCGCCTTCGTACGTGACCGTGATGGTCGCCGTGCCGTTTGCCACTGCCGTGACGACACCGTCCGCAACGGTAGCAACTGCGGTATTATCCGAAGTCCAACCCGTTGCCGTCGCGTTCGACAGCGTCAGTGTGAAGGTTTCATCCTTCGCCGTCAGCGTCTTGGCGGTTTCGGACAGTTCCGGCGTAGGCGCCGGCGTGGTGCCGTTTTCAACAACCGAGCCACTTTCCTTGTTGCGCTCCGTGCCCTCGCTTGCGTAGCTCGTGCAGGTCAGCACGCAGCCGTTAAAGTCGATCGTCTTGCCTGCGGCAATCGCCACCGCAGCATCCGTCGTAATGTCTGCGCCGAGCACAACGCCATCAAAGCCGTCGTTTGCCAGCGCCGCCGTCAGTTCGTCCGCCGTTGCGACAACCTTCAGCACCGTAATGCCGTCGTCAATCGCAGTCAAATCGCTGCACGTGCCGGCGATCCACAGTTCAGCGGACGTTATGCCCGTGCCGAGCTTGATCGCAGACTTGCCGTTTGCATTCGTGTCAAAGTGGACGAACGTAATATCCTTTGCCTTCAAAGTAAGATCGTTCGCATTGAATACAATATTCGTGATTGCCGGAAGCGTCAGATCCGTGGCGGTATCGCCTGCCGACGTCGAGAGCATCACGTTCTTATAGCCGTAGGACGTGCCGCTGTTGCCGCTGCCCATGGCGGTGATGGTCTGAACGTAGGTCATCAGCCGCGTAAACGCATCGGCATTCACCGGGTAGAAGAACATTCTGCCAACCGGACCTGCTGCCCACGACTTCGCGTTCTCGGACTCCGCCGTATAGCGGACGTGCCACTGCTGCACCGCATTCAGCGCAAGCGCGTTGACGTTCGACGGGAACTTGAAGTTGAAGTAGTACTTGCCGTCGATCTCATCCATATAGTTGGCGATCAGCGCTTCCGCCGCAGCGTCCGTCCAGGTGTAGCCCGGGGTGCTGCCGGAAACATTGACAGACGAGAACGCCTTGATCTCGCTCTCCGTATAGCCGACCGTCATGTCCGGCTTCACGTTCGCGCCGCTGACCTTAGCGATAATGAACTTGAACTCCGTACCCGGCGTGTCGTGCGCCTGCATCAACCGGCTCCAGAAATTTTTTTGATCTCCGACGTTGATATCGTAATGCGTGCTCGTTGCAGCATTTTCAACCGTGACGACGCAGGTCAGGCTGCCTTCGTCCCACGCGACCGTAACAATCGCCGTGCCGTTCGACACTGCCGTGACAAGACCTTCGCTGCTGACCGTCGCTGCCGCGGCGTTATTGGTCTTCCACGTCAGCGTCTTGCCGGACGGTGCGTTATTGACAACAAGCTGGAACGTCGAGCCGACGCCCGAAAGCGTCTTCGTCGATGCGTTCAGTTCGGGATCGCTCGGCGCAGCGATATCGACCGTAACTTCGCAGGTCAGGCTGCCGCCTTCATACGTGACCGTGATGGTCGCCGTGCCGTTGGCGACTGCCGTGACGACGCCGTTTTCAACGGTGGCGACTGCGGTGTTATCCGAAGTCCAGCCCGTCGCCGTCGCGTTCGACAGCGTCAGCGTGAAAGTTTCATCCTTCGCCGTCAGCGTCTTGGCGGTGATATCCAATTCCGGCGTTGCCGGCGCCGTCGGCTTGTTCGTTTCCGTTCCGGTGGTGATGATCTTGCCGCCGGTGACGGTGTGGTTGTCGTAGTTGACGTTCTTGGCGCCGACGTCAACGTCCGCAGTCAGCACGATATCAGCCGTCAACTTGAGATCGGTCGGCTTCGCGTTACCGGTGTTGATACGCGTTGCGGACAGATCCGCTTCGTTGGCAACGTCGTAGACAATCGTGCCGCCGACTTTGCCGGAGTTCGAGCCAAACGTGACGCCGGACGGGATCGAATAATCCGCAGTCATGTCAAACTTCGTTCCTGCGACGTTATAGATACGGTTGCAGACGGTGGGATTCGCCGCCGTGATTGCGATCGCATTTGCCATCGGGCCGTCGGCGGTTTCGCCTGCCAGCGAGCGGACATACGTCGTAATCGTGCCGCCGTTGGCGATCAGTTCGCCCTCGCCCAACGTGGCAACAGAGGAATAGATTCGAAGGTTTTTGCCATTGAGGTCAATCGTCTTACCGGACGGAATGACCAGCGTCGGCACATGGCGTTCGGTCGTTCCACCGAATGCGCCCAGCGCGACGGTGTTCGGCATGAACGCCGTGCGGTTATCCACAGAGGAAACAGCGTTGGAGGAGTAGGCATCCAAGTAGGTATCGCTCGGCGTTACGCGAATGCCGTCCAGCAACGGCTCGCCGCCGACCAGCGCTTCATATGCGGCAAAGACATTGCTCCAATCCGCC
>JAFSXE010000080.1 GCA_017444195.1 Oscillospiraceae bacterium
GAAAACTCGTTCCGCGCCACGCAGGCGGCGCTCGACCTCGTGGAAAACCTCGAGGCAACGGACACCGTGCTGTTTCTGCTCTCCGGTGGCGGCAGCGCGCTGTTTGAAAAGCCGCTGATCCCCGCCGAGCAGCTGCAGGACATCACGAACCAGCTGCTTGCCTGCGGCGCGGACATCGTGGAGATCAACACGATCCGCAAGCGTCTTTCGCAAGTCAAGGGCGGTCGCTTTGCCGACCTCTGTGCTCCCGCGCAGGTCGTGTCGGTCATCCTCTCGGACATCCTCGGCGACCCGCTGGACATGATCGCGTCCGGTCCTGCCGCGCCCGACTCGTCCACGACGACGGACGCCAAGCACATCGTCGAAAAGTATTCCTTGAAGCTCTCCGACGAGGCGTGGCGGCTGATCAGCATTGAAACGCCGAAAGCGCTGAACAACGTCGAAAACCACATCAACGGCAGCGTGCGCGAGCTTTGCGCCGCCGCCGCGAAGGTCTGTCGCGAACTCGGCTATGAGCCGATTCTGCTGACCGACCAACTCTGCTGCCAAGCGAAAGAAGCGGGCAGTTTCCTTGCGTCCGTGCTGAAAACGCACGCGGGCAGCGGCAAATCGCTGGCATTTTTGGCAGGCGGCGAAACGGTCGTCAAGCTGACCGGACACGGCAAGGGCGGACGCAACCAAGAGCTGGCGCTCGCCGCCGCCGTCGGCATCAGCGGCATGAAAAACGCTGCGGTCTTCTCCGTCGGCAGCGACGGCACAGACGGTCCAACGGACGCCGCAGGCGGCTACGTCGACGGCGACACGATGACCGAGCTGAAAAAACGCGGCATCTCGATCGACGCGGTGCTGCAGGAAAACGACGCCTATCACGCGCTGCAAAAGTGCGGCGGTCTGATCATCACCGGACCGACCGGTACGAACGTCAACGACGTCGCGGTCGCGCTGCTGCGGGAGGCGTAAAAAATGCGCCTTGCTATGATCGGGCTTGGCATTATGGGCAAGCCCATGGCGAAGAACCTTCTTCGCGCAGGATATGATTTGACCGTGCTCTCCTCCAGCCGCGCCGCCGCGGAACTTGCCGCGCTCGGCGCCAAGACGGCGGAGCGCTGCGAGATCGGCAAAAACGCCGACATCGTTTTGACGATGCTGCCGAACAGTCCCGAGGTCGAGAGCGTTATGCTCGGTGAAAACGGTGTCGGCGCGCAGATGCGCAGGGGCAGCGTCTTTATCGATATGAGTTCCATTAACCCGGTCTGCTCGCGCAAAATCGCGCAGGAACTGGAAACGCTCGGCGTCGAGATGCTCGATGCACCGGTCTCCGGCGGCGAGCCGAAGGCGATCGACGGCACACTGTCGTTTATGGTCGGCGGCAAGCAGGCGGTGTTCGACCGTTGCAAGCCGATTTTGCAGGCAATGGGCGCGTCGGTCGTCCGCTGCGGCGAAATCGGCGCAGGCAACACGACGAAGCTCGCCAACCAGATCATCGTCGCGGGCAACCTCCGCGCGCTCGCCGAGGCGCTGACGCTCGCACAGAAAGCGGGCGTCGATCCGCAGTGTGTCTTCGAGGCGATCCGCGGCGGACTCGCCGGCTCGACGGTTATGGACGCGAAAGCGCCGATGATGCTCGCCGGCAACGATAAGCCGGGGTTCAAGATCAACCTGCACGTCAAGGACTTGGATAACGTGCTGGCGTGCGCCAAGGAAGTCGACGCGCCCGTGCCGCTGACCGAGGCGACGCAAGAAGTCTTCCGCTGGCTGCAAGCGCACGGCGGCGGGCAAAAGGACCACAGCGCCATCGCGCAATATTACGAGCACCTGACCGGGCTGCTGCTCGGAAGATAAAAAGACAGGCAAGCGTTTGCTTGCCTGTCTTTTTATCGTTTTTTACTCGACTTCCGTCGCGTTGCCGAGCCCGAAGAAGGTCACGGACTTGACCGTGAGCGGCGCAATTGCCGCGACCTCATCGAAATCATCGGTGTTGGAGTTGGGCGGGAACGTCGCGTCAAACGCCACGACGTACTCAAACAGCCCGTTTGCCATATAGAACTCCGCCGTATCCAGATTATAGCCGGAGGAGATATTCCAGCCGTCGTTGAACAGTTCTTCGCCGGTCTTGCCGACCAGTTTATCGAGTTCTTCCTGCGCCGGAATGAGTTCGCTGAGGTTTTCCCAGCGCGTAATCACCAGCGGGGAAACCAGTTCGGCATACTTTGCGTCGTAACTGTTATCGTACTCCAAATTCATGATCGTGTCAAACAAGCCCTCCGGCATCTCTGCGACCACGCGATAAAACGTTCCGTTCAGGCTGAACGCCTCGACGTAGTATTTCTCATCAGCCGAAGACTGATTGGTTTCCAATCCTTCGAGCGCCTGCAAATCGCCGATGGTTTTCAGCGAGGCAATCACTTCCGTGTCCGTCTGCGCAATCGCTTCCGTGTCCGTCTGCGCAGGCGCGGTTTCCGGCTTACTGCCGCACGCGGCGAGCGATGCGAGCATCAAAACGGCAAGAAGTATTGCAAGTACTTTTTTCATGATCAAAACCTCCGTAAACTTAGTTTGAGTATTATAGCAGAACCGCGCCTTAAACGCAAGTTTTTGCCTTTCGCAGCATCAGCAGATACCAGACAAACAGCGCGCAGGCGAACGCCGCGCCGATGGGATAAGCAACCCCCGCGCCGAGGCGCAGACCCTCCTCCGCCATGAGAATGTACGTCATGCTGACCGCCGACATAAACGCCGCCGGCAAGGCGGTAACGAGCGAGGTAAGCTTGCGCTTCTTTTCACGCAGCAGATACGACGTTGCCACCCACAAAGCGATCATCGCAAGCGTCTGATTGCTCCACGAAAAATAGCGCCACAGGACGTTAAAATCGAGCTGCGTCAGCACCGCGCCGATGCCGATCAGCGGCAAGGTGATCAGCAGCCGGTTGCGAATCTTTTTCTGCTCCAACCCCGTCGTTTCCGCCAAGATCAGCCGCGCGGAGCGAAACGCCGTATCGCCGGAGGTGATCGGGCAGGCGATCACGCCGATGATCGCAAGCACGCCGCCGACGCTGCCGAGCATACCCGTGGAAATATCATAGACAACGCCGGACTGACCCAGTTCGCTCAGCGCGTTTTGCAAGCCGCCGGTTGCGCCGTAAAACGCCACGCCGCCTGCCGCCCATACGAGCGCAATCACGCTCTCGGCGAGCATGGCACCGTAAAACACCTTGCGTCCGTCCTTCTCCGAAGTCAGGCACTTGGCGACCATCGGCGACTGCGTGGCATGGAAGCCGGAGATCGCGCCGCACGCAACGGTGACGAACATATACGGCCAAACGGGCAGCCCTTCGGGGTGAAGATTTTCAAGATGCAGTTCGGGCACCGTATAGCCGCCCTTGACGATGCCGAACAGAATGCCGACCGCCATCACGATCAGCACCACGCCGAACACCGGATACAGTCTGCCGATGATCTTATCGATCGGCAGCAGCGTTGCCAAAATGTAATAGACAAGGATCACGATGATCCAAAACGTCAAGCCGAACGCATCCGGCGTCAGCCGTGCGAGCAGCGCCGCCGGACTGGTAACGAAGACCGTGCCGGTCAGAAGCAGCAGCACCACGGAAAACGCGCGCATGATCCAGCGCGCCGGCTGACCGAGGTAGATGCCCGAAAGTTCGGCGATGGAGTTGCCGTCGTTGCGTTCGGAGATCATGCCGCACATATAGTCGTGGACGCCGCCGCCCAAAATCGCGCCGAGCACGATCCACAAGAACACCACCGGTCCGAAGCACGCGCCCATCAGCGCGCCGAAGATCGGTCCCGTGCCGGCAATGTTGAGCAGCTGCACCAAAAACGCCTTCCACGTTTTCATCGGGACGAAATCGACGCCGTCCTCCTTGGCATACGCCGGCGTCTGCCGATCATCCGGCGCAAAAATACCGGCAACAAACCTTCCGTAGAGCGCATAGCCCAGCGCCAGCGCCGCAAAGGCGCACAAAAGCGAAATCACGGTTTTCTGCCCCCTGTTCGATCAAGAATCAAAGAAACTGCGGCCGTCCTCGGTCACGAGCCGTTCGGTCTTGGGATATTCAAAAATCGCGGGATTTTCCGCGTTTTCGGCAAGATAGGCGGCATACCGCTTGGCGTACCACTTCGCCGTTTCAAGATTGTGCATCCGGAAGTTTCCGCAGTTTTCCGCGGACGCGCCGGGCACGTCTCGGGCGTCCGCGACCGACCGAAACGCCCGAAGCAGCAGATCGAAAATCGCCTTCGGCTCGCGGTTGCCCTTCAAAATGAGATAAAAACCCGTCAGGCAGCCCATCGGTCCCCAATAGACGACCTGATCCTTCCAATCGGGATCGTTGCGCAGATAGGTCGCAACGATGTGCTCCAGCGAGTGCATCGCCGCCACGTCCACGGCAGGCTCAACGTTGGGTCTTGTAACGCGAACGTCGTAGGTCGTAACCTTCTCGTCGCCGAGCGTATCCACGCGGCTTGTGAAAATGCCGGGGATGATCTTGGTGTGATCCACAGAAAAACTGGGAATTAAGTCCATAGCTGTGTCTCCTTTTTAGTCCGTTGCCGACGCCGTGATCACGGCAAATCGGCCAAGCGTTTGATCGTAAACCGTCAGGCAGAGCGTGCCCCACCATTCGTGTCCCTCATCAAAGTAGTCCGACCAGTCGGTCGTCCACCGATAAACTTCCAACGCGTCTGTGCCGTTCGGAAAAAGCGAAGCATTCACACGCACAAAATCCTTGCCGGTGTAGCCGTTTTCGTGGGGCGGATAGAGAAACGCTTTGCGGTAGTTCAGCGTCCGATAGTCCGAAGAAAACAGTTCATCCGTCGGCATCGGCGCGCCTGAAGCGCGGCTTGGGTCGCCCTGCCAGTCGGCGTTGCCGATCATTTGCCACGCCGCCTGTAAGGCGCGGCAATGCGATTCATAACCTGCATACGGCGCCGTCGCCTTGACGATGCAGTAGTCCACCACGCAGTCCGGGTACTCGGCTAAAACAGCATAAAACGGGTCGTCATCGCGCCGCACTGCCGACATCGGCAGCGGCGCGAACCTGTTTCTTTCGGTGTCGTGCGCTGCCGGCGCGCCGGAAAGCGTGTCGCGGACAAGGTGATCGACAAACGCCTCGCGGCTGCGGTAACCTTCCGGTATCGCCACAACGGTGTACCACCGTCCCGGATATTCCCACGTCCGCTGAAAGTAGTCCTCCACGGGGTGGGAATCGACGGCTTCTGTAATATCGGGGCGCGTCTTGCGGATGATCGCAAGCGCTTCGCGATGACATTCATCGCGCAGTTCTTTTGCATATCGGAGATCCTGCTCGCTGTATTCTTCCACGGTTTTCACCTGCGCTTTCCCTATTCAATTACCGAACCGATTGTACCATAGATCGCCAAAAATAACAATACGATGCGCTGCTTTTCGCCGTGAGGGATTCGCTTCTCGCTATCGCAACGCTCCACCGGAGCGTTGCTCCCGCGTGCATCGTTCGCTTTGCTCGCGTGCGCGCGGAGCTTGTCTTCGCTCGTTTAGGCAAGGGATGAGGATTGGCTCGTCTCAAAACAAACACGGCGAAAAATCGTAGCATTTTTCGCCGTGAGGGATTCGCTTCTCGCTATCGCAACGCTCCACCAGAGCGTTGCTCCCGAAGCCTGCGTCGCGTTCCGCTCGCAGCCTTCGGAGCTCGTCTTCGAATCCCTCCTCTTTTCCCTGCCAAAAAAGAACAGGCACCCGGTGGGTGCCTGTTCTTTTTTGGCAGGGGATGAGGGATTCGAACCCCCGCAAACGGAGTCAGAGTCCGGTGTGCTACCGTTACAC
>JAFSXE010000081.1 GCA_017444195.1 Oscillospiraceae bacterium
ACCGCGCAGACGGGGTGTGGCGAAGTTTGGTATCGCGCTTGGTTCGGGACCAAGAGGCCTCGGGTTCGAATCCCGACACTCCGACCAACCAAAATCTCGTTGCCGCTGGCAACGAGATTTTGTTTGGTCGGAGTGTCGGGATTCGAACCCGAGGCCTCTTGGTCCCGAACCAAGCGCGATACCAAACTTCGCCACACCCCGTCTGCTCGGTTATTATATTGAACTAATAGCGAAATGTCAAGCATAAGATCAAAAGAAATTTCTTTTTTGGAGGCTGCCATGCTCGGCAAAGTGCGAATCTCGCCGATATTCATTTTTTTATTATGCCTGCTGATCTATTGCGGCTGGGAGCGCGAGGTCGCCTGCTTTTTGCTTGCCGCGCTGCTGCATGAGTGCGGACATTTGCTTGCGCTGATGCTTTGCGGCTGCACGCGCTGGCGTATTTCTTTCGGACTCGGCGGTGCGGCAATCGACATCGGCGTGCTTCCGTACCGTCGGGAGTTTTTCTGCGCAGCGGCAGGACCGGCGGTGAATCTCTTGCTGCTGCTGATCCCCGATGATCGGCTTCGCCTTTTCAATCTGCTTTTGCTTTTTTATAATTTACTGCCGCTTGCACCGTTAGACGGATGGCGAATGCTGGCGGCGGCGTCGGGACAGATTGCCCCCCAATATCAAAGCGCAATCTGCGATGCGGCGGAAATCATCGCTGCGGCATTACTGCTTTGCGCCGGATTGTTTTTTGCGGTACGGCTGCCGTATGGCAGGCTGCCGGTTGCAGCTGCCGTGGTGATTCTTCTGCGTACTTGCATTTTTCGGGCGGAAGGTCTTGACAAAGCGCGTTTTGTTGGGTAAAATAACAAAGCGCTTTTCGGAGCGCGACCGATTTGCAGCAGTATCGAAGCGGTCATAACGAGCACGATTGGAAATCGTGTGACGGTTAAACGCCGTCCGAGAGTTCGAATCTCTCCTGCTGCGCCATTATGGGGAAAGCCGGCAATCACTTGTGATTGCCGGCTTTTTCAGTAAATGGTTTTCTGCAGCTGCTTTCGAGAAAAAACTTAGCGGAAATGATTGTTTTTAGTTTTGAACTATGATATTTTATAGATGTGTGAAAGTGGATTAGGTTCCACATATGTGCATCGCAACAGTTCATACTGCTGATTCGGAAAAAGGTGGGTAGACACGCATGAAGACACCGATTGATTTAAATGGGAAAACGATTTTGGTTACAGGTTCGCCGGGATTTATCGGGGCAAATCTTGTGCTGCGTCTGCTGGCCGAGATGAACGGCGGTACGATCGTTTCGCTGGACAACATGAACGATTATTATGATCCGTCGCTGAAAGAATATCGGCTCACTTTGATTGAACGTGCGGCGGAGACGTCGCAGGTTGAGCACGTCTTCGTGCGCGGATCAATTGCCGACAAAGCGCTGATCGACGAACTGTTTGCCACCTATCGGTTTGACGTTGTTGTAAACCTTGCTGCTCAGGCAGGTGTGCGGTACAGTATTGACCATCCGGACGTCTATATCGAAGCCAACCTGATCGGCTTTTATAACATTTTGGAAGCAGTTCGGCACTCTTACGACAATGGCGCTGCCGGTGTGGCGCATCTCGTGTACGCCTCCAGTTCTTCTGTTTACGGCGGAAACAAAAAAGTCCCGTTCTCCACGGAGGACAAGGTGGACAATCCCGTTTCGCTCTATGCCGCAACGAAAAAGTCCGATGAACTGCTGGCGCACGCCTATTCCAAACTGTACAACATTCCGGCGACGGGACTTCGCTTCTTCACGGTTTACGGACCGGCGGGACGACCGGATATGTTCTACTATTCCGCAACGCAGAAACTTGTTGCCGGAAAGACGATCCAGATTTTCAATTACGGAAACTGCAAACGAGATTTCACCTATGTGGATGATATCGTAGAGGGCGTTGTTCGCGTGATGCGCGGCGCGCCGGTACGCGCCGCGGGCGAAGACGGTCTGCCTGTTCCGCCGTATGCCGTATACAACATCGGCGGCGGAACGCCGGAAAACCTGCTTGACTATATTTCCACACTTCAGGAGGAATTGGTACGCGCCGGCGTACTTCCTGCGGATTACGATTTTGAAGGACACCGCGAGCTTGTCGGCATGCAGCCGGGCGACGTTCCCGTTACGTATGCAGACGCTGCCGGGCTGGAAGCGGATTACGGTTTTACCCCCAAGATCGGTATTCGTGAAGGTCTTCGGCGTTTTGCCGAATGGTATCGCACTTACTACGCATGAGTCCAATCACCAAACTCTATTTGATAAGGAGCGCTGAAAATGAAGATTGCTGTTGCCGGTACCGGATACGTTGGTTTGAGCCTTGCTGTGCTCTTGAGCCAACATCATGATGTGACTGCCGTCGATATTGTCCCTGAAAAAGTGGCGATGCTGAACGATTGGCGCAGCCCGATCCAGGACGACTATATCGAGAAATATCTGGCGGAGCACGAACAGCGGGGGCTGCGCCTTACTGCAACGACGGATGGCGCCGCTGCGTACAAAGACGCGGATTTCGTTATCGTTGCCGCGCCGTCCAACTATGATCCGCAGAAGAACTATTTTGATTGCAGCGCCGTCGAAAGCGTCATCGAACTCGTTTTGGCGTCTTCCGATAAGGCGACGATCATTATTAAATCTACGATTCCCGTTGGCTATACGGAGAGCATCCGCGAAAAGTATCATACCGACCGTATTTTGTTCAGCCCGGAGTTCTTGCGGGAGAGCAAAGCGCTGTATGACAATCTTTATCCGAGCCGAATTATCGTTGCGTGCGATGAAAATTCAAAAGACAAGGCGCATACGTTTGCGGAACTGCTTGTAGAGGCTTGCGAAAAGAAAGACGTCCCGGTTCTGCACATGGGCTTTACGGAAGCCGAGGCAGTGAAACTGTTTGCCAACACGTATCTTGCGCTGCGCGTTTCCTATTTCAACGAACTGGATACCTACGCGGAGATGAAGGGGCTGGATACGCGGCAGATCATCGACGGGGTGTGCCTGGACCCGCGCATCGGCAGCCACTA
>JAFSXE010000082.1 GCA_017444195.1 Oscillospiraceae bacterium
AAACTCCTGAAAATTGACAAAAAAGTTGACATTTCTCTGACTAATGAATTTATTATACAAATTTCTATAGTTAATTTGAATAAAAAAATAGGCTGTTTCTAAGATAAATCCATAAAAACAGCCTGGTGTATCAGACAGGAGTCGAACCTGCGACCTTCAGAGTCGGAGTCTGACGCTCTATCCAACTGAGCTACGGGCGCGTATCTGCCAAACATCATACCACAATCGCCGCGCAAAGTAAAGAGCCAATCATGCAAAAGCGTTTGACGCGGCGTGTGCGGTATGGTACAATGGCAAGGAAAGGGTGGATGCATAAATGCCGTATACAATCATTACCGATTCGGTCTGTGACGTTCCGCGCGAGACTTTGACCGAGTGGGGCGTGCGCACGATTCCCGTGGTTTTCAGTTCCTCCGACGGCACGGAGTATTTGGACTACGATCTTCCTTCGGAGGTATTCTATCGGAAAATGCGCGACGGCGTGGTATTCCAAACGGCAGCCACGAACACGGCGCGATATATGGAAGCGTTTGAAGCCGTGCTGAAAGAGGGCAGCGACGTGCTCTATCTCGGCTTTTCATCGGGGCTCAGCAGTATGTATCAGTCCTCGGTGATGGCGGCGGAGGAGTTGCGCGAAACCTATCCCGACCGAAAGATTATTACGATGGATATGCTTGCCGCATCCGGCGGGCTCGGTTTTATCGTATATCTTGCCGTGAAAAAGCAGCAATCGGGGGCGTCGATGACCGAGGTTGCGGACTACGTGCGTGAGTGCTTGCCGCATCTGTGCCATTGGTTTACCGTGGACGATCTGATGTTCCTGCATCGCGGCGGCAGAGTCAGCAAAACGGCGGCAATCGCCGGTACGCTGCTCGGCATCAAGCCCGTACTTCACGTGGATAATGAGGGACACTTGATCCCCATGGAAAAAGTTCGCGGCCGCGGCCGCGCCATTGCCACACTGGCGGAGAAGTATCTGCAGACCGCAAAACCGCAGGGCGGCGAATACTTTATCAGTCACGGCGATTGCCTGGAGGAAGCGCAAAAACTCGCGGCGATGATCCAAGAGAAAAGCGGCGTCGAATGCACGAAACTGACGACCATCGGTCCGGTCATCGGCGCACATTCCGGACCCGGCACGATCGCGCTTTTCTTCCTCGGCGAGCAGCGGTAACAACAGAAAAAAGACGGTGCATCAAAATGATGCACCGTCTTTTAATTCACTTCGATACTGCCGCCGGTTTTCAAATCCTTGTCGTCCAAAAGCAGCAGTTTTTCGGCGAACAAACGGCTGAAGCCTGCCAGAATTGCCGAAAACGCAATCAGTTCCTCCGGGGATGATACCGCCGTTTCCGGCACGTCGTCGTGGTCGAGCAGCGTTGCGCTGAGTTTGCGGATTTCGGAGGCAAAGTACGTCGTCGTCATCGCATGCCGCGCTGCGTAGGACTCGTAGGCGCGCCGCACCAGCGCTTCGTCGTCCGCGGCAGGCAGCATCTGCCGGATCATTGAGATGCTTAAACTCTGCTTCAGTGTGCAGATCATAATCAGGTGCGCGATGTGGATGCGGTAATAGCGCTTTTTTACCGGCATCGGCAAATAGCCGCGGCGAACGTAGTTGTTGATCGCCGCGCCGGTGATGATCTGCTCCTCTTTGAGTTCCGGCGGCATATAGTCCAAATACCCCTTCAGCAGATCAATGACCTGCTCCATATAAAGCCCGATGTCGGGAATAGTGTCCCACGCGGGCAGGCGGTAGGCAAGCAGGTATTTTTCCCATCGCCGCAGTTTGCCGGCGATCAGTTTCGTATCATACGCCATCGAAGCACCTCCTTTTTTGTCACTATACCACAGGAAAATACGAAAAGTAAAGAAAAATTTTTCAGCGTGACTACTTGACTTTATCCAAAAGAAGATGTAATCTAATCTTGATGACAAGATAGGAGGGAGCAAGATGTTCCGTATCTTTACCGATACGTCCGCTAATCTGGATACCGCAACGCTGGCGTCCGCCGAGCTGCGCGTGCTTCCGTTTACCTTTACTTGTGACGGCGTGGAGCAGACCTGCAGCGATCTTTCTACGTTTGACGATGCTGCGTTCTACGAGACGATGCGCCGCGGTGCGCTCGTCACCACGTCGCAGATCACGCCGCAGACATATTTTGATGCGTTCCGCCCGACGCTGGAAGAGGGGATCGACGTGCTGTTTGTCAGCATGTCCTCCGGCATCAGCGGCTCTTTCGCTTCCTCGCAGATTGCGGCGCAGGAACTGAAAGAGGAGTTTCCCGACCGCACGATTCTGCTCTGCGACACGCTTGGCGCATCGCTCGGCGAGGGGCTGCTTGTCTTAGACGCAGTTGCCTGTCAAAAGCAGGGACTATCCATTGAGCAGACGCACGCCTGTCTGGAAGAGAAAAAGCAGCGGATGTGCCAGGTGTTTACTGTGGACGATCTGCGCTATCTGCGCCGCACAGGGCGGCTTTCCGCAATCAAGGCGGGCATTGCAGCAATTTTGCATATTCGCCCGATTCTGAAGGGCAATACCGAGGGGCGCATCGTCTGCTTTGCCAAGACGCGCGGCAGACAAAACGCAATCGAGGAACTGGCGCGGCAGTATGCGGCGTTCGTGCAGGACGCAGCTTCGCAGACCGTGGGCATTGCGCACGCCGACTGCGAGCAGGACGCACTGCTGCTGGCGGAGAAACTCAAAGCCGCCGCTGCGCCGAAGGACGTGATGATCGTACCTTACGAGCCGGTGACCGGCTCTCACGTCGGACCCGGCACGCTCGCGCTGTTCTTCTTCGGCAGCGCGGATTTCCGAAAATAAGAAGCTGAAGAAAAGCGGTTGCAAAACCGCTTTTCTTTTTGTAAAATGAAATTAGAAATTCATAGGAGGTTGCACCATGAAGATTACAAAGGATATTCTGTACATTGGCGTCAACGATCATAAAATCGATCTTTTTGAAGGACAGTACCGTGTGCCGAACGGCATGGCGTATAACTCGTACGTCATCGCCGATCGCAAGATCGCCGTCATGGATACGGTCGATCGCAATTTTACGCACGAATGGTTGGATAATCTGCAAAAGGCGCTCGGCGGCAAATCGCCGGACTACCTCATCGTGCAGCACATGGAGCCGGACCATTCTGCGAATATCGCCGTATTCATGCAGACCTACCCGACGGCGACAATCGTTTCGTCTGCCAAGGCGTTTGCGATGATGGCAAACTTCTTCGGCACGGATTTTGCCGACCGCCGCATCGTCGTTGCCGAGGGCGATACGCTGCCGCTCGGCGAGCATACGCTGCATTTTGTCGCCGCGCCGATGGTGCATTGGCCGGAGGTTATCGTGACCTATGACGAGAAGGACAAGGTGCTGTTTTCCGCGGACGGCTTCGGCAAGTTCGGCGCGTTGGACGCAGATGAGCCGTGGGCGGATGAGGCGCGCCGCTACTATATCGGCATCGTCGGCAAATACGGCGCGCAGGTGCAGGCGCTGCTGAAAAAGGCGGCAGGGCTGGATATTGAGAAAATCTGCCCGCTGCACGGACCGGTCCTTACGGAAAACCTCGGCTATTATCTCAACCTCTATCAAACGTGGTCGTCCTACACGACTGAAAACGACGGTATCCTGATCGCCTATACTTCGGTCTACGGCAATACGAAAAAAGCGGTTGAGCTGCTTGCCGAAAAACTGCGTGAGAAGGGCTGCCCGGACGTCAAGGTGCACGATCTGGCGCGCACCGATCTTTCGCTGGCGGTTGCCGACGCGTTCCGCTACGGCAGGATCGTGCTTGCCACGACGACCTACAACGCCGATATTTATCCGTTCATGCGCACGTTTATCCACCATCTTGTCGAGCGGAACTTCCAAAACAAGACGGTCGCGCTGATCGAAAACGGCTCGTGGGCGCCGCAGGCGGCAAAGACAATGAAAGCCATGCTCGACGGCTGCAAAAATCTGACCTTCACCGATACGACGGTCAAGATCGCCTCCGCGATGAATGAGGCAAACAAGCAGCAGATCGAAGATCTGGCGCAGGAACTCTGCAAGGACTACCTTGCGCAGCACAACGAAACGGCAAACAAGAACGATATGACTGCGCTGTTCAATATCGGCTACGGTCTGTACGTCGTCACGTCGAACGATGGGACGAAGGATAACGGACTGATCGTCAATACCGTGACGCAGGTGACGAACGCACCCAACCGCATCGCCGTCTGCATCAATAAGCAGAACTATTCGCACCACGTTATCAAGCAGACGGGCATCATGAACGTCAACTGCCTATCCGTGGAAGCGCCGTTCTCGGTGTTTGAGTCGTTCGGCTTCCGCAGCGGACGCACGGTCGATAAGTTCGAGGGCTGCTCGGTGCTGCGCAGCGATAACGGGCTGGTTTTCCTGCCGAAGTACATTAACGCCATGATGTCGCTCAAGGTCGAGCAGTATATCGATATGGATACGCACGGTATGTTTATCTGCACGGTGACGGAAGCGCGCGTGCTGTCCGACAAGGAAACGATGACGTATACTTACTATCAGAACAACGTCAAGCCGAAACCGCAGACCGAGGGCAAGAAGGGTTGGGTCTGCAAGGTGTGCGGCTACGTTTACGAGGGCGAGGAACTGCCGGATGATATCGTCTGCCCGCTCTGCAAGCACGGCGCGGCGGATTTCGAGCCGATCGGATAACGAGCGTGAAAATATCTTGATTTTTTGAGGGAGTACGATTATAATAATCGTATCCGTGCACAGCACGTAAAAATGGAGGGGTATACTATGAAAAAGACCATCGCACTTTTGCTCGCTTTGGTTCTGGCGCTCGGCGTTCTGACCGCTTGCGGTGAGACGAAGCCGGCGGAGACCACCGAGCCGACCGAAACCACCGAAACTACCGAAACGCCGGAAGAAACGACCGAGCCGGTCGAAGTCGAAGACCCGAACGCCCTGCGCGCCGGCGAATCCGTCACGGTTTATACGCCGGAAGACTTTATTGCCGCGTATAACGACCTCTACAAAGAGGACGGCAAGTACAACGAGATCAAGCTCGGCGAGAACATGAACCTCACCGGCAAGGATATGATTCCCGATGATGCCGAATTCCCGGTTTGGGATCTGGTGTCCTATCTTGTCGTTCGCATGCCGGAACACACGCAGCTCGATCTGAACGGCTATACGCTGACCTGCCGCGCGATCCAGGGTCTGGACGCTTCCAAGATCCTCAGCCTGGGTCAGATCGTTGACACCTACCAAGGTGGCAAGATCGTCCTGTGGGCATGGAGCAGCCACAATATCCTCAATCGTGCGGTCCGCCTTGCCGGTGAATATCCGGAGTTTGTCCGTCAGATCAACGTGACGAACGAAATCAAGGACGCTGCCGACCACGAGTACATTATTCCCGAGAACGTCAAACTGTACATGGCAAACAGCTCTGTTAAGTTTGCACCCGCCTCGCTCACGATGAAGTCCGGCGCAACGATCGGCTTCAACAAGGATGCAGGCTCCGCTATGGCAGGCGCGAAGGAAATCATCTTCGAGTGCAAGAACGCTGCCGATCACGAGCGTGAAGGCATCAACCTTGCCACGCAGGTCATCGACGTCGAGTAAGTTTTACGAATAAAAAAACACAGCCCAACGGGCTGTGTTTTTTTATTCGTTATTCCAAATGTTGTCCGTCCAAGCCGCAACGCGGCCGTTCTGCAGATAGGCGCGCGGGACGCGCTCGCCGACGGCGCAGACGATCTCATAGGGGATCGTGCCGCAGGCGCGGGCGAGATCGGCGGCGGTATTGCCGTCTTCCGCGCCGAATACGGTTACTTCGTCATCGAGTTTGCAGTTTACGTTTGAGGCGTCCAGCATCGTCTGATCCATACAGACGCTGCCGAGGATCGGCGCACGTTTGCCGCCGATCAAAAGCGCGTACGCGCCGCAGCTATTGGTGCGGAAAAAGCCGTCGGCATAACCGATCGGCACGGTGGCAACGCGCGTTTCGCCGCTCGCGGTATAGCGCCGCCCATAACTGACGCTTTCGCCGGGGTAAACGGTTTTCACGTGGGACACGACGGTTTTGAGCGTCATCATCGGCTTGAGCGACGGGATTTTTACGCTGGCGGACGGCGCAAGTCCATAGAGTACCACACCGGCGCGCACCATGTCCAGATGGTATTCGGGATAGGCAAAGATGGCGGCGCTGTTCGCGCAGTGGCGGATGGCAAACGTCGCGCCGTGCTGCGCGAGCGTTTCCACGGCGTGTGTAAAGAGCGCAAACTGCTTCCGCGTATAGGCTTCGCCTTTTTCGCCCTCGTCGGCAACGGCGAAATGCGTAAAGATCCCTTCGCGGATCAGCGAGGGATGCGCGCAGACCGCCAAGGCGTCGGCAAGTTCATCGTGATCGTCACCGCGGAACGCAAAACCGATACGCCCCATGCCGGTGTCGATTTTCAGATGGATCTTTACCGCGACGCCGGCTTTTTCCGCCGCCTGCGCCAGCGCGTCGCCGTAGGCTCGGGAATAGACGCATTGAGAAAGATCGTGTTTTGCCAAAAGCGCGGCACACGCTGCCGGCGTATAGCCGAGGATCAAAATCGGCAGCGACACGCCGGCGCTTCGGATTTGCAGCGCCTCTTCAACATTGGATACGGCGAGAAAATCCGCACCGATACGCGCATAGAGTTTTGCCAGTTCAACCGCGCCGTGACCGTAGGCGTTTGCCTTGATGACGCAGCAGAGCTTCGATTTGGCGGCGGCACGCACGATTTCGTAATTGTGAATGCCGATATCCAGATCAATCTCCGCCCACGTTCGCCGCCGCGTGTGCGACGATTCGTAGATGTCTTGGAACACCGAACTCATGGGACGCTCCTTTCTCCGCCTGCGCGGAACAGCTCGATCATCTCGCCGGTCAGACTGATCTCCGAGTGATCGCTCGGAAGTGCGTCGCGTGCAAACCACGCCGCCTCACTCAATTCCGATTCCTGCCGCCGAATTTCGTCGCTGCCGTCCAGTTCCGCCCAGAAGCCGAACAGGAGCGAATCGGTATAGACCCACGGCTGAGAGCGATAAAAACGCAGGTTTTTTACCGCCAAGCCCGTTTCCTCCGCAACCTCGCGATGTACGGTCTGCTCGATGGTTTCGCCGATCTCGGCAAAGCCGGCAACAAGCGCGTAGCGCGTGAAGGCGCGTCCGGCGTATTTTGTCAGCAGCAGCCGATCGCCGTCCGTCACGGCAACGATCACGGCAGGCGCGATTTTGGGATAGACCGTTTGCCCGCACTTGGGGCAGACGAGTGCGCGCTCCGTTTCGCTTTTTGCCATCGCCGCACCGCAGACGCCGCAATAACGGTTGGTATGATGCCACCGCGCCAAACTTTCGCCGACGGCGGCGGCAAAGCGCAAATGCGCCGGCCCAACGTCACGCAGCGACTTGCAGGGGATATACCGCCACGGCGCACGTTCTTCAAGCGGCGTGCCCTCCCACAGAAAAAACGCCGCGTCATCCAGCGTGAACGCATACTGCTCCGCCGAAATGCCGAGCTGCGCCGCTGTGGGCAGTTCGATTACGCCGCCCTCCATGGCGCACAGCAGCCGGTCTTCGGAGAAGACCAGCAGCCGATCCTGCGGCTTGCACGACCGGGGACAATATTCGTTTTTGAAGCGATGGGGCGCAATATCCTGCAGCATGATTTTCCCACCTTTGACAAACGCCTCCCGATAGGGAGGCGTTTTATTAACTGTAAAAGTCCTTGATTTTCTTTGCGCGGCTGGGGTGGCGAAGTTTGCGGATCGCTTTGTTTTCGATCTGGCGAATGCGCTCGCGCGTCACGCCGAAACTCTGACCGACCTCTTCCAGTGTATGCGTTCTGCCATCAAACATGCCAAAGCGCATCCGAAGGACTGCCGCTTCGCGCTTGGTCAGCGTGTCGAGAATTTCATCGAGCGCTTCAGATAACATGGTGTTGGAGGTCGCGTCTGCCGGTCCGAGCATATTCTCGTCCTCGATAAACGTGCCGATCGTCGTATCTTCTTCATCGCCGACAGGCGTGTCGAGCGAAAGCGTGTCTGCCGCCGTGCGGCTGGCTTCCACGATCTTACTCACCGGCAGATTCAGTTCCTTGGCGACTTCTTCCATCGTCGGCTCTCTGCCGAGTTCCTGCCCGAGACGGCGGTTGCACCGCGTTGCTTTATTGATGACCTCGACCATATGCACGGGGACGCGGATCGTTCTTGCCTGGTCGGCAATGGCGCGTGTGATCGCCTGACGGATCCACCACGTTGCATAGGTGGAGAACTTGTTGCCCTTGGTATAGTCAAACTTGTCCACGGCGCGGATCAAGCCGGTGTTGCCCTCTTGAATGAGGTCGAGAATGTGCAAGCCGCGGCCGGAAAACTTCTTTGCAATCGACACGACAAGCCGAAGGTTGGCTTCGGTCAGTTCGCGTTTTGCGCTCTCGTCGCCGTCCACGATACGCTTTGCGATATCGACTTCCTGCTCTGCCGTCAGCAGGGGGATCTGTCCGATCTCCTTGAGATACATACGAACGGGATCGTCCAAATTATATTCAGCCGAAAGTTCGATCGGGTCAATCAGTTCTTCCTCGACGTCGTCCATCACGGTGGGCGGAAGTTCATCGTCACTTTCCAACGTCAGCTCCGCGCCGACGATCTGCACGCCCAGGGCGTCCAGCGTGTCGTAAACCTTTTCGATCTGTTCGGGCGTAATATCCAGTTTTTCCAGCGCTCCTGTCAGCGCCGACGATTCAATTGAACCGTTCTTTTTCGCCGTTTCCAACAGTGCAGAGATCGTATCCGCTGCTTGTTTTTGCGCTGCTTCCGGCGCGGTGGATATCGTTTCCTCTGCCTTGCTTGCTGCGTCCATGCAACTACCACCTTTGCGTTGAGCGTTATCTTTTAAAGTATACTCCACTTTTCCCGAAGATGCAAGTTTATTCGGCGTTTTTTGCGCCGATTATAATCTCACACCGGTGGATCGGCGTGCCGAGCGCGTAAAACTTTTCCTCATAGCCGGTCATGATGCCCACCGGACCGTCCTTATGCAGATCGTCCGTCACGTTGCGAACGTCGTAGCCATAGGCGGCGAACTCCTCTAAGGACCATGCGAACAGTTTGGCGTTGTCGGTCTTAAAGTGGATCTGTCCGCCTTCGCGGAGCAGACGGCGGTATTTTTCAAGGAACGTGTGATACGTCAGCCGCCGCTTTGCCTGTTTGCTCTTCGGCCACGGATCGCAGAAATTGATATAGATCAGATCGATTTCGTCCGGCTCGAAGAACTCCTCCATCCGTGCCACGTCGGCATCGATGAAAAAGACGTTGCTCAGTCCCATCTCCTTGGCGCGCTCCATGCCCATGACCATGGCATCGGGGCAGACCTCCATGGCGATGAGCAGAATATCCGGCTCGCTTGCGGCGGTTTCCACGGTGAATTTACCCTTGCCGCAGCCGACTTCCACGCGCAGCTCCTTGGCATCGGGTTTCAGCGAACGCCATTTTCCTTTCATGGTTTCCGGCTCGCGAATCAGCCAGTCTGCGCACGCTTCCATGCGCGGCTGTAAATTGGGTTTCTTTCGCATTCTCATCGGGTTAGTCCTCCGTTTTTGCAAATAGTTCGTAGAGCAGCGCCGTGCGCTGCTGCAAGTCGGCAAAGCCGCAGGACGGCAGTTTTTCCGTCGGATTAAGCAGCAGACAGCCGGCTTTTCGCACCTGACGCGCCAGTTCGCGTCCGCGTTTGCCGAAAGCAAGGATTCGGACGTAGGGCGCGCTTTGCAGAAGATCGTCCTTTGTCAGTCCCAAGTAGGCGCACAAAAGCAGACGGGAGATCCGCGTTCTCGGATAGCGTTTCGATTTTGCCGCGGACAGGATTTCCTCTACGGACAGACCGGCCTGCACCGCCTTGCGCACCTTGTTGTCCAGCCCCTCGGAATTGTGGGCGACCTGCGCCCATGCGTCGGCATCCATGGCGCGAAACCGCGCCAGCATCGCTTTTTCACCGCAGGAAAGAAAGTGCGGAGCCGCGCTGCGATAGAGCGCGGCGGCGCCGATCGGCAGATACTTGTCTATACTGCGTCCGGCTGCCATCGCACACCGCATTGCCGTTGCAGAGGGAGAATCGTCCAATTCCGTCGCGCGGTCATCGCCGTCGCGTTTGACGGGCAGCGGCGCCATGCGGCTTTCCGCCAGCGTGAGCGCACGGCAGTATTCCGCGCCGAGAATATCATTCGGGCGCAGAAGAATGTCGGGTATGCCGCTGATTGCTGCCAGCACCTGCTGCTTCGCCGCACCGTAGGGAAGACCTTCCTTCAGCGCGGCTTGCAGGCGCGCATCAAAATCCAGCGCAGCCATCGCCTGTGCCGCCGCCAGCGGCTCGCGTCCGGCGGTCTCGCTGCCAAAAGCAAGAAAATCGCAAATACCAAGACGGTCGAGCGTTTCCACGCCGCCGCGGGCAAAGCCCTCCGCCGCGCGGAGCGAAATCGTCGGCGGCAGTTCCACCACAAGATCCGCACCGGCACGCGCAGCGGCCGCCGCACGCACGTCGGCGGGGAAGATCGCCGGCTCACCGCGCTGCACGAAATGGCCGCTCATTGCGCACACAATGGCGGTATCCTCGCCGAGCGTTTCGCGCAAAAGCGCAAACTGCCGGGCGTGACCGCAGTGGAACGGATTGTATTCGCAGATGATACCGACCGTTTTCATTGCATTTTCCCCTTGTGTTCTCGTTAGAAATGCGTTAGAATAAGACGAACCTATTGTAGCACGGTTTTACGCCGGAAACAAGATACAGGAGTGATAGACAAATGAAAATCCTCGTCATTAATGCAGGCAGTTCCTCGCTGAAGTATCAGCTGATGGATCCCGACAGCGGCAACGTCTTTGCCAAGGGCCTTTGCGAGCGCATCGGCATCGACGGCAAGTTCACCTACAAGGCGAACGGTCAGACGATCATCGACGCGGCGGATTGCCCGATGCCCACCCACAAAGAAGCGATTGAAGCGGTGCTTTCCGCGCTCGTCGATCCGAAAAACGGCGTGATCGGCTCGATGGACGAAATCGACGCCGTCGGTCACCGCGTGCTGCACGGCGGTGCAAAGTTCACCGAGTCCTGCCTGGTGGACGACGCCTGCAAGGATGCGATCCGCGAGTGCATTCCGCTCGGACCCTTACACAATCCCGCCAACCTGATGGGCATCGAGGCGTGCCAGAAAGTCATGCCCACGAAGCCGCAGGTTGCCGTGTTCGACACCGCGTTCCATATGACGATGCCGGCAGAGGCGTATACCTACGCCATTCCCTATGAGTACTATGAAAAAGACCAGGTGCGCCGCTATGGCTTCCACGGCACGAGCCACCGCTATATTGCCCAGCGTGCGCTGGCGATCCTCGGCAGAACGGAAAACCCGGAAGGTACGAAGATCATCAACTGCCACCTCGGCAACGGCTCCTCGCTCTGCGCGATCAAGGACGGCAAGTGCGTGGATACCACGATGGGTCTTGGCCCGCTCGCCGGTATCCCGATGGGCACGCGCTGCGGCGATATTGACGCCACGATCATGGAATACCTGATGGGCCGCTACGGCTACGACATCAAGGAAATGATGACGATCCTCAATAAGAAGTCCGGCGTGCTGGGTATCTCCGGCGTTTCCTCCGACTTCCGCGATTTGGAAAAGGCAGAGGCGGAAGGCAATGAGCGCGCCCACCTTGCATTGGAGAAGTTCTTCTATGAAGTACGCAAAGCGATCGGCGCCTATGCGGCGGCGATGGGCGGCGTGGACGCGATCGTGTTTACCGCCGGTGTCGGCGAAAACGGCGTTTCCAACCGTGCGCGCGTCATGAAGGGCTTGGAGTTCCTCGGCGCAAAACTCGATCCCGAGCGCAACAACACGCGCGGTAAAGAGGCGCTGATCTCCACCGACGATTCCAAGGTCAAGGTCTTCGTTATTCCCACGAATGAGGAATTGATGATCGCCAAGGACACGCAGGCATTGGCAAAATAAGAGCATAAAAAAAGAACGGCTCAAGCCGTTCTTTTTTTATGCTTAAAACTTAAAGCAGGCGCGGAGTCGTTCAAAATCGCCGAGCACCAAAAGCCGTGCGTCGGCAGGCAGAGCCGTCTGCGGTCCGATCATGGCGTCGAGCGTGTCGCCCTGTTTGACGGCGAGAATATTCAGCCCGTATTTTTTGCGGATGTCCAGTTCGCCAACGTGCTTGCCGATCCACTTTTCCGGCACCGATACTTCCAAAATGGCGTAGTCGCCGCCGAGGGAGATATATTCAAAGACGTGTTCCGAACTGTAGCGGATCGCCGTTTGAATCGCCGTTTCACGCTGCGGATAGATCACGTCGTCCGCACCGATTTTCAGCAGCAGTTTTTCCTGCCGATCACTGGAAGCGCGCGCTACAACGGTCTTCGCGCCGAGTTCTTTCAGCAGCGACGTGATCTCCAGCGAACTTTGGAAATCGCCGGCGATCGCCACGATGCACACATCAAAGCCCGGCACGTCGAGCGAACGGAGGAAATCCTCGTTTCGGCAGTCGCCGATGCGCGCGCCCGTTACCAAATCGAGCGCCTCGTTTACACGCTCTTCTCGGCGGTCAATCGCCATGACTTCATGGCCGAGTTCCGTGAGTTTTGCGGCGGTGTATTTGCCGAAACGTCCCAAACCGACAATCAGTATGTTTTTCATGCCAACTCTCCTTATCCCACGGCAATGTTTTCTTCCGGAAAACTTGCGGTATTGCGGTCGTCAGTTAGTGCGGCGAAAACCAGCGTCAAGCCGCCGATACGACCGAAGAACATCAAAAAGATCAAAATCGCCTTCGATGCGGCGCCAAGCATCGGCGTCAGTCCGAGCGTCAAGCCGACCGTTGCAGCGGCGGACGCCGTCTCAAACAGGCAGTCCAAAAGCGGCAGATGCTCCATCGTGCTGATCGCCATTGCGCCGACAAGTGCGAACGTCAGATAGAGGACAAGCAGCGCCGTTGCGGTGAGGATCGTTTCTGCGGCAATTCGCCGCCCGAAGACGGCTGCCTGCTTCCGCCTGCGGAAAACCGATACCGCCGCAACTGCCAGCACGGCGACCGTTGTAATTTTCATGCCGCCTGCTGTCGATCCGGGCGCACCGCCCACGAGCATCATGCCGATCATGATCAGTTTGCCGGACTCGGAAAACGCCGCTAAGTCTACGGTATTGAAGCCGGCGGTGCGAAGTGTAACGGACTGGAACAGCGATCCGAGCAGCCGCGCTTTGAATGGCAGCGCGGAAAGTTCCGCGAAGAAAAACCATGCGGCAGGGAGCAGGATCAGTACTGCCGTTGCAGTAAGGATCAGTTTGCTTTGCACCGAGTAGCGGCGGAATTTCAGCCTGTGGGTGCGGATGTCGTGCCAAGTGGTAAAGCCGATGCCGCCGATCACGATCAAAAGCATGATCACGATATTGACCGCAGTACTGTCCGACCAGCCGGTCAGCGAAGAGAACGCACCCTGCGTGCCCATAAGGTCAAAACCGGCATTGCAGAAAGCGGAAATCGAGTGGAAGAACGCAAGCCACACGCCGCGCCACCCGAACGATTGGCAGAAAGACGGCAGAAGCAAAGCAGCGCCGAGCAGCTCGAACAGCAGTACCGTTTTGCCGATGGTGCGGACGCTGCCGATCAGCCCGTCCAGCCGCGGTGCGGAAATCGACTGCTGCAGGGTACTTCGCTGGGATAAGCCGATTTTTTTGCCGGTGAGCGTCACAAGCAGCGCTGCCACGGTCACGACGCCCATACCGCCGAGCTGAATGAGCGCAAGCAGCACGCCCTGCCCGAATGAAGACCATTGCGTTGCCGTGTCAAAGACGACAAGCCCCGTTACGCAGGTTGCGCTGGTGGCGGTGAAAAGCGCGTCGAGAAACGAACAGCGGTCGCCGGTCTGTGATGCAGCCGGCAGCGTCAGAAGTCCCGCGCCGAGAAGAATGACCGCGAGAAAACTGAGCAGAATGACCTGCGCCGAAGAGATCTGGCGACGGTGCTTCATGGTGTCACCTCCGAAAAAGGGAAAGCCATCCGGCCGAAACCGGCGGATGGCTTGTCTGGTTAAGGAACGTCGTGCAAGACGGTTTCCGGCGGATTATCGAGTTGTTCCGGGTGGCGGATCAGCCGCTGATACGTCCGAAGGACCGTTGCGTAATAGAAACCGTCTACGGCGCGTTCGTCCAAATTGAACGTGCAGTCCACGTATTTCTTCGTTACGACCTCGCCCTCGGCGTTCAGTTCGTAAGCGCGGCGCTTGCTGCCGAATGCGATAAACGCCGGCAGGTTGCCGAAGTCGTAGAGATGGTGGGTGACCGGCGGAATGCCGAGCGATCCCATCGAGGTGAAGAACAGCGATCCGTGGAAGGGGCTGACTTCCAGCAGGAACTTCGGCAGCAGCCCGAAGTAATCCATCGTTTTCAAAATCCAAACGACGAGTTTCAGCAGCACGCCGGGAATCTTCGTGAGCAGCGCTGCAACTTCGTCCAGTGAATTATCGACCGGCGAGTTTTTGACGTCCTCCACGGCGGCGTCAAACTTGCGATAGACGTCGGCTGCGGTATCCGCCGGATTGAGATGCAGTTTAATGGCGGTGTCCGGTGCTTCGACCGTCATATCCTTTTTCACGATCATCGAGAACTGAATGTCCTCGTCGCGCGAATAGATATGCTGACCGGCAACGAAGCGGTTCAGCGCCGGATACTGCGCGCAGCAGCGAACGTAAGCGGTGAGCAGCACGTGCGTGATGCCGAAACTGGTCATGCCCTGCTTCCGTTTCTCATGGATGTATTTTTCAACCGCATCCAAATCAAAGGAAACCTTGATGTTGTTCGATGCGCCGGTGCGGTCGGGCATGATGTAAGCGCCGACGTAGGTGATCGGCGCCAGCGTGCGAACGCGTCTGCCGTCGTTGCGGTCGCCCCAGGTCATGTGATACTTGCCGTCGCCGTGCCGCTTCATGCAAATCACGGTTGCAAACAGCGTCAGCGTGGTGAGCGCAGAGGCGATGGCGGAAAGCGAGATCCACGCGCCTTCGCCCCGCAGCAGGACGGCGGAAACACACTCCGAAACGAGCATGCCGCCCAAAATCACGGCGGAAAGCCAACGGATGCGGAGCGTGCCGGCAAACGTCCGGTGCAGCACGATCCAGACCGCAAGCATCAAAAGCCACGGCAGCACGCGCAGCGCAGGGACAGCATAGATCGGCAGGTTTTGCATACGCAGCGCATTTACGACTGCCCAAAACGCCGCCGGAATCGACATGCGGTACAGACGCTCCTCGCTGCCGAAAAGCAGCACGAGCAGCGCCGTCAAGGCTGCTGCCAGCGGGAGAATCAGCTGCTGCCACACCGTCATGGATCCTGCGCCTTTCCATCCGCAGTAAAACGCGATGCGACAACCTGCCGAAACCGCCGGCAAGATTGCAATGAGCCACGTCAGCGCGCTTTTGCGGCTGAGGGCATACGATACTCTCTTTTCCATACGGCTATTCTATCACACGCGCAAGGTGCTTGCAAGAGCTTTTTGCCCGAATGCGACAAACCCTCCATCGCATATGCGATGGAGGGTTTTGCTTTTTAACCACCGAGGTACGCGCTTTTTACGCGGTCGTCGTTCATCAGCGACTTCGCGTCGCCGGACATCGTGATCGTGCCGGTTTCTAGCACGTAAGCGCGGTCGGCAATCGAGAGCGCCATCTGCGCGTTCTGCTCCACGAGCAGGATTGTCGCGCCGCCCTTGTGCAGGCGGTCGATGATGCTGAAAATCTCTTCAACGAGGATCGGCGCAAGGCCCATACTCGGCTCGTCGAGCATCATCAGCTTCGGCTTGCTCATCAGCGCGCGTCCCATGGCAAGCATCTGCTGCTCGCCGCCGGAAAGCGTGCCGGCGATCTGCTTGCGGCGCTCCTTCAAGCGCGGGAAGTAATGGAATACTTCCTCATAGTCGGCATCCAAGTTTTCGTTGGACTTGCGGACGTATGCGCCCATTTCCAGGTTTTCCATCACGCTCATCTGCAGGAAAATGCGGCGGCCTTCCGGCACCTGCGCCAGACCCCGTTCCACGATTTTGTGGGCAGGGATCTTGCTCAGGTTGACGCCGTCATAAACGACCGTGCCCGTGCGTGGACGGAGCAGACCTGAAATGGTGTGCAGCGTCGTGGTCTTGCCTGCGCCGTTCGCGCCGATCAGCGTGACGATTTCGCCGTTCTGCACGTCAAAGGAAATACCCTTGATGGCGTGGATCGGTCCGTAGAAAACGTTGATGTCCTGAACGGACAGGATCGTATTTTCGTTACCCATCGATCACGCCTCCTTCTTCTTGCCGAGATAGGCCTCGATAACGGCGGGATTGGCCTGAATATCGGCAGGTGTGCCCTTGGCGATCACGCGGCCGAAGTTCAAGACGGCAATGCCCTCGCAGATGCCCATAACGAGGTTCATATCGTGCTCGATCAGCAAAATGGCGATATGGAACGTATTGCGGATATGCACGATATTTTCCATCAATTCCGCCGTTTCCGACGGGTTCATGCCGGCGGCGGGCTCGTCGAGCAGCAGCAGGCACGGATTGGTTGCCAGCGCGCGGACGATCTCCAGGCGGCGCTGCGCGCCGTAGGGAAGCGAGCCGGCTTTCCAATCGGCGTGATCTTCCAGATGGAAGATGCTCAGCAGTTCCAGCGCACGCTCGCGGGCAACGCGCTCGTTGCGCCAGTAGTTCGGCAGCCGCAGAAACGCGCTTGCAAGCGGATAGTGCATTTCGTTGTGCAGACCGACAAGCACGTTGTCCAAAACGGACATATCCTTGAACAGGCGAATGTTCTGGAACGTGCGGCCGATACCGGCGTGGTTGACCTGAATGGTGCTCATGTTGGCGGTGTCCTGGCCGTTGAGCATGATCGAGCCGCGCGTCGGCTGATAGACCTTTGTCAGCATATTGCAGATCGTGGTCTTGCCGGCGCCGTTCGGACCGATGATGCCGGTGATCTCCTGCTGACCGATGGCGATGTTGAAATCATCCACGGCGCGCAGACCGCCGAAATCAATGCCGAGGTGGCTGCATTCAAGCACGGGCGGCTTGCCGCTGTCGCGCTCGGTGAGGAAGTTTTTCGCTTCCATCGGGACCAGTTTTTGCTTCTCGCTCATTTCGCCGCCTCCTTTTCCGATTTCGCCGCGTCGGCCGCTTTCGAACGACCGGTGATCCAGTTGAGGAATTTTTCCAGCACGCGGGACATGGAGAAGTCGTAACTGCCCAACAGTCCCTTCGGGCGGAAGATCATCATGATGACAAGCAGCAGGGAATACGCGACCATGCGGTAATCCGCAACGCTGCGGAGCAGCTCCGGCAGCAGCGTCAGCACGGTTGCCGAAAGGATCGAGCCGAGCATACTGCCCATGCCGCCAAGCACGACCATGACGAGGATCTCAATGCTCTTCATAAACTTGAACGTCGAGGGCACGAGCGAGCCGAGGTAACCGGCATAGAGGCAGCCGGCGACGCCGGCGAGCATCGCGGAAAAGACGAACGCCATCGTCTTATAGTAGGTGGTGTTGATGCCCACGGACTCTGCGGCGATCTCATTGTCGCGGATCGAGAGCACGGCACGGCCGTGGCGGGATTTCATCATCATGTGAATCAGTCCGCAGCACACGACAACGCAGATAAAGACCAGCCCAAACGTGCTGAATTTCGGAATACGCTTCAGACCTGCCGAGCCGTAGGTGAATTTGAAGCCCAGTACGGAGTCGATATTCGTCAGCACAACGCGGATGATCTCGCCGAAGCCGAGTGTGATAATGGCAAGATAGTCGCCGCGCAGACGCAGCGCCGGAATACCGATCAAAAGACCGAACAGACCGGCAATAATCGCGCTGCAGAGAATCGCAAGCAGGATATACGGCAGCGCGCCCATCGTGTCGCCTGCGGCAACCATCTTATCCACGGGCAGCGATTTCATCAAGATGCCGCCGGTGTAAGCGCCGATTGCCATAAAGCCGGCGTGGCCGAGCGGAAGCTGACCGAGGTAGCCGGTGGCGATGTTCAGGCTCGTTGCCAGAATGATGTTGATGCCGACGACGATCAAAATGCCGTTCCAGTACTTCGTGATAACACCGGCGTTTTTCAGCGCGTCGATCACAAGGTACAGCGCAACGATCAGCACAAGGTTGATCAGATAACGCGCCGGCGTGGGGATACGAATCAGTTTCTTTTCGTTCATCATCGCACCTCCTTAGACCTTTTCCGTGATCTTGCGGCCGAGGATGCCCGTCGGCTTGACGATCAGCACCACGATCAGGATCGAGAACACGACCGCATCTTTCCAGGTGCTCAGACCCACGGCGGAAGCCAGCGCTTCCAGAAGACCGATGGCAAAGCCGCCGATCATCGCGCCGGGGATCGAGCCGATACCGCCAAGCACGGCGGCAACAAATGCCTTCAGACCGAGCATCGAGCCCATCGTCGGCGACGCCTGTGGATAGGCGCACAGGTACAGCACCGAGCCAATGCCGGCAAGCGCCGAACCGACCGCGAACGTGAAGGAGATCGTGCGGTTGAGGCTGATACCCATGAGCTGTGCCGAACCCATATCCTCCGATACGGCGCGCATTGCCTTGCCGAGTTTGGTCTTCTGAACGAGGATCGTCAGAATAATCATCGCAACGACCGAAACGGCAATCGTGACGATGGCGGCAAGCGACAGATTCGTGGAGCCGATCTGCACCGAGCCGGAAATCAGTACGTTCATACTCTTCGTGTCTGCGCCGAACAGCAGCTGTGCGCCATTCTCCAGCAGGAACGAAATACCGATGGCGGTGATCAGCAAGCTCAGGCGCGGCGCGGAGCGCAGCGGCGTATAGGCAACCTTTTCAATCGTCACGCCGAGCAGCGTGCTGATGACGATTGCGAGCAGGACCGAAACAATCGGGTGGAAGCCGAACATCGTCATCGAATAGTAAACGGTGTATGCGCCGACCATGATAATGTCGCCGTGGGCAAAGTTCAGCAGCAGAATGATGCCGTACACCATGCTGTAGCCGAGTGCCACGAGCGCGTAGATCGAGCCGAGCTGCAAGCCGTTGACAAGCTGGGAAAACACCAAAGACATTGTTTTCCGTCACATCCTTTCAAAGATTCTGTCATAGTCTTCGGCGGAAACCGCCGGACACTGTCAGCATCTGACCGCATCCGGCGATTGCCGCCGAAAAAATAAACGTGTGGAGGAAATCCCCCACACGTTTATTTTTTGTAGCGTTTCGGTGCGCAAAAGCGCATCGGAGCTTAGAACGTCTCTTTGAACAGCTCTTCGCCGCCGGACAGCTCAATGATGGCAGCGGACTTGATCGGGTTGTTGAACTCGTCGAAGGAGTACGTGCCGGTGATGCCCTTGAGGCCGTCGGTCGCCTTGATGGCGTCGATCGTCGCCTGCTTGTACTCGTCGGTGCCGGCGGTCAGACCCTGCGCTTCGGCAGCCTTCAGACCTTCAACCAGCAGCATCGCAGCGTCATACGCGAGCGGCGCAAACATGTTGGGAACTTCTTCGCCGTAGGTCGCCAGATACTTTTCTTCAAAGTCCTTGACGTCCTCGGTGCCCTTGGCGTAGCCGGAGCAGTAGACGGTGCCTTCGAGGTCTTCCGCGGAAGCATAATCCTTCACGGAGCCGAAGCCGTCGCCGCCGATGCAGATCGCGGAGCTGCCTGCCGCACGGAGCGCGGTAATGGCAAGACCGGCCTCACCGTAGTAGATCGGCATGAACACAACGTCGGGGTTCTTCGCGGCAATGTTGGTCATCTGCGCCTTGTAGTCCTTGTCGCCGGTGCCGAACGCTTCGGTAGCGACGATTTCCAGACCGAGGTTCTGCGCTTCGGCTTCGAACGCCGCCTTCACGCCTTCGGAGTAGTCGCTGCCGGACTCAAAGAAGATCGCAGCGGTCTTGGCGCCGAACTTCTCAACGGCGTACTGCGCCATCTTGGTGCCCTGGAACGGGTCGATGAAGCAGGAGCGGAAGACGTTGGTGCGGATCTCGCTGTCCGCCTTGTCCGGCTCAAGCATCGTGACGCCGGCAGCCGTTGCGGAAGCGGTGATCTGCGGAACGTTGGCATCGTAGGTCGCGTCAGCCAGCGCGATGGTGGCGCCGGTCAGAACGGAACCGAGAACGGCGGTGATGCCCTTATCCATGGCAAGGTTGAACGCGTTGACGGATTCGACGCCGTCGGCCTTGTCGTCATACTCGAGGACTTCGAGCTTCTTGCCGTTGATGCCGCCGGCCTCGTTGATCTCGTTGAAGTAGATCAGCGCAGCATTGTGGACGGGAACGCCGTACATGGCGTAGTCGCCGGTGGTGTTCGTGATCAGTGCAATCTTGATGGTTTCGCCGTTTGCGGCGGTTTCGCTGCCTTCGGTGGCAGGGGTGTTGGTCTCGGTCGTGGCGCCGCAGGCGATCAGACCGAACAGCATGACAGCTGCAAGGACCAGAGCGATGAGTTTTTTCATTTTTGTTACCTCCCGTTTTGGGTGTCAGAATTGCAGTCCGTCAGCATGGCAAGGGAACAAGCGTGGGGCGCTTCCTGCCTCGAAATGCCGGCGCTGTCTGCGTCATTGAACCTTCCGCCAATGATAGAGGTACTTTAGCAAAAAACGGCGGAAAAGTCAATTCTTTTTTTATCTTTTTGTCATCCATTGAAAAATGAACGGTATTGTCGTGTTCCGTTCTGTGCAATATGAAGAGGAAAAGCACCGTTTGTACGGTGCTTTTCCATCATTTCTCTTTATAATACAGCATGCAGTGGCAGTAGCCCTCGTAGTCGGGATCGGCGATCTGGTCACGGAATTCCTTGCACATGCATTTATTATCCGGGATTCGCTCGATCCGGCAGGGGCAGTAGCCGTCCTTCTTTTCCAGCGCGGCTTTCAGACGCGCAACGGCGGCTTCGTCTTCATTCAGTCGAATTTTCACTTATTTTCCTCCAAAAATTCCGCCAGCTTTTCCTTCGGCATCATGCCGACCACCTTGGCTACGGGCTCACCGCCCTCGACCAGCACGAACGCCGGGATGGCGTCCACGCCGAAGGAGATCGCGAGTTCCTGCGCTTCGTCCACGTTGACTTTCACGAATTTTACGTCGGGACGCTCTTCCGCCAGCGCGGCGAATTCCGGCGCCATCCGCTGGCACGGCATGCACCATTCCGCCCAAAAGTCGATCAGCACCGGCTTTTCGGAGGCAAGGACCTCCTGCTGAAAATTACTGTTTGTTACTGCGGTCATAATGATCGCTCCTTTCCGTACATTTCTATCTCAAGGATACCAGTTTTTTCCCAATTCGTCAACTTGCGGAAAAAGAAAAAAGATGGTATACTAACGTAAATTATATGCGCATTTGAGGTGCAGTATGAAAAAGAACGCCAAAGCCGAATCCGCCAAGCGCCCTGCCGTGCCCGACAACGTCAAGGGACTGCGCGCCGAAGTGCAGGAGCAGCCGATCTGCCGGACACTGGAAGAAAACTATATGCCCTACGCGATGAGCGTTATCGTGTCGCGTTCCATTCCCGAAATCGACGGTTTCAAGCCGTCGCATCGGAAACTGCTGTATACCATGTATCAGATGGGACTGCTGCGCGGTGCCAAGACGAAATCCGCCAACATTGTCGGTCAGACGATGCGGCTCAATCCCCACGGCGACGCGGCGATCTACGATACGATGGTGCGTCTTTCCAAAGGACACGACGCGCTGCTGCATCCGTTTGTGGATTCCAAGGGCAACTTCGGCAAGGTGTTTTCGCGCGATATGGCGTATGCTGCCTCGCGTTATACCGAGGCAAAACTTGCGCCGATCTGTGAGGAACTGTTCCGCGACATTGACGCCGACGCGGTGGACTTCATGGACAACTACGACGCCAGCACGAAGGAGCCGACGCTCCTGCCGACGACGTTTCCGAATATCCTCGTTTCCGCCAACATGGGCATTGCCGTCGGCATGGCGTCGAACATCTGCGGCTTCAATCTCAAAGAAACGTGCGAGGCGACTGCCGCGCTGATCCGCAATCCCGACGCAAATCTTTTGGATTATTTGCCCGCGCCGGACTTTTCGACCGGCGGCGAGATCCTCTACGACGCGGCGGAGATGGCGTCCATCTATGAAACGGGACGCGGCTCGTTCCGCATTCGGGCGAAGTGGCGCTACGTCAAAGAGGGCAACCTCATCGAGGTTTACGAGATCCCCTATACGACGACAACAGAGGCGATTGTGGAGAAAATCGCGGAGCTGGTCAAGAACGGCAAACTGCGCGAAATTGCCGACGTGCGCGACGAAACCGACCTCAACGGCTTGAAACTTGCCATCGACCTCAAGCGCGGCACCGAGCCGGAGAAGGTCATGCAGAAACTGTTCCGCCTGACGCCGCTGCAGGATTCGTTCGGTTGCAACTTCAACGTGCTGATTGCCGGTGCGCCGCGCGTTTTGGGCGTGCGCGAGATCATCGAGGAATGGACGGCGTGGCGAACGGAGTGCGTGCGCCGCAGAACGTATTACAATTTGCAGAAGCGGCAGGAGAAACTGCATCTGCTCAAGGGCTTGGGCAAGATTCTGCTGGATATCGATAAAGCGATCCGCATCATCCGCGAAACGGAAATGGAAGCCGAGGTCATTCCCAATTTGATGATC
>JAFSXE010000083.1 GCA_017444195.1 Oscillospiraceae bacterium
AATATATTTTGCTTTAGTTAATTGTTTTTCGTTGAGATAAACGCCCAATATTTTATCCGGGAGCGATTTGTCGCCGCCGTTTTTCTCAATTATCTTTTCAAGTTCACCCAGCAGCGCAAAAACTTGATTGTCGCATTCGACTTCCATCACGGTTGCCTCGCGCACAAAGCCGGCAGCAAAGTCGACCAATTCCTTCTTTGTGAAGGTCTTTTCTTTGTACTCCCGATACGCGCGATCCTTCATTGCTTCAAGCCGTGCAAGATAGTCTGTGCGAAGTGCGTTAAACGCTTCAACGATCCGCACAACCTCCGGATCGGGCTTTGACTCATCGGGAGCCGCCGGAACTTCCGTTTTCGGTTCAATCGCCGGAACATTCGGCGCTACAGGCTCCGGCGGTGTTTCCTGCGTCGGCAGATCGCTTGGCTCCGCGGATTCTTGCTGCGGTAGATACTGCGAAAGGATGTCATCAAGCACCGCATTATTGTCGTCCATCTGCTGCTGCAGATCTTCGGTTGTAAATTTTCGGGCGTCATGATACGCACGAAGGTAGTCTCTGTAATGCCAAGCGAGTGCCACCGCAGCAACAACTGCAATCAGCAGCACAATCAGCAGTATTCTTAACGCCTTCTTCATCGCAATCATCCAACCTACCAAAACGCATAAAACAATACATTATGATATTATCACCAAAGTACTGCATTGTCAAGCATTACAACCTAAAATCAGCGAGCATTTGCCATCTCTTCCGACTGCTCTGCATCAGCGTTGACGCGCTTTGCCGAAAAGTACGTCGGCACAACGCGGCGAAGCGCCTGCTTTGCCGCAGCGTCATCGCCCGACGAAACCGCCTCACGCAGAATTGCCAGTTTTTCCTGCAATTCCTGTTTCGATATCGGCGCGTCGCGTTCGATGAAAATCAGTTCATTCTCCGTACGATCCAGTTCTTCACTCTTGATGAGCAGCTCTTCATAGAGTTTTTCTCCCGGACGGAGTCCCGTTTCGATAATGTCGATATCCTCATACGGTGTAAATCCGCTGAGGCGAATCATGTTCTCTGCCAAATCCAAAATTTTCACCGGTCTGCCCATATCCAGAACAAACAGTTCCCCGTTTTGCGCCATTGCGCCGGACTGAAGCACGAGATTGCTTGCTTCGGGAATCGTCATAAAATAGCGAATGATCCTGCGATCGGTCAAGGTGATCGGTCCGCCGTTTTGAATCTGCCGCTTAAAAAGCGGAATAACCGACCCCGCGCTGCCCAGCACGTTGCCAAAACGCGTTGCGCTGAATTTTGTTGCCGAGCCGGAAAGGCTGTGGCTCTGCACGATCATCTCGCACATCCGTTTTGTTGCGCCCATCACGTTTGTCGGGTTGACCGCCTTATCCGTCGAGACCATGATAAATTGCTCGGCGTTATATTTCTCCGCCAGCTCCACAACGTTCAGCGTACCGAATACGTTGTTCTTGATCGCCTCACAGCAGTTATGCTCCATCAGCGGTACGTGCTTGTGCGCCGCCGCATGAAGGACGATATCCGGACGATAGAACGCAAAGGCTTCTTCCAGCGCCATGCGGTCGCACATCGAGAGAATCTCAATCGAAAGGGGCAACTCGTCACCGTAGGCAATGCGCAATTCCTGCTGGATATCATAAGCGCCGTTTTCGCAGATATCAAGGATCACCAGCCGCTGCGGATGCATCCGCGCAATCTGCCGGCAAAGTTCGTTGCCGATCGAGCCGCCGCCGCCCGTAACAAATACGGTTTTTCCCTGGTAATAGGCATTGGTCTTTTCATCGGCAATCAAATTCGGCTTACGGAAGAGCAGCTCTTCAATGTCAAAATCGCGCACCGTGCGTCTTCCGCCCTCCGCCGATTCCAGCGTGGCGTAGTCGTATTTTTTTAATTTGCAGCCGAACTGCTTATAGAAATCAAACAGCGCCAACTGCCGTTCCTGCGAAAGCTCGGCAATGGCAAACACGATCTCGCGGACGTCATATTTCTTTATGAGCTCTGCGGTCAGTTTTTCTTCAAAAATAACAGGAATCTCGCAAAGCGTTCTGCCGCTCTTTCTGCGGTCGCTTTCCACAAAAAAGCGCGGCTCATACTTCGCGCGTGAATTATCCCGCAATTCCTCCGCCAAACTGACGCCGACACGTCCGGCGCCAACGATCGCAATCCCGATTTTTTCTGCGGGCGCTTCCGCGTCCTGCGCGTTCGGATGAATCTCCACGCCGGTCAAAAGCGCAATTGTTTTTTGCAGCACGGCGCCGACGCGCGTGTTTTTGCAAATGGCAAGGTATGCCCGATGGTAAACCATTCGTGCCGCAATGCTCGCAAGGAGATTCACGCAAACGATCAACAGCGCATGGGAGAAAAATGCCCATTGCAGATCAAGCAGTATACCCTCCAAGCGCGTTGCAAAAAAGAACACCGCACCGCCGACAAAGTCCGCAGCAAGCAGGCGCATATACGCGTAGATGCTGCCATAACGCCAAATCTGCCGATACACGCCGAACGCCATGCGCGAAATGCCAAGCACGACAAGTCCCGTCAGAAAATAAACCCACATCGCCGCGCCTTCCAGCCGAAAGACATCCGGCTGAACAAACGTCAGCAGTAAACACGTACCTGCATAGAGCAAGGCATCGTAAAACGCAAGCCGTATACGATTGGAATGATGACCGATCATTGCAATCCATCCTTCGTGAGCGCAGAATTTGCATACAAGTACCCACTATGTCAAGAATAGCACGCGAAGGTGTTTTTTTCAAGGACAAGTTTTGGCAATCGCAAAAACGGCGGTCGGAAAAAGTCCGACCGCCGTTTCAATCTCATTCCGCAACCGCTTCATAACCCGCCGCTTTGACCGCGGCAATCAAATCCTGAACCTCGCCGCCCGCAACTTGCGCCGTGCCGTTTTTTAAGTCAACGGTCACGTCTGTCACGCCGGCAACGCCGCACAGCGCCGTTTCAACATGGCTCTTGCAATGTTCGCACATCATGCCGGTAATCTTTAATTTTTGCATCGATAAATCCTCCTTTGATTTTCGAATTGTCGGTTTAAAAAAACGCAAACGCAGTGCGTTGGATACAACGCAGACGCTGCTGAAACTCATTGCCGCCGCGCCGAGCATCGGGCTGAGTTTTATGCCGAACAGCGGATACAGCGCACCTGCCGCGATGGGAATGTCGAGTGAATTATAGAAAAACGCCCAAAACAGATTCATTTTGATATTGCGCATCACCGCGCGCGACAGTTCCACACCGGAAACGATATCCAGCGGATCGGAACGCATCAGCACAACGTCCGCCGATTCTATCGCGATATCCGTTCCTGCGCCGATCGCCACGCCGACGTCGGCGCGCACCAGCGACGGCGCGTCGTTAATGCCGTCGCCAACCATACAGACTCGATGCCCTTCCGCTTGCAGTTTGCGGATCACCGATTCTTTTTCCTGCGGCAGCACCTGCGCAATCACACGGTCAACGCCGAGTCTTCGTCCAACCGCATCCGCGGTTAATTGATGATCGCCCGTCAGCATTATAACAGAAAGTCCCAACCGCCGCAATTCGGAAACGGCTTGCGAAGCCGTGGCTTTCACTTCATCCGCGCAGGCGATCACGCCCAAAAGCGCACCGCCCTGCTCTGCAAAGAAAAGCGGCGTTTTGCCTTCGGAAGCAAGGCTGTCTGCATCGCATCCGCCGACGCCCATTTCCTGCATCCAAGCAGCGTTGCCGGCAAAGTAGGTTTTCTCTCCGATGCGTGCGGAAATACCGCGCCCCGGTATCGCCGAAAAGTCGGATACCGGCAAAAGCGCAATACCGCGCTTCTTCGCAGCATCCAAAACGGCCTCGGCAAGCGGATGCTCGGACTGCGCTTCCATCGAAGCGGCAATTTGAAGAAGTTCCGCTTCCGTTCCCGTTTCAGGCAAAACGTCCGTTACCTGCGGCTTGCCCACAGTCAGCGTTCCCGTTTTATCCATCACCACGGTATCAACGTGGCAGAGCGTTTCGAGCGCCGCCGCGCTGCGGATCAAGATGCCGCTCTGTGCGCCGCGCCCCGTGCCGACCATGATGGAAACCGGCGTGGCAAGTCCAAGCGCACACGGGCAGGAAATAACCAGCACCGCGATTGCGCACGTTAAAGCAAACTCCACGTCTTTGCCCAACGCAAGCCAAACGATTGCCGTGATCAGCGCGATCGTCATGACCACAGGAACGAATATGCCGGCAATCTTATCGGCGAGCCGCGCAATCGGCGCTTTGGAGTTGCCTGCCTCTTCCACCAAACGAATAATATTGGCAAGCGTCGTATCTTGTCCGACGCGATCAGCGCGGAAGCGTAAAAAACCTGTCTGATTGATCGTCGCTGCGGCAACGCGGTCGCCTTCGTGCTTTTCGACCGGGATGCTCTCGCCGGTCAGCGCGCTTTCATCCACGCCGGAGGTGCCATCGATCACAATGCCATCCACCGCGATCCGTTCACCGGGGCGTACCAGCACGATATCGCCCACTGCGACCTGCGCAACGGGAATCTCCGTTTCCACGCCGTCGCGCAGGACGCGCGCCGTCTTTGGCGCGAGATCCATCAGCGCTTCGATTGCGCGTCCCGTTTCACCTTTCGCGCGCGTTTCAAAGAACTTTCCAAGCGTGACGAGCGTCAAGATCATACCTGCCGACTCGAAGTAAAGATCGTGAGAAAACGACGCCGCCGTTGCCGTATCACCGACAGAAAGTGCAAGCACAATCTTGGCCGATGCATACACACCGTAGGCAATTGCCGCCGTCGATCCGACGGCAATCAGCGTATCCATATTCGGCGAGCCGCGGAACAGATGCCCAAACCCTTTGGTATAGTAGGAAAAGTTCACCGCCACAATCGGGATCAGCAGCACAATCTGCGCAGCAGCAAGCCAAAGAGGGCTGGAAAACAACTGCGGCAAGCCGAGCATTCGCCCCATGGATAAATACATCAGCGGAAGCAAAAACGCCGCCGATACCAGTATGCGCCGCCGCATTTTCGGCAGTTCGCCGCTCTGCGCCGCGCGGATTTTTTTGACCTCCGCGTCGGCGACCTTTGCGCCGTATCCGGCGGCTTCCACCGCAGCGATGATCGTTTGCGCGGTCACGGTTTCCGCAGCATCGACCGTCATGGAGTTGGAAAGCAAACTGATCGCGACGTTCTGAACGCCTTCAAGTTTGCCGACCGCCTGCTCCACGCGCGCCGAGCACGCGGCGCAGCTCATGCCGCTGATATCAAATTTTTGATGCAACGTGATCCCTCCCTGAAAATGCGTGCCACGCACGCGAAGCGTTCAGTACCGTCAGCACCAAACTGCCAACGTCGGCAAATACCGCCCAGCCAATACCGACCGCCCCCACCATGGAAGCGATCATAACAAACGCTTTGACCGCGAGCGCAAAGACGATATTCTGCCACACGATGCCAAGCGTGCGTTTTGCGCCGAGCATTGCAGTCGGTACGTCAAGCGGGCGGTCATTCATCAGAACAACGTCCGCCGCCTCTACGGCAGCATCCGAGCCGATGCCGCCCATGGCAATGCCCACGTCGGCGCGCGCCATAACCGGCGCATCGTTAATACTGTCGCCCACAAATGCAAGTTTTTCGGATTTGTCCAATTCCGAAAGCATTTGCTCCACGTGCCGCACCTTTTGATCCGGCAAACATTCCGCAAAAACGGCGTCCGTGCCGAGCGTCTGTGCCATTTTTTCCGCAATCACTTGGCTGTCGCCTGTCAGCATCACGATTTTCCGAACGCCAACTTCGTGCAGCCGCCGTACTGCAGCCGGCGCATCGGGTTTCAAACTGTCTGCAATCGTAATATGCCCAAGATAGACGCCATCTGCCGCAACGTGAATAACCGTGCCGATATGTCCGCAATCCTTTGCGGCAATGTCGTTTTTCGCCATGAGTTTCGCGTTGCCGACCAGCACGGTCTTTCCGTCCA
>JAFSXE010000008.1 GCA_017444195.1 Oscillospiraceae bacterium
GGGCGGTCGACTGCCATGTATTCACCGCTTTCGGTGATGACCTTGCCGCCGTCGCCGGTCTTGAACGTTTCGCCGTCCGGGCCGGAGAACGTCTTACACGTCAGCGTATAGCCGTTGCAATTGAACGTCACGCCGTCGGGGATCACAATGTTCTCCCCTGTTGCGTCAATATCTGCAACGAGTTTCAATTCCGTTGCATATTTCACAACGCCTTCGCGCGTCAGATCGGCGAGGTTTGCACATTCGAAGACGATACCCGCCGGTGCGACAACCTTCGCCGTGGCGTCGGCGGAGAGCGTTGCGCCCGTCTTGAAGACGTAGCCGCCGCCTGCCGCAAGCGTCACGTTAAACGTCGGATTCACACGCAGGGTCGTGCCTTCCGCGATCGTCATGATCTTGGCGTTTTCATTCTTTGCCGTAATCGTGTTGGTATAGAGGATACGCTTATTCGGCGCGCCGTTGGTTTCTTCCGCCATGATCGACGCAGCATTGGGAACGGAAGCTGCCGTGCCGTCCCAGCCCCATGCTTCCAGCGTACCGTTCTTTTCTGTGCTGTTATCGGTCACCGTGCCGAAGCCGGACGAAACCGCGCGAACGGTCAGCTTGTAGCCGTTCAGATCCAGCGTTACGCCGGCAGGCACGCCTGCCCAAACGTAGAACGTCGCGGATGCTTCGTAGGTGTTGTACTTCGTTTTTGCGTACGTCCAGCGCAGATCCGCTTCCGCTTTGTTAGAAGGACCGTCGTTTGCGCCCTTCGGCGTGCTGTCCGTACGGATGTCGGCGCCAAGAATGATCTCGCGCACCGCGCTGTTCTTCGACGCAAGTTCCGCAGCGTCGAGGTATGTGATCGCATTATCTACAACAAATCGGATTTCCGTCTTATCGTCGGTCGTGACCGTTGCGCCGGTTTCGGTGCGCAGACGTTCCAGCGTGAGCTTATGACCGGAGAGATCCAGCGTCTTGCCCGCGGGAACGGTGATATCGGCAAGCGTGCCGGTCGTTTCGGTCAGGTCTGCCGCAAGAACGACGGTGGTATTATAACCGTCGGACGTGGGCAGATTGACTGCCGTGACAAGTTCGGAAACGGTAGAAACTTCAATCGGCGCATCGACCGTGACGGTCCATTCCAGACCGGCGGCGGTGATGGTCGCCTTGCCGTTGGCGACTGCCGTAACGACGCCGTCTTTGACCGTGGCGACCTTCTCGTCGCTGCTCGCCCACGTGACGTTCAGCGGCGCGTTCGTCATGGCAAGCGTGGCGGTAGCGCCGATCGCGCTGAGGGTTTCCGAAGTCTTGCCGTCGATTGCCGGGGTGAGAACGGTGAAGGTGGCTTTCTGCTCCAAACCGCTGACCGTAACCGTTACGGTTGCTTCGCCTGCCGCCGTTGCCGTGACTTCGCCGGAAGCGGTGACCGTCACGTTTTCGGAGGCGGCAAATGCCGCTGCGATCTCCGCACCCTCGCCGTTTTTCACGGTGATCTGCGCGGTCTCGCCAATCACGAGTTCGGTCTTCGTAGCTTCAACGGTGAAGATCTCGTCAGCCGTTGCATCGCGGATAACTTGATACTCGCCGCAGTCGTGCGTGCAGTACTGCACGATCTTGTCACCGAGCAGCGCGTTTTTCGCTCCGGTATAGTCGTGACCGAGCGCGGGGATCGTGCGCGTGGTCGACTTGCCGCAGGTGCACCAATCCGTGTAGTAACCGGACTCTGTGCATGTGGGCTCCTTGGTCGGCGTTGTACTCTTTTTGAAGCTATGCACGTGCGTTTCGGCTGCCGTCGAACCGCCACCACCGCCGCCGCCGGAGGGCGTTGCTTCCTGCTGTTTCTCCGGCTCAACTGCCGCCGGTTCAACGTAGGTCGTCGTCTTGGCGATATAGGTATTCGCGCCCTGCGTGGCTTTTGCGCCGAGATCGACGTTCAACTGCTGAACGGTAGCGTTCTGCAGCATGACATTGGACTTACCTGCGACGTTCATTATGTTCGTCGCACCTTCAAAGATGACTTCGCCTTTAGGCGCAGCGCCGCTGATGCCCTCGACGTCGATCAGCACTTCTTCCACGTTCGTGCCGCCGTCCGCCTTGACGCGGATGCCGCCGTCCGGCTTGGAGATGATGATCTTCTTCGCCGAACTGTTTTTCAGATAGACGGTATTCAGACCGCCGCCGCGCACGACAAGCAGGTCCGTCTTGACGTTTTGCAGCGTAACGTCGCCGTTCGCCGCGCCGTCGCCGACGACAACGAGATTCGTTTCAACGTCCTGCAGCGTGACGCCGGACGTATTGATGATAACGCCGCCGTCTTCCGCGCCGACATAGAGTTCGCCGGACTGGATATAGGTCTTAAAGAGGTTATACATCACCTGCGCAAACTGCTCACGGGTGATATAGTTCTTGGGCAGCAGTTTGCCTTCCGAGCCGTTGACGAAGCCCATCTCGACCATCGCCGCAACGGATTCCTTCGCCCAATCGCTGACGGCTTTGCCGTCGGCAAACTTATCGAGGTACTCCGCCGAATAAGCCGGCAGATCCAGCGCACGGGCAAGGATCGTGAAGACCTGCTCACGCGTGATCGGGCTGTTGGGCAGCAGTTTGCCGTCCGAGCCGTTGATGACGCCCATATAGACGGCACGCGACATCGGCGCAACGTACCACTGACCGGCAACGACGTCCGAGAAATTCGCAATGCTCGCGCTCTCGGTCGCACCGAAGGCGCGAGTGATGATCGTCGCCGCTTCCGCACGGGTCAGATTGCCCGTCAGGTTGAGTTTACCCTTGCTGTCGCCCTTCATGAGTTCATTGCGGACGGCAGCGCTCATTGCCGGATAGGACCAGCGGCTCGTGTCCGCCAGCTCCGGATACTGCATTGAAAGAATAACCGGTTTTTCGGGATTGCCCACGCGGACTTTCGCAGCAAGCGAATCCACCGACGCAGCGCGGACCTTGGCTTCCGCGCCGGAGGAAACGGTGAACCACGGCGCGTCGGCGTCACCGACGGCGATTTCACCGAGCACAGGGCCGCGCTTGAAGACACCCGAACCCTTGTTGCCGAAGAACTCGCCGCTCACGAGGTCGAGCAGACCCGTTTCGCCGTTTTCATTGATGACCGGCAGGAACGACGCACGGATCGAATAGTTGCCGTTGCCGTTGCTGTCGTACACCTGCATCGAATAGAGTCGAGCCGGTGCAAATCGGTTGGTCTCTTCTGTATTATTCGCGATGTTGACCTCGTGGTTTGCAAACAGATACATCGTGACGTTATATTTGCCAAAGAAGGTATTGACGTTTCCGGTAGAAGTCTTGACGTCCACCTGGTGCGACTCCGTCGAACCGTAGGGGATCATTTCCGCCGTGATTTTGGTGTTGCTGCTGGAGACGTTCGTCAGCCAGTAGTTCGCGCGGAAGAAGCCGCGCGTATGCTCCGGGAAGACGTACGGATCCGCCGTGTCGCCGGAAGTCCGTTTATTTTCCTTGCCGGTGAATTCCAGACCGGTGCGGTTGAACTTCCACGAGGTATAGACGTTATAGCGGTAGTAATACGAGCCGTCGGCGTTCAGACCGACAGAGTAGTACATCGACTTGCCGTTGTCCGAAATGACAGAGGACTGCGTATAGGTCGAGCCGAAGATCGCGCCTTCGACCAGGTTCGCCATCTCCGCTTCCATGTCCGTGCGCATATAGCGCGTGGGCACGATGCCGGTATCAATATAATCGTCGATACCGTCGGACTGGATATAGTCGAGCACGTAGTAGTGCTGCGCGTTTGCCGGCTCCGCCATGGGGTCGGCAACCGGCTCGTTCGCCGGTGCTTCCACATCCGGCGTCAGATCATAGGGATCGACGCCCGTGATGACTTTGCCGCCCTTTTCGGTCAGTTTGCCGCTGAGCGTGAGCGTATGGCATTTGAGCGTGTGACCGTTGAGATCGAGCGTCTGGTTTTTGCCGATCGTGAGGTCGCCCGCACGGATATCCGCCATCAGACGGATGACGGTCGCCTTATCGATATTGGTGCGCAGAAGGTCCTCCGGCGTCGCACATTCGAAGATGACGCCGTTCGTGCCGCGCACAATCGCCGAGGAGCAGATCGCGCCGGATTTGAACGTCAGCGAACGGGAGCCGGTAACGCCGGCCGTGCCGGTCAGCGTCACGCCCGAGGGGATGACGTAATCCGCATTCTTCTGATTGATCGCCGTTGTGATCTGGAGTGTAGTGACAAACTTTGAGCGATTTGCCATTGCAATACCGTTTGCCGTCGATGCGGCAACAGCGTTCCAGATGTAGACCTTGACGCTGCCCTTGCCGGTGGCGTCAATGAGCGTATCCGCCTTCGGCAGGAACTGCGCCGCGGTGACGATACCGCGGATCGTCAGTATCTTACCGTTCAGGTCAATCTGACAGTTGTTCGGAACGATCGCCTTCGGATAGTTCACAGCCCACTGCAGATGCGGATACGGACTGTGATCCGTAATGGTGTCGATCGCCGAAACGTTCGCCATCAGTTTGATGACCGTCGGCTTTCTCGACGCCGTGGCTTTTTCCAAAGCCTCCCAGAATTCATCGGCTGTGACGATCTCCACGATCTCGGCGTCCGCCGCCGAAGCCGTCGTCGTCTGCACTGCGACAAGACCGGTGAACATGCCGAGCAGCATGGCCATCGTCAAAAGCAGCGCCAGCGATTTGCGGAAGATGTGTTTCATAAGTATCTCTCCCCTTTGGTTTTGCGTACGCATATCCTCTCAGCGTACAGTTTGATACCCTAATCATAATCGAAAAGCGCTTTGATGTCAATGGAAAATTGCCGCCAAACGACAAAAAACAACGGGATAAACCCGTTGTTTTTTTCGTTGTTTCTGTTGACATTCAATCGAGATTTTCGCAAATGGCGCTATATAGTTCGTCGTACGTTTCAAACGCCTGTATATTGGGGTAATCCGCTTTGATTTTGTCGGTCGTGCGGAATAAGAATCCCGCTTTGCCGGCAAGAATCATATCGAGGTCGTTGTAGCTGTCGCCGGAGGCGATCGTTTCAAAACCGATGGACTGCAGGGCGCGCACCGTGGTCAGTTTGGACTTTTCACAGCGCATCTGCACGCCGCAGAGCATCCCGTCGTTGTCGATCTTCAGTGTGTTGCAGAAAATCGTAGGCCAGCCGAGTTTTTTCATCAGCGGCGCGGCGAACTGGTCGAACGTGTCGCTGATGATGATCACCTGCGTCTTTTCGCGGAGTTTGTCCAAAAACGCCTTCGCGCCGGGCAAGGGATCGATTTGGGCGATGACGTTTTGAATTTCCCTGAGTCCCAGTCCGTGCTCACGCAGAATGTCCATGCGGAAGCGCATCAGTTTATCATAGTCCGGCTCGTCGCGCGTGGTGCGTTTGAGTTCGGGGATGCCGCTGACTTTGGAAAACTCGATCCAAATCTCCGGCACGAGCACGCCTTCCAAATCGAGGCAGACAATATTCATATGGAATCCTTCTTTCTTAAATCGTTTCCAGCGCGGAAAGCACGTAGTTCATCATTTGATCCTTGTCGATCACGTCGCGGTGGCGCTCCGCACGCTCACCCAGTCCGCACAGGTTCTTCGGTACGGGTACACCTGTCAGCGCATGGAGCTGATCCATCATGGCAAACGCATTCTCCGACGGCGTTTCGCCGAGTGCGCGGATGACCGCCTGCGGGAACTTATACGGCGACGCGGTGGAAAGCACCACGTTCGGCGCTTTGGACGCGAATTTTTCGGCAGCCGACCACGCGACGGCGGTATGCGTATCGCACAGGTAGCGGTGGTCGCGCCAAACGCGCCCAATCGCCGCCTGCGTGGCTTCGTCGTCCGCCCAGTCGGCGGCAAACTCCGCCTGCAGTTTTTGCAGCATCGCATCGGGGATCTTGTAGAAGCCGTTTTCCGAAAGATCGCGCATCAGTTTGGCGATCAGCTGACTGTCGCCGTCACTCAGCAGCCACAGCAGCCGTTCGAGGTTGCTCGAAACGAGAATATCCATCGACGGCGAGGTGGTCAGGTAGAACGGGCGGCGTTTATCGTAGACGCCGGTGCGGATGAAGTCGGTCAGGACGTTGTTCGCGTTCGACGCGCAAACGAGCGTGCCGACCGGCAGCCCCAGTTTCTTGGCGAGGTAACCGGCGAGGATATCGCCGAAGTTGCCCGTGGGCACGGTGAAGTCCACCTTGTCCCCTGCATGGATCCTGCCGGCGCGCACCAGCTCCGCATACGCTTTATAATAGTATACGACCTGCGGCGCAAGCCGTCCGATATTGATCGAGTTCGCCGACGAGAGCGCAACGCCCTGCGGCAGTTTCGACGCGGCGTGGGTGAAGATCCACTTCACGCCGGTCTGTGCGTCGTCAAAGTTGCCGCGCACCGCGCAGACGCGCACGTTCTTGCCTTCCTGCGTGACCATCTGCGCGCGCTGGATCGGGCTGACGCCGCCGTCCGGGTAGAACACGATGATGCCCGTGCCGTCCACGTCGTGGAAACCTTCAAGTGCCGCCTTGCCGGTATCGCCGGAAGTGGCGGTCAGAATCACGGTCTTTTCCGTGACTTTCTCCTGCTTCTTCGCCGCAATGATCAGCTGCGGCAGCACGGAAAGCGCCACGTCCTTGAACGCGCTCGTCGGTCCGCGGAACAGTTCCAAAACATACTTATCCCCCACCGGCACGACCGGCGTGAGTTCCTCGGTTTCAAACTTGCCGCGATAGGCGCGCGCGACGATGCCTGCCATATCCTCGAAATCCGGCAGGAACACCGAAAGGATCTTTTCGGACATCTGCTGCGTCGAAAGCGAGAGCATCTCGGAAAGCGTGAGCTTGCCGAGCGTTTCGGGCATATACAGTCCGCCGTCCGGCGCGATGCCGTTTAAGACGGCGCGGCTTGGTGAAACGGGCGCGGACGCACCGCGTGTACTGACGTAATTCATCTTTTTTGCCACTTCCTTTTTGGTACTTGCTTTTTTTGTCAAAGTGTGTATAATAGGATAAAATGTTTTCGTGGAAAAATCAAGTGTTTTTATACGACGGACATTTACCGAAAATTGACCGTAGAAAGATGGGATTTTATGAAACAGGTTATCGGGCTGCTCGGATGCGGCACCGTAGGCGGCGGCGTGGACGCGATAGCGATGGCGCGCGAGGATTTGACGGTAAAGAAAATTTTGCTTCTCTACCCGCAGCCGGGAACGGAAGGACGCGACGTTTACGACTTCGCGGAAATCGAAAACGATCCGGAGATCACCGTCGTTGCCGAGGCGATGGGCGGCGTGGAGCCGGCGTTTACCTATGCTTCGCGCGCGCTGAAAGCCGGCAAGCATTTCGTGACCGCCAACAAGGCGCTGATCGCCGCGAAGGGCGCGGAACTTGCCAAACTCGCCGTGGAGAACGGCGTTTCGCTTCGCTGCACCGCAGCGGTCGGCGGCGGTATCCCGTGGCTGACCAATCTGACGCGCTGCCGTCGGCTCGATACGATCCGCTCGGTGCGCGGCATTATGAACGGCACGACCAATTTTATCATGAACGCCATGCATACGCAAGAGGTTTCTTTTGACGACGTGCTGAAAAAAGCGCAGTCGCTCGGCTATGCCGAGGCAAATCCCTCCGCCGATATCGACGGCTGGGACACGCAGCGCAAAATTATCCTCAGCGCCGGCGCGGCGTTTGACAAGTTCGCCGCCGAAGCCGAGGTCGATACCTTCGGCATCCGCAACGTGACGGCTATGGACGTGAAAGCATTCCAGTCGCTCGGCTACGTCTGCAAGCTGGTCGCCGTGGCGAAGGACGGCGGCGACGGCTTGGTTGCCTACGTCGAGCCGACGCTTCTCGGCGCAAGCGAACTGGAAGCCGCTGTGCCGAGCAATTTCAACCTTATCACCTACGACGCGGAATACTTCGGCGTGCAGAGTTTCTACGGTCAGGGCGCAGGGCGCTTCCCCACCGCCGCGAACGTGGTGCAGGATATCCTCGATCTGGCGGACTGCAAGCCCGGTTTCTACACCGACAAACTCGCGCCGGCGAAGGTCTGCAACGACAAAGAAGCGCATCCCTACTACGTCCGCACGACGCTCGACGCGTGGAGCGACAAGGCGGCGACGAAGGGCGACGGCTGGATCATCACCGAACCGATTGCCGTTTCCGAAATGCATGCCTGGGCGAAAAAGGCAATGAAGGACGATCCGGCGCTGTTCTTTGCCGGTATTCAATAAGGAGAGAGCGCAACCATGTTGAAAGTAGCAAAATTCGGCGGCTCGTCGATGGCGGACGCCAAGCAATATCAAAAAGTCAAGGACATCATTCTGAGCGATCCGAGCCGAAAGGCGGTCGTTGTTTCGGCGGCGGGCAAACGCTTTTCCGGCGATCACAAACTGACCGATCTGCTCTATCTGTGCCACGCGCATCTGCAGTACGGCGTGGACGCCGGCAGCGTGTTTCAGATGATCCGCGACCGGTACACCGAGATTCGCGACGAACTGAAACTGAACATCGATCTCGAAGCCGATTTCGACGCTTTGTGGCAGAAGATGCAGTCCGGCATTTCGCAGGATGAACTGGTCAGCCGCGGCGAGTACTTTTCCGCCAAACTGATGGCGGCGTATCTCGGCTTCACGTTCGTGGACGCGGCCCGGTGGCTGACGTTCCAAACAGACGGCTCGATCGACGAGGAGGCGTCCTACGCCGCGCTGGCGCAGATCGCCGCCGGCAAGTGCGTCGTCATCCCCGGTTTTTACGGCGTAATGGCGGACGGCTCCGTGCATATTATGGAACGGGGCGGCAGCGACATTACCGGCGCGCTCGTTGCGGCGGCGCTGGATGCGGACGTATACGAAAACTGGACGGACGTAAGCGGTATCCTGATGGCGGACCCGCGGATCGTCAAGGACGCGCAGACGATCAAGCGCGTCACCTACTCCGAACTGCGCGAACTGAGTTACATCGGCGCACAGGTGCTGCACGAGGCGACGATCTTCCCCGTGCGCGAAAAGAACATTCCGCTGAATATCCGCAACACGAACGATCCGAGCCACCCCGGCACGATGATCCGCGAAACGTTCGACGATGCGGTGGAAGACGGCATCATCACCGGCATCGCCGGCAAGAAGGACTTCGTGATCATCACCGTGACGAAAAGCGGGCTTTCCTCGCGTCCCGATTCGATTCGCAAGATCATGGAAGTCTTTGAAAAGTACGGCGTCTGCGTTTCCTACGCGCCGAGCGGTATCGACTGCTTCTCGACCGTGGTGGAAGCGGCGCGGCTCGCTTCGTGCCGCTACGCGGTGCTGGCGGATTTGGAAAAGTCGCTGAAGCCCGATAAAATCGACGTTTCGGAAAACATTGCCGTCGTCGCCGTCGTCGGACGCAAGATGGCAAGCCGTGCCGGCACATCCGCGAAGATCTTCGACGTGCTGGGCAAGAACAATATCAACATTCGCATGATCTCGCAGGGCCCGGAGGAACTGAACATTATCATCGGCGTGAACAACGACGATTTTGCCCCTGCGATTCGGATGCTCTATCAGAGTTTTGCAAAATAAGGAGGAACGGTTATGAAACTGTATAACGTCGGTATTCTCGGCGCGACGGGCGCCGTCGGCCGGGAAATGATGAAGATTTTGGACGAGCGCAACTTCCCTGTCGGTGAACTGCGGCTGCTTGCCTCTGCGCGGAGCGCGGGCAAGACGCTCTCCTATCGCGGCAAGGAAATCGTCATTCAGGAAGCGAAAAAGGGCGCGTTTGACGGCTTGGATATCGTGCTCGGCGCGGCGGAAAACGACATTGCCGAAGCGATGGCGCCGTATATCGTCGAGGCAGGCGCGGTGTTCGTCGATAACTCCAGCGCGTTCCGTCTCGACCCCAATGTGCCGCTGGTCGTTCCCGAAATCAACCCCGAGGACGCGAAGAAGCACAAGGGCATCATCGCCAACCCGAACTGCACGACGATCGTCACGCTCGTTGCGATCCACGCGCTCAACGAGTACAGCCCGATTGAGACGATCATTGCATCGTCCTACCAGGCGACGTCGGGCGCAGGCGCGAACGGTCCGAAGGAACTGATGGCGGCGACCGAGGCGGCGATGAAGGGCGAGAAGTTCGAACCGAAGGTGTTCCAGTATCCCATCGCGTTCAACGTCATTCCGCAGATCGGCGGCGAGGCGTTCGAGGGCTACACGAGCGAAGAGATGAAGATGCAGAA
>JAFSXE010000084.1 GCA_017444195.1 Oscillospiraceae bacterium
AGGGGCGCATATCATGCGCCCGTCCGACACGGCACAAGGTCGGCGGAGCGCATAAATGAGCTCCCTACGGTGGTGGAGATAAATTGTAGGGAAGAGATTGATCCCTTCCGAACGACACGGCGCAAGGGCGGGGCAAACGGGCGGCAGGTTGCCGCCCCTACGGGAAGCACGACCGACCTTGGCGTAGGGGCGGCTATCAGCCGCCCGTCCGACACGGTGCAAGCTCGGTAGATGCGGGCGATTGATAATCGCCCCTACGGGATGGGTGTCAGCGGTGCGGTGCAAGGACGAAAAAGCGCGGCTTACGCCGCGCTTTTGCTTAATTCCACAGATGCTGCGGATACAGTCCGCTTTCTTTCAGTTTGGCAAACGCCGCCTTGACCGACGGCAGATCCTCCGGGTAGGTCACGCCGAACCAGCTGTCCGGCGTCTGCAAAACCTTGACCGTCGCCTTGCCCTCGTTGACGAGCGTATTGACGTACGTCGGCAGCAGGTATTCGCACTTCAGCGGATTTTCCTTCAGCCCTTCGTCGAGGAAGGTCGGAAGTCCGGCTTTAAGCTGCTTCAAAATGCCCGGCTCGAAGCCCCAGAAGTTCATGCTGATCGGCGTATCGCCGGCAAGCGGCGTATATGTCTTGCCGCCGTCGAGCGTGAACGCGCCGCCGTCGCCCTGACGGATGATATTGAAGCGCTCCACCACGTCGGTGAGCATACCGTTTTCAACCTTGCACACGCCGCGCGTGACGCTGCCGTTATCCGACAGCGTGCCGGAAAGTCCGAACGCGACCATGGCGTGTTCGTTTTCGCCGTGCGGCTGTTTGAGGTAGTCATAGACGATCTTGAACGCCTCGACGCCGTAGTAGTCGTCGGCGTTGATGATGGCAAACGGCCCGTCCACCACGCCGTCGCAGCAGGCGACCGCGTGCGCCGTGCCCCACGGCTTGACGCGCCCTTCGGGGATCGCGTAGCCCTCGGGGATCTTTTCCCGCTCCTGGTAGACGTACTTCACCTCGAAGTATTTTTCCATGCGGTTGCCGACGAGTTTCTTGAAATCGTCCTCGATGGCGTGCTTGATGATGAACGCCACGCGGCGGAAGCCGGCGCGGTAGGCGTCAAACATGGAAAAGTCGATGATCATGTGTCCTTCGTCGTCCACGGGCGTGATCTGTTTCAGTCCGCCGAAGCGGCTGCCCATGCCGGCGGCGAGGATAACGAGTGTGGGTTCGGTCATAAAATCTCCTCCTTTTTCTGTTGGCATTATCATACCGCAACGGAGAAAAAAATGCAATAGCGAAAACGGCTCTTGCAAGTGGGGATGGGGGTGTGGTATACTATATTAAAATGACGGGCGGCAGGTTGCCGCCCCTACGGGAAGGGACGATCGTATGGAACTACGGGAATTTTTGCTTGCGAATCATCTCACGGCGGAGCAGTATGACCTTGCCACGGAGATCGGCGCGTTTCGCGGCGATATGCTCTGCGGTCTTGCGGGCGAAAATGCGACGATGCCGATGATCCCGACGTTCCTCTCCCCCGACGCCGATCTTTCGGGCGAAGAGACCTTGATCGTCCTCGACGCCGGCGGCACGAACCTGCGCACGGGCGTTGCGCAGCTGCACGACGGCGTGATCGACGGCGTGGAATACACGAAGTGCCGTATGCCCGGCATCGAGCGCACGGTGACGAACGACGAGTTTTACGACGCGATCGCAGAAAAGCTTGCGCCGTATCTCGACTTGGGCGACAAGATCGGCTTCTGCTTCTCCTTCCCTGCCGAGTGCCTTGACAACGGCGACGCGCGACTCGTCCGCTTCGCCAAGGAGATCAAGGTCGACGGCGCGGAGGGAAAGCTCGTCTGCCAGGAGCTTCTGGCGGCGATCCGTCGGCGCGGCGTTACGAAGGAATTTACCTGCGTGCAGCTCAACGACACCGCCGCGGCGATGCTCGGCGGCATGGCGACCGTCGACCGCGAAAAATACAGCGGGTTTATCGGCTTCATCCTCGGCACGGGCATCAACTCGTGCTACGTGGAAAAGACGGAGAACGTGGTGAAATATGTGAATGCACCTGTAGGGGCGCCTGTAGGGGCGCATAGTATGCGCCCGTCCGACACGGCGCAAGGTCGGAATAGCGGGCGGCAGGTTGCCGCCCCTACGGGACGCACGACCGACCTCGGCGTAGGGGCGGCTATCAGCCGCCCGTCCGACACGGTGCAAGGTCAGCGGGCGATTGATAATCGCCCCTACGATAAGGCTTTGGCATACACCAAGCCGAGCATGATCATCAACATGGAATCCGGCATGTACGGCGGCTTTGCACGCGGTCCTTTGGATCTTCGGCTCGATCAGGCGTCGCAGCTGCCGGGCGATCACTGCGCGGAGAAGATGCTCTCCGGCGTGTATCTCGGCAAACTGATCTATGCCGCGCTCGGCGAGGCGAAGACGGCAGGGCTGCTTTCGTCCGCGCCGCAAAACGACGGCGGCGAAGTGCCGATGCCGGACGTGAATGCCTTTCTGGCGGACGAGCCGTCGATGCTCGACACGCTGTCGCTTACCGACCGCGAGACGGTGCGCGCGATGATCCTCTCGGTCTACGCGCGTGCGGCGCGGCTGTGCGCGATCATATTGGGCGCGACGGCGCTGCAGATGCACGCGGGGCGCGAGAAGCCGATCTGCGTGGTGCTGGAGGGTTCGACCTACCACCTCTCGCCGGAGCTGAAGAAATTTGTCGCGCGAGAGCTCGACGGATTGCAGAAGCTCTACGGGCTGCAATTTGAGATCGTGAAGCTGGAGCATCAGTCGCTCACCGGCGCAGCCTACGCGGCGCTGGGATGATAGACGACGGGCGGCACCCTACGGGAAGGTGTCGATGGTGCATTCGTAGGGGCGCATATCATGCGCCCGCCGACACGGTGCATGGTCGGAAGAAGCGGGCGATTGATAATCGCCCCTACGGAGAGGTAATTTCGGTGCGTTCGTAGGGGCGCATATCATGCGCCCGCCGACACGGTGCATGGTCGGTAGAAGCGGGCGATTGATAATCGCCCCTACGGAACGCGCGACCGACCTCGGCGTAGGGGCGGCTATCAGCCGCCCGAACGACACGGCGCAAGGTCGGAATAGCGGGCGGCAGGTTGCCGCCCCTACGGGTGCGGCGCACCCATGCCTTCCCCTCAAGGGAAAGCCAAAAAAGCGGTAAATCATCCGACATGGATAACATAGGAGGAACAAATATGCTGAAACTGGACATGACGCATCTGAAGAACTTTCTGACGAACGACGAGATCGAAGCGCAGATGCGCTGGGCGCGTCGCGCCAATGCGGAACTCGACGCCGGCAAGTGCCAAGGCAACGACTTCATCGGCTGGCGCACGCTGCCCGAGGACTACGACAAGGAAGAATTTGCGCGGATCAAAAAAGCCGCCGCGAAGATCCGCAGCGACAGCCAGGTGCTGGTCGTGATCGGCATCGGCGGCAGTTATCTCGGTGCGCGTGCGGCGATCGAATTTCTCGGCAGCCGCTTCTATAACGACTTCGCCGATCTGAAGGTCTACTTCGTCGGCAACTCCATCTGCGGCGAGGAACTGACCGCCGTGATGAAACTCTGCGAGGGCAAGGACGTTTCCGTGAACGTCATCTCCAAATCCGGCACGACGACCGAGCCGGCGGTGGCGTTCCGCGCC
>JAFSXE010000085.1 GCA_017444195.1 Oscillospiraceae bacterium
AGGATTTATCTGGTCAGACTTACTCACGAATCTGGAACGTGTTTCGGATCATTGTTCCAATATTTCCGGATGTGTACTGGACACCGTGGGACATACGATGAACGCTCATGAAAACCTGAGAATTTTCAGACAAACAGACGGGGATTTTAAACAGCTGTATCAATTGTTTTTGAAAAAATATGAACTCTGATCCTTACATTCACCAAATTGTTTAATCTAATCCAGTAGGCATTTTGACTTGACAATCGCACTGTTCTTGCTACAATAACCCATGCTCCCCTCTGGGAGCACACAACTGAATATCCAAGAAGCACAGATTTTGCGTGGCTCATGCCACGGGCTGCGGTACGCCTGAGCTGTCGCTAACGCTTCGGCTGCTACCAAACGCCGACGCCGTCCCCCTGTTTTCAGCCTGTTGACAGGACGGCGCACAAACAGGCTTCGACTTTTGCATCAAAGCCGATTTACATGACTTCTTGCTTTGATCCGTAACAGGCAGACAAAACCTTGGGGCACCTTCCTTGCGGAGGGTGCCCCAAGGGGTGTTCTTTTTTATTCTTCACACACTATCGGCGCATCCTTCACGACCGCCGCATAAAACACGGCGCAGATCGCCAAATAGCAAATCGTTTTCGGCAGCATCAGCATACCCAGCAGCGGCAGCAAACCGGCAAAAACCGCAACGGGAAGATAAAACGCAAACGACAACAGCACCCACAGCCAAACGCGGCGGAAGCGGCGCAAAGCGTTGCGCTCGCGGTAGAACTGCACGATCACGATTGCGCCCAGCGCTGTAAACGGCGCGTTGCGAAGCGCGCCCCACAGCATGGAACTTTCGTTTTGCAGCCAGCCGTTTTGCGGCAGCAGACACACCGCCGCGCGCAGCGCCGCCAGCACGCCGACGGCAATATGGCGCGGCTTTTTCCCGCCGCCGAACAGATCGCAGCCGATGGCGTACAGCAGCACGTAAAAAACCGTCATTGTGAGCGAGGTCACGAGTTTGCCGACGCCGAGCGCCGCCGTGAAATCCGCGGCAATAAAATATTGCAGCACACGCGGCACAAGATGAAACGCATCGCCGCAGCCGAGGATCAGCACCGCCGCGCCCATCCGCGTTTCGGTTTTCGTCCGCGCTTTGCGCAAAAGAAGCATCCCGACCGTGATTGCCGTTATCAAATAAAAGAGATCAAATACCGTTTCACCGTATTTCATCGCGTGTCCCTCCCTGCATAGTGCCAGTTTACCTGCCCCGCTGCAGAAAGTCAAGCAAAGCGCATCGTTTTGTGCTATAATATGGACGCTGCAATATGCAGCAAAGAAAGGACTGGAAAAAATGAAACTTACGAAACTTTATACGCTGCTTCTTGCGCTCGCCATGCTCGTTGCGCTTGTTGCCTGCGGCAGCGCGCCGACGGACACCGTCTATGAAAACGGCGGACTGAAACTGACCGTTCCTGCGGAATACAAGGACCTGGTCGTGGTCACGATGCCGACGGAAGGCAGCGAACTTTTCAGCGTTGCGGAAAAGGCATCCGTGGAAGCCGGACAGAAGCAGCACCCCGGTGAGGACTGGGGCGACGGCTGGCTGTTTTCGATCAGCCGGCTGGACAGCAGTGCGGCGCGGCAGGCGCTTTCCGGCGAACTGAACACCTCGCGCATCTTTGCAAAAGACGCGGAAGACGGCTATTTCCTGCTCGGCCGCCCGTCGGACGTGCGTTTCGTCCGCGAGGATTACAGCAACATTCCCGAAGAGGATCTGGCGCAGTGGGGTACGCTCAACGAGTGGGCGGAAACCGTGCCGGCATCGTTCGTGAACGCAAACGAGTCCGTTTCCCTCTATGAGCGCACCAATACGACGCTTGATCAGTTCCTCAATCGTATTGCGTTTGAGGATATGCTGGTCTACACGCTCAGTTCCACCGAATTCGGTCCGCTGGAACCGATCGGCGATGCAGGAAGAGCGCAGTTGGAGCTTCTGCTGAATGAAGCGACGTTCACCGCTGTCGATACCTGCGAGATCCCCGACGGCGAATACTACGTTCTGAACTTCCCCGAGGATGGCATTCAGTTCCGCATCTACAACACGGCAAATAATACCGTCAGCTACATTACCGGCGAAAACGCGCCCTTCTGCCTGCAAGGCAGTCTGCCCGAAGGCGAAACCCTTCACGATATCTTCGGCGCGTGGTACGACGCCCTTGCCGTTGCGCACGGACTGAAATAAGCAAATAAAAACGCCACCCATAGGGTGGCGTTTTTTCATATCAGAACGTTGCGACCTCGGTTTCTGCCGGCGATGCCGGATGCACGTCGCTTGCCGTCAAGATCGGACCTGCGCCGCGGTAAAGTTCGTGGCGCTCCACGGTGACCTTCGCCGTCACCTGCACCCACGAACGCGCCGGAAGCGCATCGCACGATGCCCAGCGGCACGGCAGCGCCATAAACGTAATATCCGCCTCGCAGCAGGTCATCACGAACCGGCCTGGCGCAAACATGCCGTTTTTCTCGCGTTTGAGCCGCGCCACCTGCGCCTTGAAGCAGACGGTCTTGCCGCTGTACTTTTCCGGCTCCTCAGTGATGTCGCGGTAGAACAGTGCATAGTCGTCATCCTCAATGGTAATGACGGGCGCGTTCATGTCGAACGGCAGCGGATCTTCGATCTCGTCGTATTTCGTCGAGCCGTCGGTGTAGTCGTAGAGAATGTCAATGCGGCGGTTGAGCGCACGCGCCAGTTTGTGCAGCGGCATGATATCCGCGTCGGGCTGCACACGGTTGAAAACGACCATCTCCGCACCCTGCAGTTTGTCCACGACGAGTGAACGCAGATTGGCATTGAACGTCAAAATCGTATTTGCGTCGGCGAACATGACCTCCTGCGCCAGCTCCCACGTGCGCGGCATCTTGGAAAAGAAGTCCGCCGTCGGATGCATGCCGTTGAGTTCGACGACAACGCGCCCGACGCGGCGTTTTTTCGCCATCGCCGCAAGCTGCTCCTCAGTCAGTTCGTCCATATCCGCCGTTTCCAAAAAGACGCAGCCGTGCGGATAGGCGGAAAGGTCGTATTCCTCCTCGCCCTCCTCCAACACCAAAAGCAGCGTCGGCGTGCCGTCGTTGAAGCGCGGATCTTCCAGCGTTTCCTGGATAAACTTCGTCTTGCCGGACTCCAAAAAGCCGGTGAATGCATAAACGGGAATTGCCATTTTTTACACCCCAAAAAGTCCGGCGATCTTTTGCTCGTCCAGCTTCGATCCGATCACGCAGAGCCGACCGGTCACGCCGGCAGCGCCGCGGCGCACGTCCGGCTCGCCCGGAACATAGTCAAAGTGGATCCACTCGCCGTCCGACGCCGGCACGATGCCCTTGGCACGCAGGATCACGCCGCAGTCGTCATTCGCGGCAAACGCGGAAAGCACGGCGCGGATCTCGTCCTCCGTGAACTTCTTCGGCGTTTCCGTTCCCCAACTGGAAAAGACCTCGTCGGCATGGTGATGATGGTGGTGATGCTCGTGGTCATGGTCATGCTCGTGGTCATGATCATGGTCATGCTCATGATGGTGGTGATGGCATTCGCATTCCTCATCATCGTCATCATCATGGTGATGATGGCAGCAGCATTCTTCATCGTCGTCATCGTCGTGGTGGTGATGCTCATGCTCGCGCAGCGCCTTGAGTTCGGCGGCAAGCGTGTCTTTCTGCTCGATCGCTTCCAGCACCTGCGCGCCCGTCAACTCCGTCCACGGCGTGGTGATCACCGTCGCGTTCGGGTTGAGTTCACGGATCAGTTCGACACACGCCTGCAGTTTTTCCTCGCTCATCGCATCGGTGCGGCTGAGGATCACGGTCGCGGCGGTTTCGATCTGGTTGTTATAGAACTCGCCGAAGTTCTTGTGATACATCTTGCATTTGTTCGCATCCGCCACGGTGACGAGCGCATTGACTTCCGCGCGGTCGGAAACGGCATGCTCCACCGCCTGCTCCACGTCGGAAAGTTTGCCCACACCCGACGGCTCGATAATGATGCGGTCGGGCGCATAGTCATCCAGCACCTTGGTAAGCGCCTTGCCGAAATCACCAACGAGCGAGCAGCAGATGCAGCCGGAGTTCATCTCGTTGATCTGTACGCCGGCGTCGGCAAGAAAGCCGCCGTCGATGCCGATCTCACCGAATTCGTTTTCGATCAGCACGATCTTCTCGCCGTGGTACGCTTCGCGGATCATCTTCTTGATCAGCGTCGTCTTGCCCGCGCCGAGAAAGCCGGAGTAAATATCTACTTTTGTCATAAAGGACACCTTCTGTTCCAAAATTTACCCTAAAATTATACCACCATACGGCAATAACTGCAAGATAATTTCCGCAAAGCGATTGACAAAACCGCGCTTGTATGGTAGGATAATGCTTGGCTCCGATGGATAGGGAGAGATGTCCGAGTGGTTTAAGGAGCCGGTCTTGAAAACCGGTGACGCGGCAACGCGCCGTGGGTTCGAATCCCACTCTCTCCGCCAGTTTTCAATATGGTTTGTCGTTCGACCTGCGGAAGTACCCAAGAGGCCGAAGGGGCTCCCCTGCTAAGGGAGTAGACCGCTAATACCGGTGCGAGGGTTCAAATCCCTCCTTCCGCGCCAAAAAGAACAGTCCGCTTTTGCAGGCTGTTCTTTTTGTTTTTGGGGGAGGTCTTTATAATTTAAAGCGTACACCCCAATTATGAATGAGTATGGAATGCCACCCGTCCGCTATAGCAATATCAACACAGCGCATTGCGCGCCGTTTTTCGGAGGTAACCGTATGCAGACAGCTGGAAAAAACAGAGACGCCGCCGTAGATTTCTCCAAAGCCACGGCAATAATCGGCGTTGTCCTAATCCACGCCTGTTCCGACGCCCTGACCGCACCGCTGTTTTCCCACTCTTGGCTGTGCGCCGTCGTTCTGCGCACGCTTGCAGCCGCAAGCGTCCCTCTCTTCTTTCTTTGCAGCGGCGCGCTGATGCTCGATCCGAACAAAGACCTGCCGCTGCGCCGTCTTTATACAAAAAACCTGCCGCGTATCATCCTTGCACTTTTCGCTTGGGCTGTCTTTTATAAACTGCTCGATCTTGCCACGGACGGTACGCTCTCGTGGCAGACGATCAGGCAAGCCGGAAAAGAACTCCTGCTGTTCCGCCACAAGTACCACCTGTATTTTTTGCAGATCATGGTGGTCGTGTATGCGTTTCTCCCGATCACGCGCGTCTTCGTTCGGCACGCCTCTCAAAAAGAACTCCGGTATTTTATCGGACTGTGGTTGTTGCTTGGCATCGTCTATCCTACCGTCGCAGGATGGAAGCCGTTTCGCCTGCTGTCGGGTACGCCGCGCCAATGGATGATCAATCAGACCTACGCCGCCATTGGGTACGGCGTTTTGGGCCACTACCTGAAAACGAACGCCGCAGCTTTCCAAAAAAGCGGTCTTGCCGTGGCAGGCGGTTTGCTGATCGTGCTGTTCGGAACGATTTTGATGTCCGTGCGAAGGCATGCACTATATGCCGGTTTTTGGGAAGGTATGAGCATCGGCGCAGCGCTGATGGCGGCAGGTTTTTTTACACTTTCCATCCGCCATCCGTCATGGGGGAAATCCGCCTTTGTCCTGCAATTATCCAAAGCATCTTTCTGCATCTACCTTGTGCACGTCGCCATTCTCCCGTTTTGTCAAAAACTCGGCGCCTCAGTACTGCTCGTTCCTGTTATTACGGCAGCCACGATTGCGATTTCCTATGGGATTTTCTGCCTGCTCTCCCGCATCCCGATCATCCGAACGTGGATCATCTGAAAAAATACGCCGTCCTGCAAAATCTTGCAGGACGGCGTGCGTTTATCTCTCACATCATATGTTCGTTGCCGTCAGGCAATATATCGCTTCCCACACTTTTCCGCAGAAAAGCAAATCCCTCCTCTTTATTTTCCCTTGCAATTTGTCGAAATCAATGGCAATATAGATACAGAGTGAAGAAGGGAGTTTTTACATATGGCTGAAAAAGGATATATTTATATCATGACAAATCCGTCCTTTGAGGAATACGTTAAAATCGGTTATGCCACGAACGTGCAGCAGCGGCTGGACGAACTTAACCGCAGCACCGCCGTCCCATTTGCTTTTCGCATTTACGCTACTTATGAAGTGGACTCTGCACTTTCCGATAAGAAACTGCATGCCATTTTGGATAAGTTGAATCCCGATCTTCGTTCCATGGAAGAGGTCAACGGCAAAAAGCGCGTGCGCGAGTTCTATGCGATGTCGCCGGAGGACGCATATGCCATTTTGGAAGCCATCGCCGAAATCAACGGATATACGCACCGACTGAAAAAATGGAAAGCCACCGCGGAAGAACGAAAAGAAGAACAAATAGCGCAAGAGATCACCGATGCGCACAGAGAACGCCTTGCCCCGTTTGCGTTTTCCATGTGCAAGATCGCGCCGGGCGAAACTATCACGTTTGCTTGCCGCGACAACAAGAACGACGGCGCGGTTTGCAGGGTGGTCGATGATAGGCACGTTGAATATAACGGCGAAACTTGGTCATTATCTTCGCTTGCGCAGTTTTTAACGGGAAAGAGTCCACTGCAAGGTCCCCGGTATTTTAAGTATAATGGCGAATGGCTGGTGGATCTCCGTCATCGGCTCGAAAAATAGAAGTTTATAACACAACAGGCGCTTGCCAACGGCAAGCGCCTGTTTTCTCTTTTTCACATCATATATTCGTCCGTTTTGGCGGCTTTGCCGATCAGCACGTACGACGCGACGAACAGCGCAAGGACGAAAAACACAAAGTACATGCTCACCTCGTCGTTCGCCGTCGTTGCGATATAGTCATATGCGCCGTGGAGCAGCGCCGGAACGAGCACCGCAAGCACGCGGCAGGACTTCGAGCGCGACTGCCAGCCGATGCGCTCAAATTTCTTCGCCGCGGCGTAGAATACGCCCATGAACACGCCGAAGCAGGCGTGGCCGGGGATCGCCGTGACGGCGCGGACGACTGCCGTGCCGAAGCCGTACATCATCACGTAGCTGATATTCTCCCACAGGGCAAAACCCAGCGAAACGAACACGGCATAGATCACGCCGTCATACTGGCAGTTAAACTCCGGCGAATGCCACGACCGCCGCTTGAGCATGATATACTTTGAGCTTTCCTCGGCAAACGCGACGATACCGAAATACAAAATCACGTTATACAGCACCGTGTTCTGCGCGACGGTCATATCCAAGATCACACCGAGCACACGCTCTTCTACCAGCGCGATCAGCGAGGAGAAAATGCCTGCCTTGACCAGTTCCCACAAAAGCCGCGGATCTTCTTTTTCCAACCGATCCAGCCGATAGACGTGCACCATCAGGAAGATGGCAGGGATGATCGCTGCCGCAATCAAAACGGCGTGATAGGTCACAAACGGCGCAAGAAAATAATACATAAAGGAAACGCTCCCCTTCCCGTATTTTATCGTTTACATTATACCCCATTTTCATCCCGATTGCAACGCGCCGATTTTTCTTTACAGGATCGGCGATCGGTGGTAAAATGAATTTAGAAGTATGGTGCCCGTATGAACAGACACTTCCCAAGCCATACTGTTGGAGAAAGGGGGATTTCCCATGTACATCCAAATTTGGCTGATCGCCCTGCTGGTCTTTTTGATCGCAGAGATCGTCACCGTGGCGCTCGTTTCCATTTGGTTTGTCGGCGGCGCGTCGGTGGCGCTGATCGCCGCCGTGCTCGGCGCGCCGTTCCCGGTGCAGGTCGCGCTGTTTGTCGCGGTATCGGCGGCGCTGATCTTACTGCTGCGTCCGCTGACGAAAAAGTATTTCAAGCCGCAGGCGAAATTCGGCACAGATCGGCTTTTGGGCACGCAGGTGGTCGTAACCGAGCGCATCGACAACCTTGCATCCACCGGCGCCGTCCATGCAGACGGCAAGGAGTGGTCGGCGCGTTCGCAGGACGGCAGCGTTTTGGAAGTCGGCAGCGTCGCCACGATCCTTGCAATCGACGGCGTGAAGGTCATCGTGAAACCCTGTGAAATGAAAGGAGAAACCGAAGCATGATTTTACTTGTTTTGCTCGCGCTTATCTTTGTTATCATTATTGGCAACATCCACGTTGTGCCGCAGTCGCGCGCATTCGTTATGGAGCGTCTCGGCGCGTTTTCCGGCGTGTGGCACGTCGGCGTCCACGTCAAGATCCCGTTTGTCGAGCGTATCGCGCGCCGCGTCAGCCTCAAAGAGCAGGTGCTGGACTATCCGCCCCAGCCCGTTATCACAAAAGATAACGTCACGATGCAGATCGACACCGTCGTGTATTACCAGATCACCGATCCGAAACTCTACACCTACGGCGTGGAGAACCCGATGATCGCCATGGAAACGCTGACGGCAACGACGCTGCGTAACATCATCGGCGAGCTGGAACTCGACCAGACGCTGACGAGCCGCGACGTCATCAACACCAAGATGCGCGCGATCCTTGACGAAGTGACCGACCCGTGGGGCATCAAGGTCAACCGCGTGGAACTGAAAAACATCCTGCCGCCGCAGGACATTCAGAACTCCATGGAAAAGCAGATGAAAGCAGAACGCGACCGCCGTCAGGCAATTTTGCAGGCGGAAGGCGTCAAGCACAGCCAGATCC
>JAFSXE010000086.1 GCA_017444195.1 Oscillospiraceae bacterium
CATTTGCTTCGCAAATGCCACCTCCCTTTACACAAGGGAGGCTTTTTTCGTCCTCGACGCCGCCATTCGTAGGGGCGGCAATCTGCCGCCCACGCGCGCCGCAGCGCACACAAAACAATGGCTCCCCTGTGTAAGGGGAGCTGCTGAGCGTAGCGAAGCTGAGGGGTTGTTGTAGGGGCGGCTATCAGCCGCCCGCTCGACACGGTGCAAGGTCGGAAAAAACGGGCGAAAAACAACCGAGCGCAACACAACGAAGTGGTTGCGCTCGGAGAGGAGGAGCGACGAAGTGAGCGGATGCCGATGCAATGCATCGGCGGAGCAGAGCGGAGTCCGCGACGACGATGCCGCCCCTACGGCATCGTAAAGCGCAAAAAAAGAGCACCCCGGAAGGGGTGCCCTTTTTATTGGTTTATGCGATTGGATTATTCAGCTTCGCCGAAGATCGCGACAACGGTCTTCGTGGTGTCGCTGGTGGTGTTGTAGTAGAAGAACAGACCCTTAACGATATCGTCCTTCATATCCTTCGACACGTTCTGCGAGGTGAACTCGTCGGCTTCCGCATCATACAGGAAGACTTTGACGTTGTCCTGCGTGAATTCGTTAGTACCGATGGTCAGAACGCCGCCCTTATAGCCAAGCTCTTCGGAATCAACGCTATCCTTGAAATTGGCATTGGCAACCGTGATCTTATCAACAAAGCCATCCTCGTCGACCGAGTAGCTGCTGGCGAGCGTGAACTTCGCGTCGTCAACAGTGTCGTATGCAGCCGCTTTGACCTTCAGCGTCTTGATCTCGCTGCCTTCGATCGCGTTGACTTCGTAGTACGAGAACGGAGTCTTGCCAGTCAGGGACACGGTCTTCACTTTGCTCACGCCGAGCGTCGTGAAGACAGTCTTCGTGGAGGTGACATTACGAGCATCGACAAAGATGAACGCAACACCCGCGACGTCGATCGTCTTCGAGCCGGAGGACTTCACTTCAACCGTAACGTTGTTATAGAAGTTGTAGTTGCCGGTGACAGCCTTCATCGCCGCGATGCCGGAAACCGGCGTGTAGACGAGGTTACCCTTGCTGTCGAGCGAGATCAGAACGAACTTCGTATCGCTGTTCGCCTTCATCGCGGTCAGCTCGTTGGCGATATTCGTCAGATTCTCATAGCTCTTGATGTTGATTTCTTTCGACGCAGAAGCAAAATCAGCGGACGTCGTCGTCAGTTCAGCTTCGCCCTTGTTGTTGAGCGTGTAGGTGACAATCGTGCCAACCTTGCAAGCACTGATCTCAGTATCTTCATCAATCTTGAACTTTTCGTTCTCGACAGCGGTAAGAGCATCCCAATCAAAGCCAGTTTCGGTGGTCTTCACGCCGTCGAGCTTCGCAACGTTGAGGTCAATGGTCTTGCCGTCGGTGCCGAGCAGGCGGACGGAGTAGACAGTGTCAGCCGCGTCGAGACCGGAGTTTTCAACATAAGCTTTCTTCATGACCATGAAGTAGTTGCTGGAGCCGGACTTGGTCTCTTCAACGCCGAGAACCTTGCCGTTCGGATCGAGGTACAGATCATATTCGGCGTCGATCTTAACGTCGGCGTTTTTACCCTTGCAGGTGTAGGTCTTGCCATCAGCAGTGAAGACAGTGTTCTCGTCGCTGTCTTCATCGATCTTCGTGACTTCGCCGGACTTGACAATCTCAGCCTTCTTCGCGGACTGAACCTCGCCGTCAGCAAAGGTATAGACAACCTTCGTCTCGTCTTCTTCGTCAGCCTTGCTGAACGCAGTGGTCTTGAATTCCTTGCCATCGATCAGGATGTAGTCATGCTCTGCAGTCGTCTTCGCAGCATAGTACTTGGTAACCGTGCCGAGGAAGTAGCTCTTGCCGATGATCTGGATCGTTCTGCCTTCGCCGACAGCTTTGTCGTTGACGTAGACTTCGATCTCATCAGCTTTGAACTTGTTGTTGTTGCGCTGCGTCGAGGTCGTCTCGTTGAGAACGGTGCCATCTGCCCAGTCGGCAGCCTTTGCATCGCGGGCCACGCCATCAATCGTAACCTTGCCGAGCTTGTAGTTGGCATTCTTGGGATCCGCGCCATCAACCTTGATGATGATATCGTCGGTGTCCTTGTCGATCTTGCCGGTCAGAGCATAGAGATCCGCAGCGGTCATCGAGCCGACAAACGTCTTGGCGAGCTTGAGGTCCTTGGAGATCTCAACATCCTTGTTGTCGGAGTCCTTGCCATAGTACCACGCATTGGAGACAATGCCGAACGGATCGTCGGTGACTTTCTTCAGCTTCAACTGCTTGGCGGAATCTTCACCATCGATGAAGTGATCTTCGCCCCAGAGCAGGGGAGCCTTAACTTCGTCGCCAGCAAACGTCTTGTGGTTGGTTTCGACCGTGGTAGCCTTGGAGGCGCCAGTCGCAATGGTCGCACCGTTGATGCTGACCGTCGTGCCCTTGGTGTCGTACTCGACTTCTTCCGCCTTGAGGGCGTTGAAGATCATCTGAGCCGCATCCTCACGGTTGAGGGCAGCGCCCATCTTACCGGCGGACAGTTCCTTCAGCAGGCCGGCCTTCTTCGCAACGTTCAGAACGTTGACGGACCAGTCGGCACCGACAAAGCCTTCGATCGTGGCATCATAGCCCATCGCGCAAAGCAGCATCTTGGCAGCTTCAGCGCCGGTAACGGTGGCGTTCGGATCGAACGTGGTGGCGTTACGGCCGTTGACGATGCCCTGCGTGGCGCAGTAGGCAATGTAGCCGGCGCCCCAGTTGGACTTGGAGTCCGCGAACGGGCAAGCGGCTTTGTACAGATCGTTGATGTCGTCGCCATCATTCATGATGAAGCCGACCATCTTCGCCATCTGCACACGAGTGACGGATTCGGCGGGTTTGAAGGTCTTGTCTTCAAAGCCCTGGATCACGCCGAGACCGGTCAGGACCTGAACGGCTTCGACATGTTCGATGGAAGCGGTGTCAGTAAGATCATCATACTTGACTTCCGCTGCGGTCGCCATAGCTGCGAACGTGAACACGGTCGCGACTGCCAGGACGAGCGCGAGAACCTTTTTAAAGTTCTTCATTTGGTTTTCCTCCTTAAAATTTTCGATTAGTCGCGGAGAAACTTCTCCTTGACCTTTCTCTGCCCAAAGTATACTCGACGAATTTGCCGCCGTCAACCCCTCCGGACGTTTTGTAACAAAGCTGTAACATTGCGTCGATGCAGGGGGTATGCCTCCCCTGTGCAAGGGGAGGTGGCATTTGCGAAGCAAATGACGGAAGGGTTGTGCGGTACGATACCTTACAATCCCTCAGGCGCTTCGCGCCAGCTCCCTTTACACAAGGGAGCCTTGCGATCTTTTCGTCTCGTTTCCTCGGGACGAGATCATTATCCGACTGTCAAGCGAAAAAGTCAATATCTCAAGCCGGAATGTAATATAACTGCAATAATTACGGAAGTTTTTCTCATTTTTTAGAAAATTTTTCCAATTTTAACGGGTATACATTATATATAAATATAGGCGTAGGGTCGATTATCAGCACGCTTTTCCAACCTTGTACCGTGTCGGACGGGCGGCTGATAGCCGCCCCTACGAACGTGCCGTCGATATCCTGCCCGTAGGGGCGGCAACCTGCCGCCCGTTGCCTTTCCCCGTTTTGCTCTGCAAAGCAGGGGAAGGCATAATCAACGAAAAGCGCCGCATCGTTTGATGCAGCGCTTTTTCATCTTATTCCATGCCCAGTTCTTTCTTGACTTTCTCGACGAGCGCGGCGAATGCTGCCGGATCGTGGATCGCCATTTCGGACAGGGACTTGCGGTTCATTTCAAAGCCGGCTTTCTTCAGACCGTGCATGAACCACGAATAATTCAGACCGAACGGCTTGACCGCCGCGGAGATACGGGCGATCCAAAGCTGACGGAACTCACGCTTTTTCAGACGGCGGCTGACGTAGGCGTAAACGCCGGACTTCTTGACCGCCTGCTTCGCCATCTTAAAATGGGTCGATTTGCTGCCCCAATAGGACTTTGCAAGCTTGAGGGTTTTATTTCTTCTTTTGCGCGTCATCATTGCGCCTTTGACTCTTGCCATTTCTTATATCCTCCTTACTCGATCATTTGTACGGGATCATTTCGCGGACGGTCGCGGCGACGGTGACGTCGGCATAGCCGTTCTTGCGAAGGTTTCTCGTGCGTTTGGTGGGCTTCTTCGTGAGGATATGGCTCTTGAATGCATGCGCGCGCTTCACCTTTCCGCTCTTGGTCAGGTTGAATCTCTTTTTCGCGCCGCTGTGGGTTTTGAACTTCGGCATTTCGGGGTTCTCCTTCCGTATAATAAATTTTTTACTTATTATTCTTGGGTGCGAGGAACATCGACATCATTCTGCCCTCCAACTTGGGCTGCTTATCGACGCTCGACTGCTCCGCGCACGCTTCACCGAATCGGACGAGCAGCACTTCACCCAGCGAAGTATGCGCCATCTCTCTGCCGCGGAAGCGGACGGAAACTTTGACGCGGTTGCCCGCTTGCAGGAACTTTTGCGCGGCGCGGACTTTGGTATTGAAGTCGTTGGTGTCAATGTTGGGCGACATGCGGACTTCCTTCACCTCGACGACGCGCTGGTTCTTTTTGGCTTCCTTTTCCTTTTTGAGCTGCTCAAAACGGAACTTGCCATAGTCCATGATCCGGCAGACGGGCGGCACGGCGTTCGGCGCGATCTTCACGAGATCGAGCTCCGCCTTTTCCGCCATTGCCAGTGCGTCGGCGGACGACATGATGCCGAGCTGCTCGCCCTCGACGCCGATCAGGCGAACTTCCTTATCGCGGATTTCTTCGTTGAGCTGATGATCTAACTTGCCGATGGCGAAACACCTCCAAAAAATCAAAACGCGCAGACGCCGATACGACGCCCACGCACACAAATTGCTCCTCAAAGAGAAGCAAAATATGAGACCTCTTCGCTTAAACGCTGGAGGTGAAACGCGGCGTCAACCGCATCTTCTTTGTTTTTGCTCGGTCATTTTATCACAATCGGTTTCGATTGTCAACTGTTTTTTATCCGGCGAGCACTTCCGCCTTATACACGCCCTCCAGCTCCGTGATCCGGCGCAGCAGTTCTTCCAGCGTGCAGGCAAGCTGCGTGGTGGACGCGGTGATCGTGACCGACGCGGTGCCGTCCACGGGGATGGTTTGATTGATCGTTAAAATATTCGCGCCGGCGGCGGAGAACATATTGAGCAGTCTGCCGAGCAGACCGACCGTATCGTGCAGCGTCATCTGAAACGTGACGATGCGCCCCGCCATCAGATTTTGAAACGGCAGGATGCTGTCCTTATATTTATAGAACGCGCTGCGCGAAAGACCCACGCGGCGCGACGCCGCGCTGACTTTGCTCTCCTCGCCCGTGGCAAGCATCCGCTTGACCTCGACGACCTTCATAAATACCTCCGGCAGCGCGGATTGCTCGATCAGATAATACTTCGGCTCACTCACGGCGGCACCCTCCTTTTTTCTTTATTATAGCTGTTTGTCCGCAAAAAGCAAGAAAAATGTCCGCCAATGGCGGACATTTTTCAAATATACTTACTTTTTCAGTTTGAGCGCCTGTTTGACCTTGGCAACGATGCCGTCGGCATTGATGCCGTAAGCGTCGAGCACCTTGGGCGCCGCGCCGCTTCTGCCGAATTCATCTTCCACGCCGTGGCGGACGACCGGGACGGGATACGTGCCGCCGAGGTATTCGGCGACTGCCGCGCCCAGACCGCCGAGCACGTTCGCTTCTTCGGAAGTCACGATTGCGCCCGTTTCCTTGGCGGCTTTGAGCACCAATTCTTCGTCAAGCGGCTTGATCGTGTGCATATCGATCACGCGGGCGGAAATGCCCTCGGCGGCGAGCGTCTCCGCCGCCTTGAGCGCCATCTGCACGTTCATGCCGGTGGCGATGATCGTCACGTCCTTACCGTCGCGTAGGGTCACGCCCTTGCCGAGTTCGAACTTGTAGCCGTCGATCGTATCGGTGACGGTTTCAACCGCGAGTCTGCCGAGACGCATATACGCCGGACCTTCGTATTCGACCAGCGCCTTGACCGCCTGCTTCATCTCGTAGCCGTCGCAGGGGCAGAGCACCATCATGCCGGGGATCGCACGCATCAGCGCGAAGTCCTCGATGCACTGGTGGGTCGCGCCGTCTTCACCGACGGACAGACCGCCGTGGCTGCCGACGACCTTGACATTCAGACCGGGATAGGCGATGGAGTTGCGCACCTGCTCCCATGCGCGTCCGGAGGAGAACATGGCGAACGAGTTGACGAACGGCTTGAAGCCGCAGGTCGCCATACCGGAGGCAACGCCGGTCATGTTGCATTCCGCGATGCCCATATCGAAGAATCGCTCCGGGCAGGCGTCTTTGAAATATTTCGTCATCGTTGCGCCGGCGAGGTCGGCGTCGAAGCAGACGAGTTCGGGATACTGCGAGGAAAGCTCGGCAAGCGCCATGCCGTAGGCGTTTCTGGTTGCAATCTTTTCGCCCATCTTATTTGCCCTCCAATTCCGCAATTTTGGCTTTCAGTTCGGCTTCGGCGACTGCCCACTGCTCTGCGTTGGGGGCTTTGCCGTGCCAGCCGGCTTGATTTTCCATGAAGGACACGCCCTTGCCCTTGACCGTCTTGGCGAGGATCACGGTGGGTTTGCCCTTGACCGTCTTGGCTTCTTCGTACGCCGCTTCGATCTGATTGAAATCGTGACCGTCAATCTTGATGACGTGCCAGCCGAACGCTGCAAACTTCTCATCCAGCGGCTCGGACGGCATAACGTCCTTCGTCGCGCCGTCGATCTGCAGACCGTTCACGTCCACGCAGGCGCAGAGGTTATCGAGCTTGTACTTGGCGGCGGACATGGCGGCTTCCCACACCTGACCTTCGGCGATCTCACCGTCGCCGAGGATGGCATAGACGCGGTAGTCCTTCTTGGCAACCTTGCCGGCAAGCGCCATGCCGACGGCGGTGGAGATGCCCTGACCGAGCGAGCCGGTGGACATATCGACGCCGGGGTTGTACTTCATCTCCACGTGGCCGGACATATGCCCGTCGATGGATCGGAAGAGTTTGAGGTTTTCAACCGGGAAGAAGCCGCGCAGCGCCAGCACGGGATAGACCGCCGGCGAGCAATGACCCTTCGACATAACGAAGCGGTCGCGGTTCGGATCTTTCGGGTTTTTCGGATCGACGTTCATCACGCGGAAATAGAGCGTGGTGAGTACGTCAAGGCAGCTCAGCGAGCCGCCGGGATGCCCCGACTGCGCGGTGTAGACCATTTTCACACCGTAGTACCGCGCTTTGGCGGCGTTCAGGGCGAGCATGTTTTCGGTAGACTTGTCCATGAAGATTCCTTCCTTCTGTAGAATTCTGTGAATCGCAACCGTATTATACCAAATCTCTGCGGCGATTGCTATACCAATCAAAGAATTCTTCACAAAAAATTCACCGATTTTCGATTTGGGCGGTTATAATAGCGGTATAAGGGGGCGACGAGCATGGCGAAAACCGTTTTGGTGGTCGAGGACGACCGCAACATTTCGCAGCTTTTGCAGTTATATTTGGAAAAACAGGGCTACACCGTCGCCGCGGCGTATGACGGCGGCGAAGCGGTGAAGCAGTTTGACGCGGTAAAGCCGGATCTGGTGCTGCTCGATCTGATGCTGCCCGTGCTGGACGGCTGGGGCGTATGCCGCGCCATTCGTCAGCGCGGCAAAACGCCGATCATCATGCTGACCGCGAAAAGCGAAACGGACGACAAGGTGCAGGGCTTGGAACAGGGCGCGGACGACTATATCACCAAGCCCTTTGAAATGCGCGAGGTCTTGGCGCGGATCGAAGCCGTGCTTCGCCGCACGCAGGAAGACGTTGCCGCGCCGCGCCGATTGACGTTCGATAAGCTCATTATCGATATGGACAGTTTTGAATTGTGGGTGGACGGGCAGAAACTCGACGCGCCGCCGAAGGAAATGGAACTGCTGTTCCACCTGGCGAGTGCGCCCAACCGCGTCTTCACGCGCAATCAGCTGCTCGACGAGGTCTGGGGCTTTGACTATTTCGGCGACAGCCGCACGGTCGACGTACATATCAAGCGGCTGCGCGAAAAATTAGAGGGCGTCAGCAGCGAATGGGCGCTCAAAACCGTGTGGGGCGTGGGCTACAAGTTTGAGGTAACGGCATGAGAACGACGTTTACGCGGCAGATGGTGCTGATCTGCGCGCTGCTGCTGTTCGCGTTCGGACTGCTTGCCGCCGGTATGCAGACGTCGATGACGGCATACGGCGAGGCGCAGCGCCGTTCCACGCTCGAGACGAACGCGCACGCCGTCGCGGACTTGGCAAGCGCGTATTCCTCCGCGCACGCGCTGGAGGGCAGTTGGGACTTTCAGATGAGTATGCACCTCGCCTCGGAAGTCGCCGGCACGGACGCGGTGGTCTGCAACGCGGACGGCGTGGTGATCGCCTGCGCGTGCCGTGATTTCGCGTGTGCGCATCTGGGCAAAATGATCGACGATGATCTGCTTGCGCAGACGCTTGCCAGCGGCGAAGTCTTTGCTTCGCAGACGCTGTCGCTCTATGAAGACGAGCGATACGTCTGCGCCGTCGCGCTGACGGATGCGCGTGAGACGGCGGCAATCGGCGCGGTGGTCGTTTCGTCGCCGACCGCGGAAATCGCATCGAGCGTGCGCGGCATGCTCGCCACGCTGTGGGGCACGGCGGCGGCGATCTTTGCCGTTGCGTTTGTCGTGACGTTCTTCGTTTCGCGCCGCGAGGCGCGGCCGCTGCGCGAACTTGCGCAGACGGTGCGCCGCTTCGGGCGCGGCGACTGGGCGGCAAGAGCCGCCGTCGGCGGCGGCAACACCGCCGAAATGAACGATCTGGCAAGCGCGTTCAACACGATGGCGGAAACGCTTGCCGAAGCGGAACAGCGCCGCGCCGAGTTCATCGCCAACGTCAGCCACGAACTGAAAACGCCGATGACGTCCATCGCCGGCTACATGGACGGCATGCTCGACGGCACGATCCCGCAAGCGCAGCACGCGCAGTATATGCGTCTCGTCGCCGACGAAGTGCGGCGGCTGAGCCGGCTGGTGCGCAATATGCTCGACCTGTCGCGCATCCAGGCAGCCGGCGTGGACGAGGAAGCGAAAACCGTCTTTGATCTCGGCGATCTCGTCGGGCAGACGCTGTTTTCGTTTGAACAGAAAATCGAGGCGCGGCATCTGAACGTCGAGGCGGAACTGCCCGACGGACCGCTGCGCGTCCGCGCCATGCGCGACGCGATCGCGCAGGTGACGTACAATCTCTTGGATAACGCGGTGAAGTTCTGCGATGAGGGCGGCACACTCGGCGTTTCGGTGCGCTCGAACGGCGAAAAGGCGTTCGTGACCGTGCGCAACACCGGCGCGACCATTCCGCCGGAGGAACTGCCGCTAATCTTCGACCGCTTCCACAAAACCGATAAGAGCCGTTCGCGTGACCGCGACGGCGTGGGGCTCGGTCTGTGGATCGTTAAAACGCTCGTCGGCGCGCACGGCGAGGACGTTTGGGTGGAAAGCCGCGACGGCGTGACGTCGTTCACGTTCACGCTGCCGCCGGTGAAATAAGGAGGCACGGAAAATGGAATACAATTATCCGTATCACGTTCGGGGCGCGGAGGAGCCGAATCCCGCGCCGGAAAAGCCGCAGAAAAAGCGCGGCTTCCGCTGGTGGATCGTGATCGTCGTCCTGCTCGTCGGTGCGGCAGTCGCAGGGCAGATTTTCCTCGGTCCGAAGATCTCGTTCCGCACGACGCCGTACGGCTTCACGTTCTCCATCGGCGAGCCGGCAGCGGAACTGCCGACAACCGAAAAACTGCCGCCGATCGCGCAGCCGGCAGGCGCGGACGCGCCCACGCTGACCATCGTTCCTTCTCCGAACGGCGCGGAAACCCCCGTTTCCACGCAGAGCGGCGCGCTCTCCCTGCAGGAGATTTATACGAAGGTGCTGCCCTCGGTCGTGACGATCACGGTCGATACGCGCGGCGGCACGGCACTCGGCACGGGCGTGATCTTTTCGCAGGACGGCTATGTCGTCACCAATCAGCACGTGGTCAGCGGCGCGGCGGCGATTCAAGTCCAGCTCAGCGACAACCGCATTTTTGACGCCGCCGAAATTGGAAGCGACGAGATCAGCGACCTCGCCGTGCTGAAAATCGAAGCGGACGGCTTGACGCCTGCCGAGTTCGGCGACAGCGACGCGCTGCGCGTCGGCGACGGCGTCTGCGCCATCGGTTCGCCGCTCGGCATCGGTCTGCGCGGCACGCTGACGGACGGCATCGTTTCCGGCATCAACCGCGACATGACCGTCAGCGGACGGACGATGACGCTCTTGCAGACGAACGCCGCACTCAACAGCGGCAACTCCGGCGGTCCGCTTATTAACTGCTATGGGCAGGTCGTCGGCATCAACACGATCAAACTCGGCTCGTCGTACTACTTCTCCTCCGCGTCGGTGGAGGGACTGGGTTTCGCCATCCCCATGGCGACCGCCAAGCCCATCGTGGACGAACTGGTGGAGAAGGGCTACGTCTCCGGCAGACCGGCGCTCGGCGTGCAGGCGGAAACGCTGCCGCTGCGGACGCGCTTCTACTATTCGCTGCCCGAGGGCGCGTATCTGACTTACGTCGATCCCGAATCGGACGCGGCGGCGCAGGGACTGCGCGCCGGCGATATCGTTACCGCCATCGACGGCGTTGCCGTGACCGGCGAGGAAAGCCTTTCCGCCGTGCTCTCCGGCTACGCCGCCGGCGATACGGTCACCGTCACGGTCTACCGCTCGCGTGCGACCTACGACGTGCGCGTCACCCTCGGCGACCGCTTTGCACAGGATTAAACGAAAGAAGCAGCAGGCAAAGCCTGCTGCTTCTTTCTATGCGAGGTTTGACTTTGGTCAAACCTCGTTTTTTTGTTTTCCGAGCGCAAGCAATTCCGCAATCACCTTTTCCAGCAGCGGAAGATACCGCGGATCGATTCGATGAATTTTCTCGATCATCTGCGCGTCGCCGCTCCGTTCTTCCCCAAACAGAAGATAGTCCGCAGAAAGCCCCAAAACGCTGCAAATCTTGACGAGCATTTTCACGGAAACGCCGGTGCGCCCTCGCTCCACCTCCGCCAAATACGAAACGCTTACATCCAGCAGCTCCGCAAACTTTTCGCGCGTATAGCCCATTTCCTCCCGCGCCCGCCGAATTCGAAGATACATTTCTACTATCACCTCTACTGATAGTATCGGCGTTGGCTATAGAAAATAACATCAACTAATATAGTATAAAAAATATATTGCATTTATTGATATTATCGTGTAAAATAGTGTCGACGCAAGTCTGTTAAACGCTATACAATAACGAACGGAGGTAATACTTATGAGCAGAATTGAAGCATGTGTTGTTATAGGACACGAAGAGCTCGCGCGAGCTCCTTTAACAAACGGATATAAGAATCGCTGGTTCAAAACGCCAGATTCCGCCGGCGAAGTAGGTGCAAAGATCACCTATTTCAACGGCTCTGGAAAGCAAATTAAATATATTACATTCCGATGCGTGCCCTATAATCGTGTCGGCGATATTGTCGCCTCTGAAATCGGAGATAGATCAAGCGCGCTTCTCGAAGTGACCGGACCGATTAAATCTAATCATACAGGAACTGTAAAGTTTGAAAATGTATGGTATAACCGTACGATCGAATCAGCAATTATAGAGGAAATCTTCGTTCAATATATGGATGGTTCGGAAGAAACATTGCGTAAGGGTGAGTTCATTATTTATGGATCAAAAGGCAGTGCTTCGGGCAATACATTTTTGAAAATAATTACGTTCATTTTCGGGCTGCTTCTCTTTGCCGTTTTTGACATTTGGGGAATACTGGCATGCGCCATTGCCGAAGGCATCTATTTTATAATAAAGAGAAAAAAGATTGCCGATTCAAACACCTGATTCATTTCGTTGCTTCTGCGCTTTCGCACCGAATTGAGCATAGAAAATCAGCGGGCAGGAAATCCTGCCCGCTGATTTTTTCTTTTATTCGTCGCCGGGGAAGCGGTATTTTTCCGCGTATTCTTCGGCGAGCGCTTCATACTGCCCCGTGTGCATTTCCTTGATGTTCTTGAGGTAGGCGTGCGTGTTGAAGTTATCCGACTCCAGCTCCAAGACCGCCACGGCGATATTCGAGCAATGGTCCGCGACGCGTTCGAAGTTCGTCAGAAGATCGTTGAACACGAAGCCCTGATTCAGCGTGCAGCGGCCGTCCTGCAAGCGTTCGACGTGGTGGATTTTCATTTCGTCGCACAGATCGTCAATGTGATCCTCCAGCGGCTCGACGCGGCGCGCCAGCGCAAAATCGTCGTCGATGAACGCACGCACGGCAAGATCCAGCACGTCTTCGACTGCCGCCGTCAGCACGTCCAGTTCCGTCCTGCCTTCGTCGGAGAAGTTGATATTTTTCTCGTGGATCTCCTGCGCGTTTTCGGCAATATTCAGCGCGTGATCGCTCAACCGTTCGAAGTCGCCGACGGTATGCAGATATTTGGAAACCTGCCGCGACAGTTTCGGCGCCAGTTCGCGTCCGGTCAGTTTCATCAGATACGTGCCGATCTTGTCTTCATAGCGGTCGATGACCGATTCGAGCGCCTCGGCTTTTTGGAAGCCGTCATTCGTATACTGACGCAGCAGCGAGAAAGCGACTTCCAAATTCGTCTTTGCCTTGCGCGCCATTTCGCTGATCGTCAGGCGGCACTGCTCCACGGCAAGCGCCGGGTGCTGCAGGAAGCGATCTTCCAGCCGATCCATATCGGCGGTCATTTCCTCGTCCTCGGGACGGTCGGGGATGATCGCGGTAACGAGCTTATCCAGCAGCGGAATGGCAAGCGCAAGCGGCAGCACGACTGCTACACGGTAGATCGTGTTCAGCAGCGCGATCGTCGTTGCGGTCATCGTCTGCGAAAGGATCGCGAACGGCGTTGCGGCGTTGATGCCGTAGAAAATGCCGCCGACAACGACCGCGCCTGCCACGCCGATGATCAGATAGGTCAGCGCGGTGCGCTTTGCCGCCGTGCTGGAACCGATTGCCGTCAGCAGAACGGGTACGCTCGCGCCGATGCAGATACCCATGATCATCGGAAACGCAATCGCAAAATCAATTGCGCCCGTTGCGGCAAGCGCCTGCAAAATACCGACGGCAGCCGAAGCCGACTGAATGACGGCGGTAAAGACGATGCCGATCAGAATACCGAAAAGCGGATTGGAAAACGTGGTGATGAAATCCAAAAACAGGGGGCTGTCACGCAGCGGCTTGACCGCATCGGACATGGCGTGCATGCCGTACATCAAGACGGCAAAGCCGAGCAGAATATCGGCAAGGTGGCGCGTGGACTGCTTTTTGGAGAACATCCGCAGCACGATGCCGATCACGGCGATCACGCTCGTCAGCGTTTCGGTGGAGAGCAGCGAAAGCCAGCCGCTGCCGCTGAGTTCCGAAAGACTGAGGATCCAGCCCGTGACCGACGTGCCGATGATCGCACCGAGGATGATGCCGATCGCCTGATTGACCTTCATCATGCCGGAGTTGACAAAGCCGACCACCATCACGCTCGTCGCCGACGACGACTGGATGACCGCCGTCACGCCCGTGCCGAGCAGCAGACCGCGCAGCGGCGTGCCGGACAACTGATAGAGCAAAACCTCCAGTTTGCTGCCGGCGACCTTTTTCAGGCCGTCGCCCATCAGCGACATGCCGAACAGAAACAGCGCAACGCCGCCGAGCAAACCGAGCAAACCCGATAGAGCCAAATCCATCGCTCCTTTATTCTATGTTTGCAGGAAGCCCAAACTTCCGCAGTATAAATTCATTGTAGCGTATTTCACCCACCGATGCAAGATGAATTTCGTCCAATTTCCGACGCTTCTTGCAATCGGCTTTTGTCTATGATACAATATTTCAAAAGAAAAACAGGAGGGATTGCCGTGAACGAAATCACCAGATTCCGCACCGCCATCGGCGGATTTAACCGCAGCGACGTGGCAAGCTATATTGAGCAGAGCGCAAGCGCGCACCGCGAAAAAGTCAAAACGCTGGAAGGGCAGATCGTCAAACTGCAAAACGAAGCGATCTCCGCCATGAACCGCATAAACGAACTGGAAGCGCAGCTCGCCGAAAAGGACGCGCAGCTTGAGACCGCGCAGCGCGCGAGCGAACTTGTGTCGCAGATCCGCCGGCTTCTGGAAAGCGAAGAATAAACGAAAGCGAGGTGCTTCGGCCGTGAGAAAAACGCTGCTTGCCTTTTTCTGCACCGTCGCGCTGATTTTCACCGCCTATGCGGCGGACTATTCCGTGACGCAACTTGAAACCGACTGCGCCGCGGAAAAAAGCGGCGCCTGCCGCATTACGCAGGCAATCGATCTTGCAATCGACGCCGACGCAAAGGAAATCCTGATCCCCGTCGGGACGGACGTCAGCAAAATCTCGCTGACCGGCGCAAACTACGCCGTGCGCCGCCGCGACGGCGCATCTTACGTTGCGCTCAAAGCGAAGGACGGCTTTGCCTCCTCGCTGCACGTTGATCTTTCCTATACCGTGCAGGGCAGCGTATCGCGCAGCGACGACGTGCAGGTCTTCACCGTCACGCTGGTGGATGGACTTTGGGAAACCAAAATCGAACGCTAC
>JAFSXE010000009.1 GCA_017444195.1 Oscillospiraceae bacterium
ACAGCATCGTTTTTCTGCAAATTCAAAAGGAATTCGGCAGTTTTGACCGCTATCTTTGGGGATTTACGGACGGCAAAAGCATTCGCGAGGACTGCCGCCTGCGCACGACAAGTCCGCTTTCGGACCACATTTCCGCCGATCTTAAACGGCGCGGCATGGCGTTCGTCGGTTCAACGGTGATCTATTCGTATCTGCAAGCCGTCGGCGTGCTGGCGGCGCATGAAGAGGGCTGTTTTTTGCTGCCGTGATTAGTCTTTTGGGACTTCCCAACGGCGCGGAATTATGCTATACTAAACGGGAATTGAGAAAACAGAGGTGAAAGCCGAATGTACCAGGCGCTCTATCGAAAATACCGCCCCCAGACGTTTGACGACGTCGTCGGTCAGACGGCGATCACCGCCACGCTCAAGGCGCAGGTCATGGGCGAAAAGACCAGCCATGCCTATCTCTTCACCGGTACACGCGGCACGGGCAAGACGTCGTGCGCCAAAGTATTGGCGAAGGCGGTCAACTGTCTCAATCCGCAAAACGGCAACCCCTGCAACTGCTGCGACGCCTGCCGTGCGATTGACGCAGGCAGCTGCGTGGAGGTGCTGGAAATCGACGCGGCGTCCAACAACGGCGTCGACCAGGTGCGAACGCTGCGCGACGAGGCGGTCTATGCGCCGGCGCAGGTGAAAAAACGCGTCTATATCGTGGACGAGGTGCATATGCTCTCGATCTCGGCGTTCAACGCGCTGCTGAAGATCATCGAGGAGCCGCCCGCCCATTTGATGTTCATTCTCGCAACGACCGAACTGCAAAAAGTGCCGGCAACGATTCTTTCCCGCTGCCAGCGGTTTTCCTTCCGCCGGCTGCGGCAGGAGGATATTGCGGCGCGGATCTCTTACGTTGCGTACCAGGAAAAGATTGATTTAACCGCCGAGGCGGCGTCACTCTTGGCGCGCCTTGCCGACGGCGCAATGCGCGACGGCTTGACGCTGCTGGACCAGGTGGCGTCCGGCGCACAGGGGGAGATCACGGCGGACGAGGTCTGCCGTGCGCTCGGACTTGCCGGCGAGCAGAAGGCGTGCGAATTGCTTTCCGCTGTCGCGGCGCAGGATGCGTCGCGTGCGCTTGCGATCTTCGGCGAACTGTATGCCGCAGGGAAGGATCTTTCCGCGCTGCTCGGCGAGCTTGCCGCGCTGACGCGCGATCTGCTGCTGCTAAAAACCGCACCGCAAAGCGGTTTGAGTATGCTTTCCGGCATCGCCATGGCAAAGGAGCAAAAGCCGCTGATGGCGGCGTTCTCCGCGCCGGAACTGCTGCGCGTGCTTTCCGTGATCCAGCGGACGACTGCCGGCTTTGCCGTGAGCACCGACCGTCGGCTCGACACCGAACTGTGCCTGATGGAACTGTGCAGTCCGGTGCTGACGGAAGACGTGCAGGCGCTTTCCGCGCGGCTCGGACGGCTGGAGGAAAAACTCGCAGCCGGTACGTTTACTGCCGCGCCTGCGCCCAAGCAGGAAACGGCGGAAAAGCCGGTGCAGAAGGAAAAACCGATTGCCCCGAAGCAACCGGATGCGCCAAAGGAAACGGCACCGACAAAGACGAACGATCTGCTGCCTGCGGATTTCCGCGCAGAGTTCTTCGCCAAGATCGCTCCGGAACTCTCACCGGCGGCACGCGGCTTTTTCTCGGTGCAAGGTCCGTTTGAGCTGCGCTTGCAGGATGGTACGCTGTATGTGGAAACGGAAAACGATTTCGCGCTGAATATCATCGGCGACAAAGACCGGCTTGCGCCGATCCTGTCAGAAAAAGCGTCCGCGCTGCGCGGTGCGCCGACAAAGGTCTGCATCGGCAAAAAAGGACAGTATCAAAAACAGGATGATCCGATGCAGGAACTGCTGCAATTCGGAAAAAACCATGAAGATATCGTAAAAATCCGAACGGAGGAGTTTTGAGATATGGCAAAGGGCGGCTATCGCGGCGGCATGCCGATGGGCGGCATGAACCAGATGCAGATGATGAAGCAGGCGCAGAAAATGCAGCAGGAAATGCTGCGCATGCAGGAAGAAATGGAACAAAAGACGTTTGAAGCGCAGTCCGGCGGCGGCGTCGTCAAGGCGGTCGTGACGGGCAAGCAGGAATTGCAGTCTATCGTGATCGATCCCGAAGCGGTCGATCCCGAAGACGTGGAAATGCTGCAGGATCTGATCGTTGCCGCCGTCAACGAAGCCATGCGCAAGGCGGCGCAGGATCAGGCGGCGTCGATGTCGAAACTGACCGGCGGTCTGAACCTCGGAGGACTGTTCTGAGATGAAGCAGATTCCGAATGCGATGGAGCGGCTGACGGAGCAGTTTGCGCGGATGCCCGGCATCGGCAGCAAGACTGCGCAGCGGCTAGCGTTTTACGTGCTTGGGCTGCCGGATGAGGATGCTTTGGCGTTTGCCGACGCAATCGTGGACGCGAAAAAGACCGTCAAGACCTGCCCTGTCTGCCAAAATCTGACGGATAGCGAGGTCTGCCCGATTTGCGCCGATCCCGAACGCGACCACAGTACGATCTGCGTCGTTGCCGATCCACGCGACGTGATGGCGATGGAGCGGACGCGTGAATACCGCGGCGTCTACCACGTGCTGCACGGCGTGATTTCGCCGATCAACCACACGGGACCGAATGATCTGCGCATTCGCGAACTGATCGCGCGGCTTTCCGACGGCGAGGTGCGCGAACTGATCATGGCGACCAATCCCGATACCGAGGGCGAGGCAACGGCGATGTATCTTTCACGGCTGCTCAAGCCGATGAATCTCAAAATCACACGGCTTGCCTACGGCATCCCGATGGGCAGCCAGCTCGAATATACCGACGAAGTCACGCTTCTGCGCGCGCTGGAAGGCAGAAGAGAATTGTAAAAGAAAGACGCTGCAATTTGCAGCGTCTTTACTATTTTTAATTTACCGGAACGAGATACGCTTTCAGCGGCTTATACATCACCGCGAAGACGGCAAGCGTCAAAACCGTATCGGGCAGCATATAGGAGAGATTATACAGCGCGGAGTAGAGCCAAGGCGTCGTCATCGTCATACCGAAGAACGTTTCCGGCATGTATTCCGCCCAAATCGTCGCGCCGACGACGTAATGTACCAAGAAACGTGCGGCGCAGCCGACGAGCGTGCCGTAGAAGATGCCGCCTTTGGCGCGGCGCGGCAGCGCGGCAAAGCCGATCGCGCAAAACGCCAAAAGGTAGTCGCCGATGATCGACTGCCAGCCGATGGCAAAGCCGCCGTCAAAGAGAAATTGCAGCGTGCCGAAAGCAAAACCGCTGAGCAGACCGGCAGTCAAACCCCAGCGGACGGCGTAGAGGACGATGGGCGCCATTGCCAAAACAATCGAGCCGCCCCACGGCATTTCCCAAATCTTGAGATAACTCAAAATCTGCGCAACGGCGATCATCAGTGCGCCTTCGGTGAGGGCGCGGAGAGGTTTGTTTTTCATAAACATCCTTCTTTCGTTTTCGATCAATCCCAAAGAAAAAGCCGCATTGCTTTGCAATGCGGTACGGGTGAAACTCTATACTCGCATTCCTACGCCGGCATGATCCGGATCAGGTATGAGGGTTCGAACGTTAGGTTCATCTCAGCCGCTTTCGCGACACCCCTTGGAATTGTCATCTGTATTATACGCCGTTTTTCGCCGTTGTCAACCTTATGCCTTGAAAAAGATTATCGGACGCGCTACAATAAATCAAATAAGGAGGGGGATCGGATGCGCCGCTGCTTTATTTTCTCCGCCGGAACGTTCTACGGTTTATACGAACGCCCCGAAGCGCCCGATTTTTGTATTGCCGCAGATGCCGGACGGCTGCTGTGCGAAAAACTGAACATCACGCCCGACCTGGTGATCGGCGATTTCGATTCCGCGCCGAAGCCGGAGGATGCGCCTTGCATTACCGTTCCCGTGGAAAAGGACGATACCGATACGATGCTTGCCGCCAAAGAGGGACTGCGCCTCGGCTATACGACGTTTTACTTCTACGGCGCAACGGGCGGTGCACGGCTCGACCATACGCTTGCCAATCTGCAAACGCTGGCGTATCTGCGCCGCCACGGTGCGCGAGGATATCTCTACGATCAAAACTTTTGCTATACCGTGATGGAAAACGAGGAGTTGCCGCTGCCGCAGACGGTACCGTGGGGACTGCTTTCCGTCTTTGCGCTCGGCGACCGCGCCGAGGGCGTGACGATACGCGGCGTACAGTATCCGGCGGAAAACGCGACGATTGCAAATGATTTTCCGCTCGGCGTCAGCAACCACATCACCGAAAAAACCGCGACCGTTCGCGTGGAAAACGGACTGCTGCTCGTCGGCTGGGAACTGCCGAAAAAGGACGGCACGCTTCTTTGAGAGGCGTGCCGCTTTGTTTCGACAAAGTAAGTATAAAAAATAGATTGAATATAGAAATCATATGTGCTATAATAGCGGCGGATGTCGAGTCATTCTTTTTGGCAAAGAGGTAGAAATTATATGAAAGAGAAAACAACGGAAACCGTTTGCCCATGCGCGGCGCCTTGTCCCGTCGGCAGCGCACTGTCTGTCATCGGCGGAAAATGGAAAATGCGTATTCTTTGCTCGCTGAACGTGGACGGCACGCAGCGGTATAACGATCTTTTGCGAAAAATCAGCGGCATTACAAACGCCATGCTGGCGTTGTCGCTGAAAGAGTTGGAGGCGGACGGGATCGTTACGAGAAAGCAGTATGCGGAGATCCCGCCGAGGGTGGAGTATTCTCTGACGGAGCACGGAAAAGCGCTGTGGCCGATTCTTCACCGGCTTGCGCATTGGGCAACCGGCGAAGAATACGATGGCGACGATTGACCGAAGGGAGCGTGCGGTATGAACGATTCGTTTAACGTGCAGGAATATATGGCGACCGGCGTGGAGATGCTGGTAAAGGACGCGATTCACGCAACGCTGCGCAATCCGAAGGAAAGCCTGTTTATGGGCAAATTTGCACTTGCCAGCGCGAGGGCAACACAGCTCCGCCGCAAAGAGGAAAAGGAAGGCTTGCACGTGCCGCCGTTTCTGATTGCAAGCATAACATCCAGCTGTAATTTGCACTGCGCCGGCTGCTATTCCCGTTCCAATCACGCGACGGTGGACTGTGAGCCCGTCGCGCAGCTGACGGCGGACGAGTGGAGTCGGATTTTTCGTGAGGCAAAGGAACTCGGCGTCAGTTTTATTCTCCGTGCCGGCGGCGAGCCGATGCTCCGGCGTGATATCGTCGAGTCTGCCGGGAAGATGCCGGACGTGCTGTTTCCGATCTTTACCAACGGGACGTATATGGATCAGCGGTATTTTGAACTGTTCGATGAGTGCCGCAATCTGATCCCCGTGATGAGCATCGAGGGCGGAAAGACGGCAACAGACAGCCGCCGCGGCGCCGGCGTCTACGACAAACTGCTTGCAAACATGGACGAACTGTATGCGCGCGGACTGATCTACGGCGCGTCCATTACCGTGACGAAGGAAAACCTTTCCGCCGTCGTTTCCGACGACTACATCCGCTTCTTGGAAGAGCATGGCTGCAAGGCGGTCTTTTTCATTGAGTTTGTGCCGGTGACAGAGGAAGCAAAAGCGCTTGCACCCGACGACGAAGATCGGGCGTTTTTGGAAGAAAATTTGGCGCGTCTGCGCGAGAAGTTCGGGGAAATGCTGTTTATCTCCTTTCCCGGCGATGAAAAAAGTTCCGGCGGCTGCCTTGCGGCAGGACGCGGATTTTTCCACATCAATTCTCACGGCGGCGCCGAGCCCGGTCCGTTTTCGGCGTATTCGGATATCAACGTAAAAAACACTTCGCTGCGCGAGGCAATCGGGTCGGGACTGTTTGCCGCGCTGCGCGACCGGCATCTTTTGGAAGAGCATCACGCCGGCGGCTGCGTCCTTTTTGAGCGGAAAGCGGAAGTGGAAGCCATCGTTCGTGAACTCCGCCGCGAAGCGGCGGTAATGGGATAAAGGAGGTCAAAATGAGCAAAATTTTAGTCGCCTATTTTTCTGCAAGCGGCGTGACCGCAAAGGTTGCTAAGGAACTTGCAAAAGCAGAGCATGCCGATCTTTTTGAGATCAAACCGGAAGAACCTTACACCACGGAAGATCTCGACTGGACAAACAAACAGTCGCGCAGTACGTTGGAAATGTCCGATCCGGATTGCCGACCCAAAATCGTGGGAACGGTGGCGGATATGGCGCAGTATGACGCGATCTTTGTCGGCTTCCCGATTTGGTGGGGACGGGAGCCGAGCGTCGTCGATACGTTCCTGGACGGCTATAATTTCGGAGGAAAGACGCTGGTTCCGTTTTGCACGTCCGGCGGCAGCGGCATCTGCAGAACTGCGGAGCGAATTCGCACCATCGTCGGCACGGGCGTGTCGGTCGATGAAGGCAAGCGGCTCGGCGGCGCGGTATCGGAAAAGGATTTGGCGCTTTGGACGGAGGGCTTGCAGCTATGAACGTTTTGGAACTGATCCGCGAGCGGCGGAGCGTTCGGACGTTTGACGGCAATGGGCTTCGCGCGGAAGACGCGCAAAAACTTGCGGAATTTGCGCAGACAGCTGAGAATCCTTACGGTCTGCCGATTACATGGCGGTTGCTCGATGCCGATAAGGAAGGGCTTTCTTCGCCTGTGATCGTGGGCGCGGACACGTATATTGCGGGAAAAATGGCGCGCACCGACCACGCCGAGGAAGCGTTCGGCTATGCCGTTGAAAAAATCGTGCTGTTTGCGCAGTCGCTCGGCGTCGGCACAACGTGGATCGCCGGCACGATGGATCGCGCCGCGTTTGAAAAAGCGATGGCGCTTGCATCGGGCGAGGTTTTGCCCTGCGTCAGTCCGCTCGGCTATGCGGCGAAAAAGATGTCGCTTCGGGAGAGCATGATGCGCAAGGGCGTCAAGGCGGACAGTCGGCTTGCGTTCGAGGAACTGTTTTTTGACGGCTCGTTCCAAACGCCGCTGACCGCAGAAAAAGCAGGGAAGTGCAAAGACATTTTGGAAGCGGTGCAGCTTGCGCCGTCCGCTGTCAACAAGCAGCCGTGGCGCGTGGTGCTTTGCGGTGAGAAAGCGCATTTCTACGAGAAGAAAAGCAAAGGATTTATCTCCGGCGACGGATGGGATATGCAGAAAATCGACATGGGTATCGCATTGTGCCACTTCGAGCTTGCGGCAAAGGCGTGCGGCTTTGAAACCGATTTTGCAATTGCCGATCCGGGTCTTCCCGTCGGGAACGACGTAGCGTATATTGCCTCTTACGCGCTCCGTTGACGGAGCAAATAACAGAAAGAAGGGATCAAAACAGATGAAAACTTACGACGTTATTTTTATCGGAAGCGGACACGCATGCTGGCACGGCGCACTGATTTTGAAGATGATGGGCAAGCGCGTTGCGCTGGTGGAACGGGATCTGGTTGGCGGCACCTGCACAAACTACGGCTGTGACGCCAAGATTTTGCTGGATTCTCCGTTTGAACTGAAAGAGGCGCTGGAGCGCTATCGCAATATCGGCATCACCGGCGAGAGCCAAATCGACTGGAAGGCGCTCATGCAGTATAAAAAGCAATACATCGGCGCGCTGCCGGCGGCGCTTGAAGGACTGTTTTCGCAGTTCGGCTTCGATCTCATTCGCGGCGAAGCAAAGTTTCTCGACAACACGACGATCCGCGTCGGTGAGGAAACCTATTCGGCTAAGCATTTCGTGATCGGCACGGGACAGACGTATATTCCGCTGGATATACCGGGCAAAGAATACTTCCACGATTCGCGTGAGTTTCTTGACCTTGACGAAATCCCGGAACACGTTACCTTCGTCGGCGCCGGCATTATCTCTATGGAGTTTGCCTCGCTCTGTCTTGCGCTCGGGAAAAAAGTGGATATCGTGACGAATACCAACGCAACGCTGGAGCAGCATCCGCAGGCGTATGCCGAAAAGATTGTGGAGAAGATGAAGGCGCAGGGCGCGAATTTCGTATTTGACGCAACGGTCAGCGAGATCGAAAAGACGGAAACGGCGTACCGACTCAAAACCAAAGAGGGCGCGAATATCGAAACGGATTATATTCTGGTTGCCGTCGGCAGGCGCGCCAATGTGGACGGAATGGATCTCGACAAGATCGGCATCGAATATTCCGCGCGCGGCATCAAGGTTGACGCGCATCTGCGCACAACCGTGAAAAATATCTACGCATCCGGCGACGTGATCGACAAGCGGATTCCGAAATTGACGCCGACGGCGGAGTTTGAATCCAACTATATCGCGCTCGATATTCTCAATCCGCTGAACGGCAAGATTTGCTATCCGGCAATTCCCAACCTCGTGTTCACGCTTCCGCGCATCGCGCAGGTCGGCGTTTCCGTTGCGGAAGCCGAAGCCCATCCGGAGCAGTACCGCGTGGAAAGAAATGCGGTCGGCACGACGATGGCTTGGCTGAATAAAAACCAGCGGGATGAGCATTTCACGTTTATTTTCGATCAGAAGAAAAAACTCGTCGGCGCTGCCGTGTTCAGCGATGACGCCGGCGCATACATCGACATTCTGACCATCATTATCAATCAGAAGTTGGGCGCTCAGGATTTGCAGAAAATGATTTTCTCGTTCCCCACGCAGACGTACGGTTTGATTTCCTCGCTGATACCGCTGTTTCTGAAAAAGTAAAATATAAAAAACATGGGCAGCACTTTGTGTTGCCCATGTTTTTTGTGTTTGGACGTTATTCGGTTTTCCAAACTTCCTTCGCGGTGGAGGCAAGACCGGCAAGACCTTGCAGCTCCGAAGGAATGATGATCTTCGTCGCCTGACCGTCGGCAATCTTTTCCATAGACTGCAGCGCTTTGAGTTTGATGACCTGATCGTTCGGGCAGGCTTCGTTGAGCAGCTTGACCGATTCCGCCATGGCCTTCTGCACGGCGAGAATTGCCTGCGCTTCGCCTTCGGCTTTGAGGATCGCCGCTTGCTTTTCGGCGTCCGCCTTCAAAATCGCGGCTTCCTTTTCGCCCTCGGCAACGAGGATCTGGCTGTGCTTGACGCCTTCCGCCTGCAAAATTGCCTGACGGCGGTCGCGTTCTGCTTTCATCTGCTTTTCCATGGAGTTCTGAATGTCCTGCGGCGGCAGGATGTTTTTCAGTTCCACGCGGTTGACCTTGATCCCCCACGGGTCCGTGGCCTCATCCAAGATGGAGCGCATACGCGTG
>JAFSXE010000087.1 GCA_017444195.1 Oscillospiraceae bacterium
CTCACAGAATTACGTTGGCTGTTTTCGTTTTCACTCAAACAACATCTTTTTCGTTCAAGGTGTCTTGTTCGCATGTTTCTCGTTGTTTAATTTACAAGGTACACGGTCGTCCTCGGCTTCCGTTTCCGTCGGCCGCGAACTTTGATACAATACCACAGATCGAGCGGTTTGTCAAGAAGTTTTTTCGCTGACTGCAAAATATTTTTTCGCAATCGAAACCGCTTTTCAAAGCCCGGCTGCGGTGCCGCCCTCAGGGGCGCCCGGTTATAGTATCAAAATGACACCGTTTTGTCAATAGTTTGTTTCGACTTTTTTTGAACTTTTTTTGCGCTGAAAAGAAGCGCCGAAAGCGGCACCACAACCAGTAGTATAATGGTGCCTGCCGAATAACAAGTCGGCGAAAACGGCAGGTCGCCGAAGACGCAAGTCGCGGCAGCGGCAACGGCACAGACTGCCGCTTTTCGGCGGTCGCCGCCGAGCGTGCCGCCGATCTCGCCGACGGTGAGCGCCGTCAGGCAGACGGCGGCAAACCAGCCCACCGTCATCACCGCGGAAACGAGCGGCTCGACGCGCTGCGCCACGGAAAGTACCTCTACGCTCTTCGCCATGGTGTAAAAGGAGCCGTCTGCGCCGGGGACGAGGGTGCAGAGCAGCGCCGACGCTGTGGGAAACAGCACGAACAGCGGCGTCCACCGCCAAACGGAACGCACCTTGCGGTCCTCGCGGTGCACCAAAAACAGCGCAAACAGCGGCGTCAGCAGCACGCCGAGCCGCCACGGTTCGCCGCCGCGCACGGCATACAACCGCATTGGCTCGATATCGGGCAGCGCAAAGGCGGCAATCGCCGCATACGCACCGAGGACAAAGAACGACGCCACGCCGACGGCGCGCAGTACGGCGGCGCGCGATTTGGCGCACGCCCACGCGCAGACCGCGAGCAGCGTCAGCGGCAAAAACGCCGTGGGCGGGTCATCCGGAAACGCACCGAGCGCCATTCGCCCGAATCGGTGCATAACAAGCACGGCAAACAGCGCCGTCAGCACGAGCAGCGCCGCGCCGCCGCGCAATTCACGGATTGCCGCCGCAAGCGAGGACGCGCCGCTATTTCGCCACAGGCGCACCGCGAGCGCCGCAAGCGCAGCGCTCGCGGTACTTGCCGGCAGCACCCACGTCCACGGCAATGACGCGCAGACGGTGACCGCCGGCGCGGAAAACGCGACGAAGGCAAACGCACACACCTGCCGCGTGGAAAGCGTATGGGTCACGAAGCCACCTCCACGACAAGTCCATTCACACCGCGCACCAAACGCGGCACAGGTCTCGGCACACCGTCGGCAAGCATGCCGAGCGTGACGCCGTCTTTCTGCTCGTGCAAATATTTTGCCAATGCGTCAACCGATTCGGGCAGCGCCGGTGCAAGATAGACCGACGTTGCCGGGCGCAGTCCTGCGTCAAGAAACGCGCCGGCTTCGGGCGGATACGAAACAAGCACCAACTCGTCCACCGTGGCGAGCAACAGTTCGCCTGGCGCGGCATTTTTTAATTGTATCATCGCCCGTTCAAGCGTTTCGCCGCGCGCAGCAATGCCGCCGTCGGTGCAGAGAAGCACGCCGCTTTCGCCGCCTTCAACGCAGAGGATCTGCGCCGGTGCGAGATCCGCAATATCGCTGCAGGCAAACGGCACGGCGCCGAAAAAACTGCAAACCGCGACCGCGGCAAGCAGCAGCGCCATCGGTTTCATATCCTCACCTCTGATTTCGCCGATCCTGCGGATGCAGGAACGGATTTCGGAATTTTTGCGTTACAAGCCGACGGCGCAGCATTGCACCGTCCGCCGTGATTGCCGAAAACGGCGCAAGATACGGCTTTCCGCAGGAGTCCAACTCGCCGAGATGGACGAGCAGCACGAGCATGCCGACCGTGACGCCGTACAGTCCTGCCAACGCCGCGCAGACGCTTAAAACAAAGCGCCAGACGCGGATCGCGCCGGAAAAATCCTGTTCCGGCACGGCGTAGCCGCAGATGCCGGCAACGCTGGCAACGATCAGCGCGGCAGGCGAGATCAGTTTTGCATCCACCGCCGCCGAGCCGACGACCAAACCGCCGACGATGGAAACGGTATGCCCCACCGACTTTGGCAGATGCAAGCCGGCTTCCTGCAACAACTCAAACGAAATGAGCAGCCCCAATACCTCGGCGACCGTGGAAAACGGCACGTTCTGCTTGCTTTCGATGATCGCGGAGAGCAGTTTTGTCGGGATCATCGCCGGGTGAAACTCCGCCATGGCGATGTAGAGCGCCGGCAGCAGCAGACTTGTCAGCAGCGCGAGATAGCGCACGACGCGTACACACGACGCCAGGACGTAGCCGCTGCCGCGATCCTCCGCCGCCGTGAGCAGCAGCCCGACGTTGACCGGCAGCAGATAGCCGAGCGGCAGCCCGTCGATCAGCACGCCCACCTGCCCGTCGAGCAGCGACTGCGCAAATCGGTCGGGACGCTCGGTGAACTGGACCATCGGAAACGCCGTCTTTCGCGAGCCGGTCAGATACTCCTCGGCGGCGGCAGGCGTGACCATACCGTCAATGTCGAGCGCATCGAGCCGCGTTTGGATTTCTTTAATCAGTGCCGGATCGGTCAGACCGCGCACGGAAATGACGGCGACCGTCGTGCCGCTTTTTCGCCCGACGGTCGTCTGCGTGATCTGTAACTCCGGCAGGCGCAGATGCCGCCGCACAAGGCTGGTGTTCGTGCGCAGCGTTTCGGTAAACGCGTCCTTCGCGCCCTTGACCGTGCTTTCCACGTCCGGCGGCGCAGGCGCACGCTTCTCGCCCGTTTTGGTCTCGAAAGACACAGCGGTATGCAATTCGGGAAAAACAAGCACGCAGCAGCCGTTCACCAGTTTGCGGCAGACCGCGTCCACGTCCGTGCATTGCTCCGCCGTGGCGTTATAGACCGCGCCGTGCAGACACGCGGATAGCAGTTTTCGCTGCGGCATCGGCGGCAGTTCCGCCAGCGGTCGCAGCACTTGAAGCGCGATCTCCGAGCCGGACGTCAAGCCGTCCAAAAAGAACAGCGTCAGCTTCCTGCCGCCGACGAATATCTCACGCGACGTAAAATCGGCGGCGTCGCGAAAGATCGCCGCCACGGCATCGTCGGTCAGCGGTACGGCATATTTCGGCTTCTGCTGCGGCGTATACGGCTGCATGGGCATCCCTCCGCGGAAAGTTTACCCAGTCGGCGCGAGGGTTATACGATAAAAAGAGCAGTTCCCGAAGGAACTGCTCTATTGCGCTATATATTATAATGTATTACTTGTCGCCGAGCAGGCGGTACAGGAACGTCACGATCTGCGCACGGACGCAATCCGCGTTCGGGCTGAACGTCGTTGCCGACGTGCCGTTCGTGATGCCGTTATTGACTGCCCAATCGACTGCCGCGAAGTAGTACGCATAGGCGTTCACATCCGTGAAGGCGCTGCGGACATTGGCGTTCGCGGTTGCCTTCGCATAGCGGAACAGCATCGTGATGCTTTCAGCGCGCGTGACCGTGCCGTTCGGGTCGAACATGCCCTTGCCCTTGCCGTTGGTAATGCCGTTATCCAGCGCCCACGCAACCGCCTGCGCATAGTAGGCATCGGCGGCGACGTCCTTAAATGCCGTGCTGACGGCAGTCTCCGGCGCACCGGCAGCACGCCACAGGAAGGTTACCATCTGCGCACGCGTGCAGGAAGCGTTCGGGGAGAACGTCGTTGCCGTCGTGCCGGTTGTGATACCCTTTTCGACCGCCCATTCAACCGCCTTAGCATAATAGGCGTTTGTCGCAACGTCCTCAAAGATCTGCTTCGCTTCCGCTTTCGTGAACTCTGCGGAAACCGTCACGTCTTCGTCCGGCATCGTGAAGGTATAGACGCCGTTCTGTTCGGTGACAGCCACATCTTTGCCGCTCGCAGTCGTGACCTTGACCGCCGCGACTTTATAGCCGGCATCCGGCTTGGCATTGACCGTCACGGTCGCACCGGCGGTCTTGTTGTTGGCATTTGCTGAGATCGTGCCGTTCTTGGTCTCAGCCGTCTTGATAGTATTCACCGACGTGCTGATGCCGCCACCGCCACCGCCGACAGCCGTCCAAGCCGGTTCTGCCGTTGCCGTCTCACCGAGCGCCGCCATCAAGTCTTCGGTCAGGTTGGTGAACGTGCCGTCCACACCTTCGAACTTCCAGCCTTTGAAACTATAACCGCTTCTTGTATCCGTCGGCAGCGCAACCGCGTTATAGACATCCGTCGCAACGTAAGTCTTGGTCACCTTACTGCCATCCGCCTTGGTAAACGTGATCGCAACCTCTGCGTCGTCCTCGACAAGCGTATACACCGAGAAGCCCGTGACCGTAAACTTCGCAACGCTGCCTTCCATCGTAACGGGAATTGCTTCGTCCGTCTTACCATCACCATCGTGGTCCGCAAGTGCGGTCGTCGGGTTGAAGCTGTCCGGCACGACGATGCTGACTTCCACCGGCGTCGTCAGTTTCCGGACCTGCTGCCACTCAGACGGCGTCTCGTCTACACCTTTGACCGTAATCACGCGCATCTGCGGTTCCAGCTCAAGGCGCAGGTTGGGTTTATCTGCCTGCTCGTCTGCTTTCAGCGGCTTGACAAACATTCTCAGTTCAACCTTGATGCTGTCGGCATCCGGTGCTTCCTTCTTCGCTGCATCCGCATTGTCCGCCAGCTCTTTTGTTGCCGCATCCTTCAAGCCTTCCACCGTCGTATTGTTTGCCGCAGTATTCGCCGCCGCATCCGCTTCGACGTTCTCTTCCACTTCCGTGGCAACCTCTTCGATCGTCACGTCGGCATCCAGCACGACAACCGAGGAATCGTCAATTTCGAACTCCGCAACCACGGTTTCGCCATACAGCACCTGAATCTTGCCGTCCTCAGCGGTCACCTGTTCAAAGCCCTTTTCGATATCCAGCGTGACGTTATATTTCGTCTGTTCTTCACTCTTCGTACCGGAGAGGACGATCTTATTGCCGTCCAGCGCCGCGGACAGTGCCGTAGCTGTCGTGCCGTCGGTCGCCTCTGCCGCTTTGACGCCGAAGACCGCTTCGGCGCAAGCCGCAACGTTCACCGTCGCCGTCGCTGCGTTATAGTTCGCCGTTTCTTCCAGCGTCACGGTGATAACGGCATTGCCGTTGCCGATTGCTGTTACAACACCCTTGGCATTCACCGTAACCGCCGCAGTATTATTCGACTGATATTTCACACCGGCGCTCTTATCCAGATCGTCATACTTCGGCGCAAGCGTCGCCGTCAGATCCGTCGGAAGCAACTCAATGCTTTCCGGCAGTTCAGTCAGGTTTCGGTCCGCCTTGGCGATCGTCAGCGTACCGACGTCGAGATCCTTCGCCGCGTAGTTCGCGCCTTCGGCGATCGAAGCCACAACCGTGTACGTTCCGGCATTGACCGGCGCCTTCGTTGTAGCAGATGCGTCGCCCGTGCGGTACTTGACCGTGATCTTGCCGAGACCTTCCACGCCTTCCGCCGCCGTGATTTCGGCGGTGACTGCCTTGCCGTTATAGGTCGCTTCGATGTTCTCGAACTTTGCGATCTGCGCCAGCGTCGGCTGCGTCTTGGTGATCGTCAGCGTGCC
>JAFSXE010000010.1 GCA_017444195.1 Oscillospiraceae bacterium
GAATTGTTTGATTTCCGCGATTAGATAGAAAGAAGCCGTGCCGTTCATAAAAACGGTACGGCTTCTTTATTTCTTTACACCGGGTCGAAGAAGGTGTCCGGGCGGTCGGGGTTGAAGTTTTCGTTGCAGGTCATGATCGTGACGAGGTCTTCCGTATCGGAAAGATTCGTAATTCGATGCGTCCAGCCGGGGACCATCCGCACCGCCTCGATCTTGTCGCCGCTGACCTCAAACGTAACCGTTTCGCCGGTTTGCAAATTGCGCTCGGCGATCTCAGCGCGTCCCGAAACGACGATGAACAGTTCCCACTTGGAATTATGCCAATGCTGCCCTTTGGTAATGCCCGGGCGCGTGATATTGACGGAAATCTGTCCGCAGTCCACGGTATGCATCAGTTCGGTGAAACTGCCGCGCTCGTCGCAATTCATCTTCATCGGGAACTTGAACTGCTCCGGCGGCAGGTAACTGAGATACAGCGACAGCAGTTTTTTTGCGAAGCTCCCTTCGGGGATCTTCGGCATATAGAGCGTCTGCGGCTGCGTTTTGAACTCTTCGAGCAGGTCCACGATCTCGCCGAGCGTGACCGTGTGCGTGACCGGCACGACGCAGTAGCGTCCCTCCGGGCGCAGCACGGGCGTCAAGCCGTCGTAGTCGCACCGCTGCGGCTTACCCTCCAAAAGGTCGTACATACCCTCCAGCAGGTCGTCAATATAGAGCAGCTCCACCGTGGCGTTACGGTCGTTCACCGTATAGGGCAGGTCGTTGGCAACAGCGTTGCAGAACGTGGAAACGGCGGAATTATAATTCGGGCGGCTGTGCCCCATCAGATTGGGAAAGCGATAGACGTAGACCGGCACGCCCGTTTCCTCGCCATAGCGGAAAAACAGTTCCTCGCCGGCAAGTTTGCTCTTGCCGTAGTCGGATTCGCCGTAGCGACCGATCAAGGACGCCTGAATGGACGACGAGAGCATCACCGGCGCGCGGTTTTGATGCTTTTTCAGCGTATCGAGAAGCTGAGAAGCAAAGCCGAAATTGCCCTTCAAAAACTCGCTTTCGTCCTTCGGACGGTTGACGCCGGCAAGGTTGAACACGAAATCGCAGTCGCGGCAATAGGCATCCAGTTGCTCCGGCGTGCTGTCGATGTCGTACTCATAGATTGCTTCGATATTCAGCGCCGGGCGCGTGCGGTTTTTACCGTCCCGGAAGTTTTTGAGGTTGGCGCAAAGCGCCGTGCCGACCATGCCTTTGGCGCCGGTAACGAGGATCTTCATGGCGTTTCTTCCTTTCTCTCAAGCTCAAAAAGCGCAAGTGCGCGGTAACGCGCCGCGCGCGTTTGGGCGGCGCGGCGAAGTTCGCTGTCCAAGCGCGGACGCTTGCCGGTGACAAGCTGCACTGTGCAGCGCACCGCCGTGCAGAGCCATGCAAGCGGCAGCAGCGCGGCGTGCTTTTCCGCCGCCGGATAATCGCGTTTGGCGGCGGCAGTCAGGTTGCCGAAAAACCGCACAAGCCGCGACTTTCCGCCGACTGTGGCGCTGCCGCGGTCATACAGCAGGTTTTGCTGATAGGCGCGCGTGGGGTCTTTGCTGCCGAGATTGCCCGTTTCGAGCAGGTCGGCAAGGAGTTCCTCTGCAAGCGCATCCGGTATGTCCTGCGCCCAAGTGCGCTGCGGCGCGACGAGATACATTTCCGCGCAGCGTTCCAGCGTCTGCGCAAAGCGCCACAAGCCGATTTCACGGAGCGGCGCGGCAAACGTCCGAACGAACGCCTCATCCGGCAGCGACGCGGCAAACACCGCCCAGTCGCAGAAATGGCGCAGTCCCACGCCGCCGCTGAGCAGATGGTGCGCCGTGTGCAGCAGCAGAATCAGTCCGTGGTGGAGTGTGTCCGGCACGGGATACGCGCCCTCCGGCGAAGCGTAGGATTCCGCCGTTTCGACCGTATCGGCAAGCATCTGCTGTGCGCGTATGCCGACTTCACCGGCAGGGATACCGTTGAGCGTGCGATGCATTTCCCAACACGATTTCGGCGCGCGGCGGTAGATCCATTCCACGTTTGGATCGCTGATTCCCGGCGTTGTGTCACGCGCAAAGCCGGCGGCAAGGATCGCCCTCTCCGCCGCTTCCATTCGGTCTGCCGGAACGAGAAAATCCACGTCGCCCATCGCGCGCAGCGCCGGCTCGGGATAATACCTTGCCGACGCCGTGCCCTTGAACAGCGCAAACGGTACGCCGGCATCGTAAAGGACCTTCGCGGCTTCGGCGTGTTCGGCGCGGACGGCATAGTTGCGCGTGATCCGCTCCAGCGCCGCCTTCTGCCACGCGGGTTTTTCCGCCTCCGGCAGCACGGTACGCGCCGCTTCATAGGCAAGCGGCAAGACCGCTTGTGCGCGGCTTTCCGCCAAAACAGCCTGCCAGTCCACCTCCTCCGGCAGCGTGAGCGGCGCGGAAAAGAGCGCAGTTGCAAGCAGCCGGAGCAGCGTTTGCTGTGCGGTTGTCATTCTTTTCTCCAAACCATACGGTTGACGACGTTGGTATAACTCTGAATGAGTTTGACCACCTTCGTCGAAACGTTTTCTTCCTCATAATCGGGCACGACGGTCGGCAGATCGCCGTTTTCCTGCATGGCAACCGCCGTCTTGACGGCTTGCAGCAGAGATTTTTCGTCGATGCCTGCCAGCACGAACGCCGCTTTATCCAGCGCTTCGGGGCGCTCGGTGGACGTGCGGATGCAGACGGCGGCAATCGGCTTGCCGACCGAGGCGAAGAAGCTGCTCTCCTCCGGCAGCGTGCCGGAATCGGACACGACGCAGAAGGCGTTCATCTGCAGGCAATGATAATCGTGGAAGCCAAGCGGCTCATGCTGAATGACACGCGGATCCAGTTGGAAGCCCGACGCCTCCAGCCGCTTTTTCGAGCGCGGATGACACGAATAGAGGATCGGCAGATCGTAGGTTTCCGCTAAGCGGTTGATCGCCGTAAAGAGCGAACGGAAGTTCTTTTCCGTATCGATGTTCTCCTCGCGGTGCGCGGAGAGCAGGATATACTTTCTCGGCGCAAGTCCGAGTTTTTTCAGAATCGCGCTCTGTTCGATCTGCGGCAGGTTTTTGTGCAGCACCTCCGCCATCGGCGAGCCGGTGACGTAGACGCGCTCCTTCGGCAGACCGCACTCGTGCAGGTATTTGCGCGCATGCTCGGAATACGCCAGGTTGACGTCGGAAATGATATCGACGATACGGCGGTTCGTTTCCTCCGGCAGGCACTCGTCCTTGCAGCGGTTGCCGGCTTCCATGTGGAAGATGGGAATATGCAGCCGCTTTGCGGCGATCGCGCTCAGGCAGGAGTTCGTATCGCCGAGAATTAAAAGCGCGTCCGGCTTCGTCGCCGCCATCAGTTTATAGGCGCAGTTGATGATATTGCCCACCGTTGCGCCGAGATCGTCACCGACGGCGTCCATATACACTTCGGGCGCGGCGATTTTCAGGTCCTCGAAGAACACGCCGTTGAGCGTATAGTCATAGTTCTGCCCCGTGTGTGCGAGGATCGTATCGAAATACGTGCGGCACTTGCCGATCACGGCGGCAAGGCGGATGATCTCCGGCCGCGTGCCGACGATGATCAGCAGTTTCAGCTTGCCGTTTTCGGCAAAGTGAACGTCGGAATAGTCCAATTTCATCGTTCTGCCTCCTTATTTGGCAAGTTCTTCCTTGATATACTGCAGCGCGGCGATTTTTTCTTTCGTCTGCTCGACGGTGAGCAGCTTGGTGTTGTTGGAATTGAACTCCGTCAGCGGATTGCGCTCGGTATCGCCCTGCTTAAAATACTTATCATAGTTCAGTCCGCGCTTGTCGCACGGCACGCGGTAGAAGTTGCCGAGGTCGATGGCGTGCGCGCACTCCTCGTTCGTCAGCAGCGTTTCATACATCTTTTCGCCGTGACGGATACCGATGACCTTGATATCCTCCTTGTTGCCGCCGAACAGCTCGCAAACCGCTTCCGCCTGCGTCTGAATCGTGCAAGCCGGCGCCTTCTGTACGAGGATATCGCCCGCCTCGCCGTGTTCGAACGCAAACAGCACCAGATCGACCGCCTCGTCGAGCGACATGATGAAGCGCGTCATCGTCGGCTCGGTGAGCGTGATCGGCTTGCCGGCGCGGATCTGGTCGATCCACAGCGGAATGACCGAGCCGCGCGAGCACATGACGTTGCCGTAACGCGTGCAAAGGATCTTCGTCTTTGTCGTGGTGCGCGACTTAGCGACGATGACTTTTTCCATCATCGCCTTGCTCGTACCCATGGCGTTGACGGGGTACGCCGCCTTGTCGGTGGACAGGCAGACGACGGTCTTGACGCCCTCGGCGATTGCCGCCGTCAGCACGTTATCCGTGCCGAGGACGTTCGTTTTAACGGCTTCCAGCGGGAAGAACTCGCACGACGGCACCTGCTTTAGTGCGGCGGCGTGGAAGATATAGTCCACGCCGTGCATCGCGTTCTGCACAGATGCAAGGTCGCGCACGTCGCCGATATAGAAACTGATCTTATCCGCGACTTCCGGCATCTTCGCCTGGAACTCGTGGCGCATATCGTCCTGCTTTTTCTCATCGCGCGAGAATACGCGGATCTCGCCGATATCGGTCTTCAAAAAGCGGTTAAGTACGGCATTGCCGAACGAACCGGTGCCGCCGGTGATCATGAGTGTTTTTCCGGTAAATAAGGACATAGTGTTTTCTCCTTTCAGCGATTGCCGTACATTTTCTCATAGTAGTTCTGATACTCGCCGGAGATGATGGTTTCCCACCATTTGCGGTTTTCCAAGTACCACTTGATCGTCTTACGGATGCCGTCGTCGAACTTCGTTTCCGGCAGCCAGCCAAGTTCATTGTGAATCTTCGTCGGGTCGATCGCATAGCGCAGATCGTGACCCTTGCGGTCGGTGACGTAGGTAATGAGCGATTCGGGCTTGCCCAGCTCCTTGCAGATCAACCGAACGATCTCGATATTCTGCTTTTCGTTGTGACCGCCGACGTTATAGACCTCGCCGACCGTACCCTTGCGGATGATCAGGTCGATTGCCTTGCAGTGATCTTCCACGTACAGCCAGTCGCGGACGTTCTTGCCCTCGCCGTAGACCGGCAGCGGCTTGTCCGCCAAGGCGTTCGCAATCATCAGCGGGATCAGCTTCTCGGGGAAGTGATACGGGCCGTAGTTATTCGAGCAGCGCGAGATCGTGACCGGCAGCCCATAGGTGCGGTGATACGCCAAAACCAGCAGGTCCGCACTCGCCTTGGACGAGGAATAGGGACTGCTAGTATGTAACGGTGTAGTCTCGGTGAAAAACAGGTCCGGACGGTCGAGCGGCAGATCGCCGTAGACCTCATCGGTCGATACCTGATGATAGCGTTTGATGCCGTATTTGCGGCAGGCGTCGAGCAGCGTCGCCGTGCCGAGAATATTGGTGCGCAAAAACAGTTCGGGGTCTTCGATCGAGCGATCAACGTGGCTCTCCGCCGCGAAGTTCACCACGATGTCAGGATGCTCCTCTTCATAGAGTTTGTCCACCGCCGCACGGTCGCAGATATCCTACTTGACAAAGCTGAAGTTCGGCTTGTCCATC
>JAFSXE010000088.1 GCA_017444195.1 Oscillospiraceae bacterium
CAACCATGCACCCCAGCGACGCGCCGACCGCGCCGCAAAGCGCCGCCGCGCCGCCGCCGCCCGGCGTGGGCGCGGACGAGGCGAGCGCCTCGGTAAATTCGCGGCACGTCCGCAGCATATCGTCCATGCCGATCCCTCCTTACGCATTCTTTTTTGCAATCATAGCATACCCGGAGAAAAAGTGCAAGAAACCACCTTGCAATTTGCCCGAAATCCGTGTAGAATAAATTTGCCTCACAGGAGTAGAACCGTATGCGTCAAGTGCCGTCCGGATGGGAGGTTGCCGGCGGACGAAGGGCTTTGCCCGCGGTGTACGGATCGCAGCCGCCTGTAATTTCAAGGGGCGCAGCCTCCCCATTTGGGGGTTTTTTTATGTCCAAAACCGCATTCACCACCCGTCGGCTCGTGACCGACGCCGTCCTCGCCGCGCTGTTTTTCGTGCTGAGTCTGTGGTCCGTTCCGGCACTCGGCTTGAAATTCACGTTCGATTCGCTGCCGGTAGTGCTGGCAACGCTGCTGTTCGGACCGATCGACGGCTTTCTTGTGGCGTTTCTCGGCATGTTCATTCAGCAGATGATCCAATACGGTTTCACCGTTACGACCCTTCTGTGGATGCTCGCGCCGGCGCTGCGCGGTCTTGTTTTGGGACTGCTGATGAAAACGCTGCGCGGCACACCGCAGGTGCAGACGCCGCGGCAATACGCGCTGTACTTCATCTATGCGATTTTTTCAGGCGTCATCGTTTCTCTCGGCAATACCGCAGTACTGTATCTTGACTCGCAGCTGTTCGGGTATTATTCCTACGCCATGGTGTTCGGCGCGATGACCGTCCGCATACTTTCGGGTGTGCTATTCTCGGCAATCACCGCAGCCATCGCCATACCGATCGTGCTGGCGCTTCGACGCGCCGGCTTGACAAAAAAGAGCGTCTTTTGATAAGAAAATCCCTGACCGTCGGTCAGGGATTTTTCGTTTCTTCGCCCCATACGGCGGCGCAGAGTTGCGCGACTCGCGCGTCCCATGCGCTTTGCCGTCCGGCTTCGATGCGAGCCTCTTGCCCGTCGTCGCCATGAAGCACGTTCTCACACGCGGAAACGAACGCTTCCGCGCTGTCCGCCACGCGGATGATATCGCAGTACTGCATCACCTGCTCCGGCTGTGGTGTGGAGAGGATCGGCTTACCGGTGGCAAGATATTCGTAAAACTTCAAAGGGCTGACGTCCTTGCTCAAATCGCTTTCGGCAAACAGATTGAGCAGCGCGTCGAAATTGGCAAGATACTGCGGCAGATCCTCGTTCTTCCGCAGTCCGAGAAAATGCACGTTCGGAAGCTGCTTTAAATCCAGAAAATCCGAGCCCGGCTTTTCGCCGCCGATCAGTACAAAGTGGTAATCCGGGTGCGCGTGCGCGGCTGCCGAAAGATAATCGTAGGCGATACAGGGCTGAAGCGCACCGACAAACCCAAAGCGCGGCGTGGGGATGGCTGCCAGATCTTCGGGGCACGGCAACGCAGACGCCGCCTGATTGAATCGTTCAAAATCCGCACCGTTCGGAATAAACTGCACGTTGGGCTGATACGCCGCAAGGCGCTCCGCCAGCGGCTTCGCCGTGGCAAACACGCGGTCGCATTGCCGCGCCAAGTCCGCCTCCATTGCATCAACAACCACCGGCGACATCTGCCCGCCGTAGGCGCTGTGACGATCGACGCAGTCGTAGACCAGCATCGAATGCGGAATTCTCGACGCAGCATCGCACGCCGTGGGCGAATACGTCCAAAGCACGGGTTTCTCAAATCCGTGTTTTTTCATTTTTCTGCGCACAAATCGCGACTGAAACACCTGATTCAGTCGATTGATCCAACGAAATCGATTGAAAAACGGCAGCACAGGCGGCAAACGGTAAACCGTGATGTTGTCTTTCGGCTTAACGCCGCCGCGCAAAAACGCGGTCAGTCCGCACCACGCCGTGCGGTCCTTCAGCGGCGCAAGCAGCGTGACCGGCGGATCGAAATACAAAATCTCCGCATCTTGGATGCGCCCCATCACCTGCTGCTTGCGCGTTGGGATGGGATACCACGGCGAGGTGGAAAGACAGACGATTTTCTTCATTCTTGATTCTCTCCTCGATACAGCTTCGCGGCAATCGCGGCATTCTGCGCCGCCTTCTCACGCATACGCGCCGCCTTCTCGGCGGTTGCATCCTTGCCTGCCATCGCCGATTCAATCCGCGCCGTCAGCGCATCGGCGGTTAAAGTTTCCAACTGCAGGCAGTCGCCCTGTCCCAATTCACGCAGGAAGCCGGTCACCTTCGGGTCGTAAGATACGCCGACCATCGGCGTGCCGACGCCGGCGGCGAAAATCAGCGTGTGCAGCCGCACGGAAACAACGACTTCCGCCAGCGAAAGCAGTCCGAGCGTTTCCGCGCCCGACGGCGGCGCCGGAACGACGACAGCATTCGGAATCTGCGCCGCGATTCTGCGGCAAATCGGCTCATCGAGATTGGGCTGCATTGCAAACAGAATCGGGCGAAGTTTTTGCGTTTCGGCAAGATCTTTTGCCGCCGTCGCGAAGTCCTTTTCATGCTCGCGCATCGTGCGCCACGGGCGCGGCGCAAAAATCGCATAGCGCTCGTTTGCCACGCCGAACTTGCGCAGATACGCCGCAGCCGCATTCGGCGAGGGTGTAAGCAGCATTGCCGGATCGGCAGTTACGGTGATTTGCGGCGCCGTCACGCCAAGCCGCGCCAACTCCGCCGCCGAATCGCTTTCACGCAGTGTAATGGCGTCCACGCTCGACTGCAGCACGCGCGCCGTGCGTTCGGGGTTGCCTTTTCGCGCTACGGGTCCGATGCCGCAGCCATACATCATCACGCGGCAGCCACGTTTTTTCGCCGCACGGATCGTCCAGAGATAATACCACAGCGAGCGATTGCTCGTTGCATCCTGAATCAGGCTGCCGCCGCCGGAAAGAAACAGTTTCGCGCTCCGCAGCGCGCGGAAGATGCCGATGGCATCAAACGTATAGACCGAGCGTACGCGATAGCGCACCGCCGTTTTGCGCGGCCGGCGAGACAGCACCGTCAGCGGCGCATCCGGCAAAGTTTCGCGCAGTTGTGCGGCGATCGCCTCCAAAATCGCATCGTCGCCGGTGTTGCCGCGCCCGTACGCGCCGCAGAGCACGATGCCCGTGCGTTCGCCGCGCGCGCCATAGCGGCGCACGACCGTTTCATAGATCTCGGTCTGACGGCGTACCGTCGCCTCGATGGAAAACGACGTTTTGGCTCGCTCGTAGAGCGCATCGGCAAGCTGCAAACGCAATTTCTCGTTGCGGCAGAGCAGCGCAATCTGCTCGCCCAGCGCAGCGTCATCCTTTGCTTCAAACAGCAGTCCCGTTTCGCCGTCTTGAATCAAATCCGGCACACCGCCGACACGGCTGGCAATCGTTGCGCAACGCGCCCGCGCACCCTCCGTCAGCGCATACGGGAAAGTTTCGGAAAGCGACGAAAGCGTGTTGACGTCCAGCGCCGCATAAAAACTGTCCATATCCGACACCCAGCCGCAGAAGCAGTAGCTTCCTTCCGGGCAGCAAGATGCCGCAAGCGCTTCCAATTCCGCGCGCTGCTCGCCGTCGCCGGCAAGCAGCAGCCGCGCACGGTCACACGTCTTGGCGGCACGTCCGAAGCCGCGGATCAGCGTAGCGACGTCTTTCACAGCGGAAAACCGCGCCGCTATGCCGAAAACCACCTTATCCGACCAATCCTCCAAGCCGAGCGATGCAAAATATTCCGCGCGCGACAGTTTGGGCGTGCGCGGCGAGAAATCCACGCCGTTGTAGATCGTAAAGAGTTTTTCCGAATCATAGCCGCGCGAAATCAGCGTCCGCGCCATCGCCTCGGAAACGCAGATGCGGCTGTCCAAGAAGCGCAGCGCCACGGTGTTGATCGTGCCGTAAGTAAGCCGTCCCAGCGGTCTTCCCAGATAGTCCAGCCGATAATCCGAATGCACCGTCGTCACTACGGGCGCGGTAAGTCCGCGCTTGAGCAGCACGCCGATCATATTGGCACGCGCACCGTGGCAATGCACCACGTCCGCCGGCTTTTCGGCGAGCATCGTGCGGAGCGCACGCACAACGGCAAACGGATTGCGCGCGGCAAGGATCGTCGTTTCGATTCCAAGCGCACGCGCCTCGTCGGCAAATTCGCCGTCCATAAAGCAAACCAAACGCACGTCGTGCGTCTTTCGCAGACCGTCCAGCAGCGTCAAGACATGCGTCTTTGCGCCGCCGCGGTCGCCGCCGGAAATCAAATGCATCAGCCGCATACGCGTTCTCCTCTCTACATCGAAAGCAGCTTCCGAAACGCCGTCGGAAGCGCATAGGTATCATCCAGTTCCGCTGCCGTCGCCCAGACAAAATCATCCGGCGCGGCAGCGCAGGTCAAAAAGCAGCATTGCATGCGCCATGTGCGGTGTGTGAAAACGTGCTGCGCCTGTACGATTTTCTGCGGCGCAAGCGGATGCACGCCCCACCTTTCCGCCTGTCGAAGCATTTGCTCAACCGTCAAAAACCCTTCGACGTTCGGCAGTTCCCACAGTCCTGCAAGCAATCCCTGATCGGTGCGCTTTCTCAGCGCAATACGGTCGCCGCAGGTCAGCAAAAAAACCGTCTTTTCTTCTACAGGATTGGGCTTTTTCGGTTTCCTTCGGGGAAACAGCGCGATGGCGTCCTGCGCCCTCGCCTTGCAGATATCGGCAAGCGGACAGAGTTCGCAATGCGGCGCGCCGTTCGGCACGCAGACGACCGCGCCCAATTCCATCAGCGCCTGCGTCAGTTCGCCGCAATTTCCCTGCGCATACAGCGGACGGAGTTTTTCCGCAATCTGCTTTCTCGTCGGCTGTTCGGCAAAAAGCCGCGCATAGACGCGCTCCACGTTGCCGTCCACTGCCGGCGTCGGCAAGCCGAAGCAAATTGATGCAATCGCGCCGGCGGTGTAGTCGCCCACGCCGCACAGCGACAAAATCTCGTCATACGTCTGCGGAAACACGCCGCCATGCTCGTCCATCACCTGTCGCGCGCCCTTTTGCAAGTTGCGCACGCGGCGGTAATAACCGAGTCCCTCCCACAGTTTTTCGCACGCTTCTGTCGGCGCAGCGGCAAGGGAAGCAATCGTCGGAAACGCCTGCAAAAAACGCGCGTAGTAGGTCTTGACCGTCTCCACACGCGTCTGCTGCAGCATAACCTCCGACAACCAAACGTGATATGGGTCGCGATCCTCACGCCACGGAAGCGCACGGTGCGAGGCACGATACCACGCCAAAAGCCTCTCGAATATCTGCTTGGCGTTATCCATTTTTCTCAACCTTTTTCCGGCTTCTGCGACGCGTGCCGCGCCGCGCAATCCGTTCGTCATAGGACTTTGCGGCCTCAGACTCGCCCGAATACGTCAGTCTGCCGACGCGCACCGTGCCGTCTTCCTCGTTTTGCAGACGAATGCGCACTAAGAATTCGCCGCAGTTTGGACAGGTCATCTTTGCCATATAGCGATGTCCCTGCTGGCTGACCCAGCGTTTTGCCGTCATTTCTCTACCGCATTTGGGGCAGCGGTTTTCCGCCGTGGTCATTGCCTCGATTGCCTGGCTGCGCGAGCTGTAGCCGTGCAGTACCTTGCGGTCGATACAATCGGGAATCTCCGCGCCGTGGAAACCGTTTTCATGCTTTTCCAGCGCCTTGCCGTACTTGGCAATCCCCTCCGCCAAATCCAAACGGGCGCAGGTCTGCGCGGTATGGAAGGCGTCGCCGAGCGCATCGTGTGCCGTGCGTGTGGGCGTGATCTGCATCATTTCCAGCGCGGTCGAAAGCGCCTTCTGCCCGGAAGAACCGTCTGTCTGCGCGTTGAAGATCATCTGCGCATTGTACCACGGCTCCGTCCACTCGTCCGGCAGATGGTGGATGGCAAGGTTTTCTTTCAAAATCCGCACGTCGTCAAAGCCCCACGTCAAAAGCACGAAGTCCTTGCCGCACCAGCGCAAAAACGCCTCAACCGCATCGGGGAACGGCACGCCGCGTTCGCGCAGCACAGCATCGCGCAGCCCCGTAAGACTGCGCACCTTGCTTGTCAATTTCCGAAAAAATTTCGGCTGCACGAGCATTTCAAATTCGTCACAGACCTCGCGCGACTCGCTCACACGCACCGCGCCGATCTGAATAATCTCTCCGTGGATGGGGTTGTCCTTCATGCGCAGCGCCGCATAACTGCCGGGCCACGCCTGATTCCACTCCATATCCAAAACGATGTACTGCATCCAAACGCCCCTTTACCCAACTATCATAGCATAAAAATGCCGCTGTGTAAATTTGATTTTTTCCGCATAAACTGGATGGAAAGGTGGTATTCCTATGCCGTTTTTATACCTGAGTCCCTCCACGCAGGAATTTAACCCGTACATCACCTCGGAGAACGAGGAATATTGGATGAATCAGCTCGCCGATACCATGGAGCCGTATCTGCGCGCATCCGGCGTCAACTTCACGCGCAACGATCCGAACACCAACGCCGCAACTGCCATCCGCGAATCCAACAGCGGCGCGTATGATTTCCATTTGGCGCTCCACTCCAATGCTTCCGGCGCACCGGCGACGGGCAGCGCTCCCTTGGGCGCTTATGTTCCCGGCAACACACGCGGCATCGACATCTACTATTATCCGACAAGTCAACAAGGGCTGAAAATGGCGGAACTGCTCGTTGCCAGCCTGCAAACGGTCTATCCCCTGCCCGACCGCGTCCGCGCGCTTGCCACCACGTCCATCGGCGAAGTTCGGCGCACCAATGCGCCGGCGGTGCTGGCGGAGCTCGGCTACCACGACAACGAAGCCGACGCGCTGTGGATCGAAAACAATTTGGACGGCATTGCCGCCGCAATCGTCCGCGCCGTGACCGAATACTTCGGGCTGCCGTTCCTGCCTCCCTCTCCCGTCCGCAGCGCCACGGTGCGCACGAGCGGCTCGCCGCTCAACCTCCGCGCCTATCCCGATACAGACGCGGCAATCTATCTCACCATTCCCAACGGCGCAATGGTCGAGCTCTACGGTGAAACGGACGACTGGTACACCGTCGGCTACGACGGCACGACCGGTTTTGCCGCAAAAACGTATCTTGTAACCTGAGGTTGCAAAAATGCCGGAAGCGTAGTATGATAAGCGCATATAAAGGTGGTTTTGATATGCGTAAACTCTGCTTGCTTCTGGCATTTTTCCTGCTTCTTACCGCTTGTGCGTCCCCGGCGAAAACCCAAAACGGTCCGCTTGTTGCCGCAACGACGCGGCCGGTTGCCGAAATGGCTGCCGCTATCACGGACGGAACGAATATCACCGTGGAGCGCGTGATCGGCGAAAGCGTTTCCTGTCTGCACGACTACTCGCTTTCCGTGCGGCAGATGGAACTGCTCGCCGACGCCGACGTGGTGCTGCTCTCCGGCGCAGGCTTGGAGGATTTTATGGCGGACGCGCTCACAGACGCCAAAACCGTGGTTGACACCTCTCGCGGTATCTCACTGAACCTGGAAGGCGACGAGCCCGATCCGCATATCTGGCTTGATCCGCAGCGCGCCAAGCAGATGGCGCAAAACATTGCCGACGCGCTGACGCTGCAGTATCCGCAATACGCCGCGCAGTTGGAGCAAAACCGCGCAGCGCTGGCGCTGCAGTTTGATGAAATCTACGAATACGGCAACGCGCAGCTTGCCGATTTACCCACACGGAACCTTGTCACGTTCCACGACGGCTTCGGCTACTTTGCCGAAGCGTTCGGACTGACCGTACTCGCCGCGATGGAAGAGGAAGCCGGAAGCGAACTTGCCGCAAAGGATCTTGCGGCGATTATCGAACTTACTGCTGAAAACAACGTGCCTGCCGTCTTTACCGAGCAAAACGGATCGGACGGCGCGGCAAAGATCGTGGCGGCGGAAACCGGCTGCGCCGTTTTCACGCTGGATACCGGCTTGGGCGATACGCCCTACCTCGACGCGCTGCGTCACAACATTGACACCGTTCGGGAGGCGTTATCTTAATGCATACTCACGGCGACTGCGGACATGCCTGCTGTTTGAAAATCGAAGACCTCTCCGTCCGTTTCGGCACGGATGCCGTTTTGGAGCACGTTGATCTGCACATGCATTGCGGGCAGATCGTTGCGCTGATCGGACCGAACGGCGCAGGAAAGTCCACGCTGATCCGCGCCATTTTGGGCGAGCGCGACTATACCGGGTCGATCACGTTCTCCACCTGCGGCGAACGCCAGCGTCTTCGCATCGGCTACGTTCCGCAGAGCCCGACGTTTGACCGCGGCGACCCGATCAGCGTGCTGGATCTGTTCTGCGCCTGCACCGGCAAACGGCCGGCGTTCCTCCGTCCGGGTAAGGCGGCGCGGCAAAAGGTCTTAGCCTGTCTTGCCAACGTCCACGGCGAAGGTCTGATCGACAAGCGCATCGGCGCGCTTTCCGGCGGCGAACTGCAGCGCGTGCTGCTTGCGCTTGCACTTGAGCCGATGCCGCACATTCTCATTTTGGACGAGCCGCTTTCCGGCGTGGACGTGGAGGGCATGGATCGGCTGATGCAGATGCTTGACGAAATCCGCAAGAAGTTCAATCTTTCCATTTTGATGACGACGCACGATTTTTCGATGCTCGACCGCTACGTGGACAAGGTTGTGCTGCTGCAAAAAACCGTCCGCTGCGTCGGCGCGCCGAAGGACGTGCTGACTTCCGAGGCATTTCGGCAGGCATTTCAGATGGGAGGCGGCGCGGTATGACGATTTGGTATGCGCTTTGCGATGCGCTCGGCGGCGAAATGTTCTCCATGACGTTTATGAAAAACGCGCTGCTCGCAGTACTGCTGATGGGTCCGCTGTTCGGACTGCTCTCCACAATGATCGTCAGCGGCAAAATGAGTTTCTTCTCCGACGCGCTGGGGCACTCCGGCTTTACCGGCATTGCCATCGGCGTGCTGTGCGGTTTGGCGGCGCCAACGTACGCCGCAATCGGGCTTGCCGTTGTCTTTGCGCTGCTGTTCTCCTTCGTACAGAGCCGCACCAATCAGTCTGCTGACACGGTGATCGGCGTCTTCTCCTCCACCGCCGTTGCGCTGGGCATCTTTATCGCAACGCTCGGCGGCAGCAGTTTTACCAAGTTCAACAAATATCTGATCGGCGATATTCTCTCCGTCACGCCCGGTGAAATTGCCATGCTGGCGTGCGTTCTTTTGGCGGTATGTGTGCTTTGGATCTTTGCCTCCAACGAGTTTTTCGTTGCGGCGGTGCATCCGGCGCTCGCGCAGTCGCGCGGCTTGGACGTCAAAAAAACGAAAACGCTCTTCACCGTCTGCATTGCGGTCGTGGTAACGATGGCAATGCGCTGGGTGGGACTGATGGTGATCAATTCCCTGCTGGTGCTTCCTGCAGCCGCGGCGCGCAACGTTGCAAAGAACCTGCGGCAGTATCATCTGCTGTCGGTGCTTTTGGCGCTCGGCGGCAGCGTTGCCGGACTGATTACGGCTTACGCGCTCGGGTGCAGCGCCGGTGCAACGATCAGTTTGTACCTTGCGGCGTGCTTCGCCGTGACCTTCCTGCTGCGAAAAAAAGCGGCGTAATAAGCAACAAAAAAGACGGCTCGTTGAGCCGTCTTTTTCTTATTCTGATTTTTGTTTCAGCAGATTGTAGCGAATATCCCACAGTTTTTTGGACAGATCAACGTAGTAGGTATGCGGATTATCAAAACGCTTGACCTCGTCCCAAAGCGTATCGACCTGCTCGGCACAGTATCGCTTGATCTCCGGCAGCGTCGGCAGGTCATAGACCAGTTCGCCGTTTTTGAAGACCGGCACCTGCAGTTCCTTGGCGGTGAAATTGTACACCGTTTTTTCTTTCCAGGTTGCCTCGGGATCGAAGATCGTCAAATCTTTACTGTCGTCCACCGTTTCATCATGGACGCAGAGATAGTCGGCGATCGCCTTGCCGGTGTCGTTGCCGAAGAAGCGATAGAGTTTTTTGAAATGCGGATTGGTGATTTTCGCCGTGTTCTCGCTGATCTTGATTTTCGGCTCAATCGTGCCGTCCGCTCTTTCCACCGCGGCGAGCTTATAGACGCCGCCGAATACCGGTTCGCTTCTCGCGGTGATCAGCCGTTCGCCGACACCGAACATATCAATCTTCGCACCCTGCCGCAGCAGATCTTGAATAATATACTCATCCAACGCGTTGGAAACGGAGATTTTGCAGTCTGTCCAGCCGGCGTCGTCGAGCATTTTCCGCGCCTTCTGCGTCAAATACGCCATGTCGCCGGAATCCAGCCGGATGCCGCATTTGGTCAGTCCGCGCGGTTTGAGCACCTCGTTAAAGACGCGGATCGCATCGGGCACGCCGCTTTTGAGCGTGTTATAGGTATCGACAAGCAGCGTGGGGTTATCGGGATAGCATTCGCAATATGCCTTGAACGCCTCATACTGGGAATCGAACATCTGCACCCAAGAATGCGCCATTGTGCCGCCGGCGTAAACGCCATACTTTTGATCGGAGATCGTACACGCCGTGCCGGCGCAGCCGCCGATATACGCCGCTCTCGCGCCGAGAATCGCGCCGTCCGCTCCCTGCGCGCGACGCGAGCCGAATTCCAGCACGGTGCGTCCTTCCGCCGCACGGCAGATGCGGTTGGCTTTGGTGGCGATCAGACTTTGGTGGTTGATCGACAGCAGCAGATACGTTTCAATGAGCTGCGCTTCAATTGCCGGTGCGCGAACGGTAATGAGCGGCTCGCGCGGAAAGACAGGCGTCCCCTCCGGCACCGCCCAAATATCGCCGGTAAAGCGGAACGTTTTGAGGTAATCGAGAAAATCCTCGCTGAAAATCTTTCTGCCGCGAAGATAGGCGATATCTTCTTCATCAAAATGCAGATCCTTGATATAATCCACGATCTGCTCCAAACCGGCGGCAATGGCAAAGCCGCCGCCATCCGGCACGCTGCGGAAAAAGACGTCAAAATACGTGATACGGTCCTTGTACCCCTTGCAGAAATAGCCGTTGCCCATCGTCAGCTCATAAAAGTCGCAGAGCATCGTGCGATTGATTTTTTCACTCGGCACAAAGCATTCCTCCCTGTTTTATAGTTCGTTGAACGCGGCTGTATCAATATTGATCACCGTGCGATAATTCGGATGCGCGGCGCGAACGCCGGCATCCACTTGGGTGCGCAGCGCTTCGCTATCCTTTCCCAAACGGAACGGCACAACAAGATCAAAGATCAAGTTGCTGTGCTTCGGTCCCTCAACCATCCGAAAATCGTGAATATGTAATTCGGGATCGATCTCGCGCACGATATCTTCAACTAACCGCCGCGCCTCGTTGACGGTTTCATCGTCGAGCACGACCGGATCATAGTGGATGACAAGCTGCAGATTCTCCGCCGCAAAGTCGCGCTCCATATTGTCGATCAAATTATGCGCGTAAAGAACGTCCAGACGGCGATCCATCTCAACGTGGACACTGGCAAATCGGCGACCGGGACCGTAATCATGCACGATCAGATCGTGGATGCCCAAAACGTCATCGTAAGCGCAGAGTTTTTCCGCAATATGATGCACCAGCGTCGGATCAGGCGCCGCACCCAGCAGCGGGTCAATCGTTTCTTTGGCAACGCCGACGCCGTTATAGAGAATAAACAGCGCCACGGCAAGACCGATCCAGCCATCCAGCGGCAATTTGGTCAGCATACCGGCAACGCAGCCGAGCAGCACGCCGAGCGTGGAAAGCACGTCGTTGCGGCTGTCCGCCGAGGACGCAAGCAGCGTCTGCGATTGAATCCGATCTCCAAGACGGCGGTAGAGCGACGCCATCCACAGTTTGACCGCCGCGGAGATTGCCAGCACCGCCGCCATCGTCCACGAAAACGTAATCGGGCTTGGCGCAAGGATCTTGCCGATCGCGCTCTTGGCAAGTTCGTAGCCGACGATCAAAATCAGCGCGGCAACGACCAGTCCGGCAAGGTATTCAATGCGCGCGTGACCAAACGGATGATCTTTGTCCGCCGGTTTTTCCGAAAGGCGGAAACCGATCAGCGTCACGATGGACGACGCCGCGTCGGAAAGGTTGTTGACGGCGTCGGCGGTAACGGAAACCGCGCCGGAAAGAATGCCGATCAGCAGTTTAACCGCAAACAACAGCACGTTGCAGCCGATGCCGACGGCGCCGGCAAACTTGCCGCACGCCGTGCGGTAGCGCGGCGTATCTTCGCCGTATTTGCGCGAAAAAGCTTGCAGGAGTCGGGTGAGCATACGATCACTCCAATTCAAAGGCGCCGGTATAGAGCCGATAGTAGACGCCCTCTTCCGCGAGCAGTTTTTCATGGTTGCCGCGTTCGATAATGCGTCCGTGATCCAACACCATAATCACGTCCGCATTGCGGACGGTGGAAAGGCGATGTGCAATCACGAAAACCGTGCGTCCCTTCATCAACTGATCCATGCCGCGATTGACGATCGCTTCGGTGCGCGTGTCAATCGAGGACGTGGCTTCGTCCAAAATCAGGCACGGCGGATCGGCTACGGCTGCGCGCGCAATGGCAATCAGCTGCCGCTGCCCCTGTGAGAGATTCGCGCCGTTGTTCGTGAGCAGCGTATCGTAGCCGTCCGGCAGACGCGTGATAAAACTGTCCGCGCCGACGAGCCGCGCCGCCTCGCGGCACTGGTCGTCCGTTGCGTTTAGATTGCCGTAGCGGATGTTTTCCATCAGCGTGCCGGTGAAAAGATTGGTTTCCTGCAGCACCAAGCCAAGCGAACGGCGCAGGTCCTTTTTCTTGATTTTATTGATATTGATACCGTCATAGCGGATTTTCCCGTCGTCAATATCATAGAAACGGTTAATCAGATTGGTGATCGTCGTTTTGCCTGCGCCGGTCGCGCCGACAAAAGCGACCTTCTGACCCGGCTCGGCATAAACCGAAACGTCATGCAGCACCGGCTTATCCTCCACGTAGGAGAAATCCACGCCGAGCAGCCGCACGTCGCCCCGCAGCGCCGTATAAGTCAGCGTGCCGTCGCCGTGCGGATGCTTCCACGCCCACTTGCCCGTGCGTGTTTCCGACTCCGTGATCGTGCCGTCCGGCGCAATTTCTGCATTGACGAGCGTAACATAGCCCTGATCCTGTTCCGGCTCGGCGTCCATCAGTTCAAACACGCGGCGCGCACCCGCCATACTCATGACAAGGTTGTTGACCTGCTGCGTAAGCTGATTGATATTGCCGGTGAACTGCTTCACCATATTGAGAAATGCAACAAGGATACTGACGTCCAGCGCCATACCCGAAAGCGACGGATTGGGCAGACCGGCAAGCAGATACGCGCCGCCGACCGCGGCGATCAGCACGTAGAGCAGGTTGCCGACGTTCATAATGATCGGACCGAGCATATTGGCATACGCGTGCGCACGGAACGCATTTTCAAACTGCGCTTCGTTGAGTTCGTCAAACCGAACCTGCGCGGCGGCTTCGTGGGAAAAGACCTTGACGACTTTCTGCCCCGCCATCATTTCCTGCACGTAACCTTCGGTTGCGGCAACGGCACGCTGGTTGCTGATGAAATACTTTGCGCTGCCGCCGCCGAGTTTGCCGGAAATGAGCATCATGACGATCACGCCGACAAGCACAATCGCCGTCAGCGGCAGACTGTACCACACCATGATCACAAACACGACGAGCACGATCGAACCGGAACGCAGCACCGCCGGAATGACCTGACTGACGAGTTCGCGCAGGGTGTCGATATCGTTCGTATAATGGCTCATGATATCGCCGTGGCGATTTTGGTCAAAGTAGGCAATCGGCAGATCCTGCATGCCGCTGAACATCGTCTTGCGCAGTTTGGACAAGAACCCCTGCGTCATAACGGCATTGAGCTGCGTATAAAGCAGGATCGACACAAGCGACAGCACGTACAAAACCACAAGCACGCGCACGTTTGCCCAAATCTCCGGCAGCGCGGCAGCCCAGTTTTGCGTGGGATAATAGTCCTTGATAATACTGATCACGCGCTGGGTGAATAGCGCCGGAACGGCGGACGCGGCGGAGGAGAACAGAATGCAAAACACCACGGCCGGGAACATCACGGGATAGAACTTTGCAAGCAGGCGCAGCGTTCTTCCGAGCGAGGCAAAATCCAGTTTTTCACCGGAACCGGGACGACGTCGACCCATTATTCCTCGCCTCCCTTCGTCTGCTGCGTGTAGATTTCGCGGTAGATTTCACTCGACTGCATCAGCTGATCGTGCGTTCCAGACGCGGCAATTTTGCCATCGTCCAGCACGAAGATCAAATCAGCGTCCTGCACCGAGGAAATACGCTGCGCGATAATAATCTTTGTCGTATCGGGCAGATCGCTGCGGAAACCCTGACGGATCTTCGCATCGGTCATCGTATCGACGGCGGACGTGGAATCGTCCAAAATCAGCACCTTCGGCTTGCGCAAAAGCGCACGCGCAATCGTAAGCCGCTGCTTCTGACCGCCGGACACGTTCGTACCGCCCTGCTCGATCATCTTTTCATAGCCGTCGGGAAACGCGCTGATGTATTCGTCCGCCTGCGCAATGCGGCACGCCTGACGGATTTCTTCGTCCGTCGCATCGGGATTGCCCCAGAGCAGGTTTTCACGGATCGTGCCGGCAAACAGTTCGTTCTTCTGCAGCACCATGGAAACCGCCTTGCGCAGCGTGTCGAGATCATAGTGCCGCACGTCGACGCCGCCGACCTTGACCGTGCCTTCCGTTGCGTCATATAGGCGCGGAATAAGCTGCACCAGCGTGGATTTGCCTGTGCCGGTGCCGCCGAGAATGCCGACGGTCATACCGCTGTCAATATGCAGATTGATGCCCGACAGCGCGGCGCGTTTGGCTTTCTGCGAATATTTGAAACTGACGTTTTCAAAGTCGATCGAGCCGTCCGCCACGGAAAACAGCGCGTCATCCGGCTGGCGGAGCGTCGGCTCCTCGTCCAACACCTCAAAGATACGCTTTGCCGCCTCGGCGGAAAGCGTGAGCATGACGAAAATCATCGAGAGCATCATAAGGCTCATTAAAATCTGCATGCCGTACGTCAGCATGGCGGATATCTGCCCCACTTGCAGCAGCGATCCGCCGGTCGTGACAACCATGCGCGCACCAACGAGCAGTACAAAGACCATGTTGGCGTAGACGCACAGCTGCATCAGCGGCATATTGAACGCCACGATTCGCTCGGCGCGCGTAAAGTCGCGGCAGATATCGTCCGCCGCAACGGCAAATTTCTCTTTTTCGTATTCCTCGCGGGCAAAACCCTTGACCACGCGCATGGCGCGGACGTTTTCCTCGATGGACTCGTTCAGCTTGTCGTATTTCTTAAAGACGCTGCGGAACGCCGGCATCGCCTTTTTTGCGATCCAATACAATCCGAAGCCCAAAACCGGAATCAGCACGACGAACGACGTCGCCAGCATACCGCCCATTTTGTACGCCATAAAAATGGAAAACAGGATCATCAGCGGCGCACGGATGGCAATACGCGTCAGCATCATAAACGCCATCTGAACGTGGTTGACGTCGGTCGTCATACGCGTAACCAGCGACGCAGAGGAAAACTTGTCGATATTCGCGAAAGAAAACGTCTGAATATGCTCAAACAGATCGTGCCGCAGGTTTTTGGCAAAACCGGCGGACGCCTTGGACGACGTATAGCCCGCCGCACCGCCGAACGCCAGCGAAATAAACGCCAGCCCGAACAGCAGCACGCCGAGCAAAAGGATCTGGCGCATCTCGATACCCGTTTCAATGCGGTTGACGAGATCCGCCGTAACGAACGGCACGATCGCTTCAATGACCGCCTCGCCGACGATCATCAGCACCGTTAAAATGGCCGGCTTTTTATACTCACGCACGCACCGGCCGAGCCGCCGAATCATAGCAAACATGGACATTCTCCTTACCTTGAAAAAAAGCCGCCTCGGCGGAAGAACTCACCGAACACGGCTTTGGTCATTATATCGAAAAAAACGCAAAAAGTCAACTTATGCCGGGAAGGGCGAAAGCGGCGGTATTCGGCGTTCGTTGAGGAAGCAGCCGGTAAAAAGCGGCACGCCCAGAACCTTGCCGATACGCTCACATTTGCAGAGGAAATTATAATAGATATTATAGCCGGAGAGCAGCAGCGATTCAAAGTTTGCCTGCCCTTTGGCAAGCACGACCTCGGACGCTGCAAACGCCCGTTTCAAATCCTCGCCGATATACGCCAACTCCGTTGACGGAATGCCCGTGCCGTTGTCGATTACCGTGGTCAGTCGATCCATGCCGACGTAAGCGGCGTCCTCGCGCGTGGCGTCGTTAAGCGCCTTGCCGCCGCGCACGCAATAGACAACAGAAAGCGACGGGAACGACTTTTGCAGCTGCTTTACCAGCAGCGTATCGAATGCAATCTCGCCGGCGTTGTCACCGAGGATCAAAAGCTGCTTTGCCGCAGTCAGATCTTTGACGAAATGCCGATACTCCTTCTCATCAAGCGGTCGATCCGGCGCACCGGCAACGTCCTTTGCAAAATGGCTGTCCACGTCGGACTTATCCAAAACGCCAAAATCCAAAAAGTTACCGATCTGCGCATATTTGAGCGCTGTAAGCAGCGGGTCGTCCGACGCGTCAATGCGCTTCTGTGCCTCCGGCAAGACGGAAAGAACGTAGTCGTTCGAGTCCTTCTTTTCTTTTTCATAGAGGTCTTCCGTCACGCCGAACGCACGGTAAAGCTCGTGAAACCGCCACGTCAGATATGATCCGGACACGCCCTCGGGCGCATCGGCAATAATGCGCGATGCCTCACGCATAAAACGATATGCCTTTTCCGCGCCGAGAATTTCACGCGACATCTGCGCCTGCCGTCCGAGCAGGCAGGACACGCAATAAGAATCAAAAACCACGACCCGGCACCTTACTCCATACCGATGAGTGAATCATCCTGCGTGATCCAATCCTTGACCGGTACGATTTCATATTCCGTTTTCGTTCTGCGAATGACAATTTTTTCGATGCCGGCGTTGATGATCGTGCGGCGGCACATCGAGCAGGACGTCGCATCAGACAGAAGTTCGCCGCTTTTGGCGTCGATGCCGACGAGGTACATCGTTGCGCCGATGCATTTATTGCGTCCGGCGGAGATGATCGCGTTCGCTTCTGCGTGGACGCTGCGGCAGAGTTCATAACGCTGTCCGCGCGGAATGGCAAGCTCCTCGCGAATGCATCTGCCGAGTTCGCAGCAGTTGACGCGCCCGCGCGGTGCGCCGTTATAGCCGGTGGCAACGATCTCGTCGTTGCGGACAATAATCGCGCCGTAGCAGCGGCGGATGCAGGTGGACCGTTCGGTGACGGTCTGGGCAATATCGAGGTAATAATTCTCTTTATCTGTGCGCTGCATCGTATCCCTCCCTGTTTTGATAGTTCATTGTACCATATTCTTCCCACGCTTGCAAGCACCGCCAAAGCGGTGTATAATAGAATATCCGAAAAGAAAGGTGGGACGGCGATGAAACGACGTATCGGATCCTGGATTTTGCTTGCCGCACTTGTTTTTGCACTTGCTTGCATACCGGCTTTCGGCGCAGACAGCGAACTGTTTTTCGTTTCCGTGGGCGATACGCTGCCGCTTTCGCTGCCGTCTGCGCAAGCGCCGTATTATGTCGATGGCACGCTTTACGCGCCCTATACGGTTTTCGGTGCCGCCGGGCTCGGCATTACACCTTCCTATAATGCACAGGGACGTGTTTTAACCTTGTTTTCACGCAATCAGCGACTTGTCTTTGATTTGGACAGCGGTACGGCGACAGACGAAACCGGAAAAACCTATACCGATGCTTCGCACAACGTTTCGTATCAGGGAGGCATTGTGTTTCTTCCTGCTTCAACGTGCGCGCGGCACTTCGGCTGGCAGGCGACACTGTTGAAAAGTGAGGACGGTTATACCGTGCTGCGCTTTAAGTCCGGCGGTGAGGTTTACGACGATACGCTGTTTCTCGTTCGCGCAAACAATTTGATGACGTACACCTTGCAGCAGTATCGCACGCCGTCCCCTCAGACCACCACGCCGACGCAGACCACCCAGCCGGAGCAGCGCCCTCAGGCAAAGGTGTTTGCCTATCTTGCCGTTGAGGGTGCAAAAACGATGCCGGACTCGCTCAGCGCCGTACTTCGCGCAGGTGCACCTGCCGTCTTTTATCTGACCGCAGACGAGATCCGCGAAAACCCCGATCTCGTGATTGCGATCGCCGCCGCCGGCTATCCCATCGGGCTGACCGCACCGAAAGACGCCGCTGACGTTTCGCTTGCGCTGCAGGATGCAAACAATGCGCTGCGGCAGCTTTTATGCCGCAAAACGCTGCTGGCGCTTGTAACGGCGCAGCAGTCAAAAAATGCGGCGGGCTACTTTTTGCAGATTCGGGAAGGCGCACGGTCGTATACCGCAGTTCGTGAACGAACCGTCGGCTCGTATATGGTGCTCTGCGAAGGCAATACCGCAGCGGCGCTGGCAGCGCTGACCGACGCCAAGGTCAGTTTCGGACAAATCCGGGAAACAACGGTTTTGAACTGATCACCGCACCCTTTTCCCCGACACGGCATAGCAATAGAGAAACGGTGGCGTAAACCAAATGGCTCTTTTTCATCAAAAGGACATTCCGATGCTGGAAGGTCCGCTCGTTCCGAAGATCATCGCGTTTTCCGTACCGCTGATGATCTCCAACCTGCTGCAGGTACTGTACTCTGCAGCGGATATGATCGTTGTGGCGCAATCCGGCGCGGAAGGCGCGGTCGGCGCGATCGGTACAACCGGCACGCCGATCAATCTGATCATCAATATCTTTATCGGCTTTTCCATCGGCGTCAACGTGCTGGTTGCGCGGTATTTAGGGCGC
>JAFSXE010000011.1 GCA_017444195.1 Oscillospiraceae bacterium
CAATCTTCTCACTCTTCGTATCCGTTCGGATTTTGCTTTGGCCAGTTCCAACTGTCGCGGCACATATCGTCCAGCGTCCGCTTTGCCGTCCAGCCCAGCACCGTTTCCGCCTTCTTCGGGTCGGCGTAGACCGTGGCAAGATCGCCCGGGCGGCGCGGCGCAATGGCGTAGGGCAAATCCAGATTATTCACGCGAGAAAACGTCTTGACAATATCCAAGACGCTGTACCCCACGCCCGTGCCGAGGTTGAATACCTCACAGCCGACGTGGTTTTCGGCGTAGCGGATCGCGGCAAGATGCCCGTCTGCAAGGTCACACACGTGGATATAGTCGCGCACGCCCGTGCCGTCCGGCGTGTCATAGTCGTCGCCGAAGATGTTCAGCCGCGGCAGTTTGCCCACGGCAACCTGCGTCACGTAGGGCATCAGGTTGTTGGGGATGCCGTTCGGATTGTCGCCGATCATGCCCGAAGGATGCGCGCCGATCGGATTGAAGTACCGCAGCAGCACCACGGAAAGGTCGGGGTCCGCGTCGCACGCTGTCTTGAGGATCTGCTCGATCATATACTTCGTCCAGCCGTAGGGGTTGGAGCAGTCGCCGGTGTGCGTCGATTCCGTCAGCGGCGCGGGCTGATCGCCGTATACCGTGGCGGACGAGGAGAACACAAACCGCGTGCAGCCGTGCTTCTTCATCACTTCCAGCACCGTCAGCGCGGAATCGAGATTGTTGCGGTAGTATTTCAGCGGCTTGCGGCACGATTCGCCCACCGCCTTGTAGCCGGCAAAATGCACCACGCCGGTGATCTCGTTTTCGGCAAAGATTTTCTCCACCGCTTGCTTGTCGCACATATCGGCGCGCACGCACTTCGGCTTCTTGCCGGTGATTGCTTCGATTCTGTCCAAAACCTTGGGCGAGGCGTTGTCAAAGTTGTCCGCCAAAACAACGTCCACGCCGGCGTCCAAAAACGCCACGGCGGTGTGGCTGCCGATGTATCCGGCGCCGCCGGTCAGTAAAATCGCCATGTTATGCCTCCTGTTTTTTCCAAAAAATACTTTTCCTGTTCGCATTATACGTCGGGCTGTACGCGTGAATAATAAACTCCTCCAAAGAGGCAAGCGAGCCTATGCCGCAGACGACCATGCAGTAGACCGTCAGCGCGCCGTGGCCGAGGAAATACGGCATCAAAAACACGCAGAAGCCGGTCAGCTTGTTGAGATAGGTGTGCATCGCGGCAAAGCGGTGATACCGCAGCGCCGCCACGAGATACGCGCACAGCCGCAGCATCAGCACGGCGGCAACGGCGAGCCAGATCCACGACGGCAAAGCTTCGACCAGTTCCGGCAGCAGCCGGATCAGCATCACCGCGTAGAACGTCAGATCCGCCACGCTGTCGAGTTTTGCGCCGAAATCACTTTCCGCGTGAAGCAGCCGCGCAATCGAGCCGTCCACCACGTCGCTCAGTCCGCAGAGCGTATAGACCGTAAAAAACGCCGCCGATGGCACGGGCAGGAACAAAATCGCCAGCGCGCCGACGAGCCGCACGGACGTTACGGCATTGGGAATCCACGTTTTATTCACGCGGCACCTCTCTCTTTCTCTCGTTTTTTCTTATTCTACACCTTTTTGCGCCGATTGGCAAGGGTTGACATTTGGCTTTTACCACCGTAAAATAAAAGAAAATCAAGGAGGGATACCATGAGCGAACAATGCAGCGGTAACTGCAGTTCCTGCTCGGAGAACTGCGAAAGCCGCGACCTGAAAAGTTTTCAGGCAGCACCCAATAAGAAATCGAACGTGAAAAACGTCATCGCCGTCATGAGCGGCAAGGGCGGCGTCGGCAAGAGCACCGTCACGTCGCTGCTCGCCGTCGCTATGGCGAAGCGCGGCTTCCGCGTCGGCATTTTGGACGCGGATATCACCGGACCGTCGATCCCCAAGGCATTCGGCATCCGGGAGGAGATCATCGGCACGGACGACGGCATGATTCCGGCAACGAGCGGACTTGGCATTTCGATCATGTCGATGAACCTTTTGCTTCCCAACCCGGACGAGCCGGTCGTGTGGCGCGGTCCGGTCATCGGCGGCGCGGTCAAGCAGTTCTGGACGGACGTCTGCTGGGGCGATATCGACTTCCTGTTTGTCGATATGCCGCCCGGAACGGGCGACGTGCCGCTGACGGTGTTCCAGTCGCTGCCGGTCACGGGCACGGTCGTCGTGACGAGTCCCCAGGATCTGGTGTCGATGATCGTCAAAAAGGCGGTCACCATGGCGCAGATGATGCAGGTGCCGGTCGTCGGCTTCGTGGAAAACTACGCCTATTTCGAATGTCCCGACTGCGGCAAAAAGACGTATCTTTTCGGCGAGAGCAAACTCGACGAAGCCGCCAAAGCCGAGAATCTGCCGGTTTTGGCAAGACTGCCGATCAATCCCGAAGTCGCCCGACTCTGCGACAGCGGCAAGATCGAGCAGGCGGACCTTTCCGCGGTTGCCTCCGCCGCCGATGCGCTGGAAAAAATGAAATAAGAAGACACGATGAAGCCTTCCCCGATTTTCAATGGGGAAGGCTTTTTTCTTCTCGTCCACCGCCGTAGGGAGCGCATTCATGCGCTCCGCATTTTATTCGTGCGCCGCAGCGCACACAAAACAAAGCCTTCCCCCATTTCTCCGCAGAGAAATGGGGGAAGGTGGCTGCGCCTAAAAAGCGCAGCCGGATGAGGGCAATTCAAATACCCCCCATTCGTCTCGCTAACGCTCGACACCTTCGCCCTTGCGCTCCTCCCCGTTTCGTGCTACCATGAAGAAAAGGAAGTGACGCCAATGCTCACCGTACCCGAACGCCTCGCCGCCCTCCGCGCACAGATGAAAACCGCCGGCGTGGACGTCTGCTATATCCCCACTTCGGACGATCGCGACTCGGAATATCCGGACGCGCATTTTGCCGTCCGGCAGTACTTTTCCGGCTTCACCGGCTCGGCAGGCACGCTCGTCGTCACACAAACGACCGCCGACCTGTGGACGGACAGCCGCTACTACCTGCAAGCCGAAGCCGAACTGCGCGGCAGCACCGTCACGCTCCGCCGTGCCGGCGAAAAAGACACGCCGAAAATTGCCGACCACCTGAAAACCGTCGGCGGCACGCTCGGCTTCGACCACCGCGTGGTTTCGCTTTCGCAGTACCGCCGCCAAATCGCGCCGTCGGAACTGCCGTGCGTCGATTTCGACCCTGCCGCGACGTGGCAGAGCCGACCGCCGCTTGCGCCGACCGCGCTCACGGAAATCGCCTGCGGCGAAACGCGCCGTGAAAAACTTTCGCGCATCCGCGCAACGCTCCGCGGCGAAACGCTGCTGCTGTGTTCGCTCGACGAGATCGCGTGGACGCTCGACCTGCGCTCCGACGCGGCTTTCACGCCGACCTTCTACGCCTACCTCGCCGTGTCGGAAACGGCGGCGCTCCTCTTTACCGACGCGCCCACGCCCGACCTGTCCGCCGACGTGACCGTGCTGCCCTATGACGCGGTCTACCCGTGGGCGAAGACCGCCCAAACCGTCCGCACGGACGAAACGGTCAACCTGCGGCTGTACCGCGCCTTTCCGCAGCCGCCGCGCATCGAAGCGTCGTGCGCCGCGCGTTGGAAGGCGATCAAAAACGAAACGGAAATCGCAGCCATGCAGGACGCGCACCTGCGCGAAGGGCTTGCCGTCACGCGGTTGCTTCTGCACCTGAAAGACGCACCGCAAACCGAACGCGCCGTCTGCGCCGAGTTGGAACGCCTGCGCCGCGAGGATGAAACCTATCTCGGCGAAAGTTTCGCCACCATCGCCGCCGCGGACGCACACGGCGCAATCGTCCACTATCAGCCGAGCGCGCAGACCGACGCGAAACTCGACGCGCTGTTTCTGCTCGACTGCGGCGGACAGTACGAAAGCGGCACGACCGACCTCACGCGCACCGTCGCGCTTCAAAAACCGACTGCCGAACAAATACGGAACTATACCGCCGTCCTGCGCGGACACCTTGCCGTCGCCATGGCGCAATTTTCCGAAACCGAACGCGGCGACGGCTTGGATAAACTGGCACGCGCACCGCTTGCCGAATACGGTCTTTCCTACGGACACGGCACGGGACACGGCGTGGGCTTCCGCCTTGCGGTGCATGAAACGCCGCCGTCGATCCGTCCCACGCCGGGTGAACCGTTCGCGCCGGGCATGATCGTCTCGGACGAGCCGGGCACGTACTTGGAAGGTCAGTACGGCATCCGCCTGGAAAACCTGCTTTTGTGCATAAGCCTTCCCCCCATCGGGGGGAAGGTGCCGCCGCAGGCGGCAGATGAGGGGCAAAAAAGCCTC
>JAFSXE010000089.1 GCA_017444195.1 Oscillospiraceae bacterium
GAATATTTCCCCTATTGTAAAGCAAAGCAGCCGAAAAGTAAAGTGTTTTCATCGTTGATTTTTTCTCTATATTATGGTATACTCTCTGCGAAATATGACAGATTTTCGGAGGGATTCCCCGTGACGTTTTTACAGAAATTAGCGGCAGCCGTCAGCGTGATCGGTCACGTAATCTATAATGCCGCTGACAAGTTGCTGAAAAAACTGCGCCCGGTACACGGCAAGCGCGAAGCGTCCGGCAAAGCCGCTGCATCAAAAAAACCCACGTGGCAGCGTGTCGTTTTGACCGTTTTGGCAGTCCTTGTTGCCTTGGAAGCGTGTTATGCAGTAGCCGTCTATTCGAAGATCCCCTTAATTGCACGGCTTCGCACCGCCTACATTCAAACCGCAATGTCCACCATGCGGCACCAGTGGCTTGCCACCTCGTTCTTCCCGAAAAACGTCATTGACGAGGTCATGGCAGGCGTTCGCGCCGCCGAGGAAGGGCAGATCGGCGTCAACAGCGAATGGGGCGGCACAGGCGGAAAGCGCGCGATCTACTCGCGCCCCGAAATGACGCCGGAGGAGCGCGAGTTTTACAGCATTTTCTGGGAAATTGAGCCGACTTCGTTCTCCGATTATCTTTCCAAACATCCCGAAGCGCTTGCAAACGGCTGGGCAAATCTCTATATCAATGAAGCCGGTTTGGAAAAAACCGGCACGAGCATCCAAACGGTCGAGGGCGATCAGGTGCTTGCCATTGATGCGCTCAACAAGATCATCTTGATACGTGTCAGCGGCTCCGGCTATCGCGGCGTACTTGCCATTGCCAAAGATCCGGCACAGCTTTCCGTGAAAATGTCCGCCAGTTTGCCGGGCAGCGGTCAAACCGCCGGCGTGATCGGTGCGAAGAACGGCGGTGTGCTCGCCATGACGGCAAGCGGCTTTATTGACGTGGACGCCGAGGGCAATGTCGGCAAAGGCAACGGCGGCATTCTCGCCGGCTACACCATGAGTGACGGCATAGAGCACGGCAAGCACATGGGATGGGGCAACAAGCGAATCGAACTTCACGCCGACGATCGATTCTACATAAGAGACGTAAACGATCCCGTCAGCAGCAGCTGCACCGACGCGGTGGAGTTCACGCCGGCAATGATCGTTGACGGCAGGATTCTCGTAGACGAAAACTGCGGCTGGAACGCGATCAATCCGCGTGCCTGTATCGGTCAGACCGACTTGGGTGAAATCATGATGCTCGGCATCGAGGGGCGGCAGATCCAGTCGCTCGGCACGGGTGTGGTCGAATGTGCGGCAATTCTGTCGCGCTACCACTGCGCACAGGCGATGAACCTCGACGGCGGCACGAGCGCAATCATGTGGTATCAGGGTGAATACGTCATCCGCTGCTCCAATCTCGCCTGCCCCTACGGCAGAACGCTGCCGAATGCCTTCGTCTACGCCGGCAAACGGCTCGACGGCTAAAAAGCATAAAAAAGACTGCCTTCACAGAAGGCAGTCTTTTTTATGCTTAAAAGAGCGAGATTTGGCTTGTTTCGGGAAGATCGCCGAATGCACCGGCTTCCTTCAAGCTGCCCAGCAGCGTTTCGGATACCTTCGGACACGCCAGCGCAAACTCATCCACAGAAAGGAACTCTTTGCCCTCGCGGCACTTGACGATCTCCTCCGCCACCGTTTCGCCGAGACCGGCGACAGCCTTGAACGGCGGAATCAGTTTGCCATCGCTTAATACGAACTTCGTCGCGTCCGAACGGTACAGATCGAGCCGCGCGAACGAAAAGCCGCGCAGATAGAACTCATAACACGCTTCGAGCGTAACGAGCAGATCGGCATCCTTTGCGGACGCCTCCTCGTCGGACTCGATTCGCTTGATCTCCGCCTTGACGCGCTCCATACCCTGCGTCATCATGGCGGCGTCAAAACTGCCCTTTTGGCTGCGGCGGTAGAAATACGCAGCATAGAACGCCAGCGGCTCGTGCACCTTAAACCCAGCAATGCGGAACGCCATCATCACGTAGGCGACGGCGTGCGCCTTCGGGAACAGATACTGGATCTTGCGGCAGGACTCGATATACCACTCCGGCACACCGAGCTGCTGCATTTCCTCCACGATCCCATCCGGCCACGATTTGCCCTTATGGATCGCGCCTTTTCGCACCGCTTCCATAAACTTGAATGCGCGCTTTTCCTCCATGCCCTTGGAAATGAGATACAGCATGATATCGTCGCGGCAGCCGACACACTCGTTGACGTCCGCCGTGCCGGAAAGAACGAGGTCGCGAATATTGCCGTGCCACACGTCCGTACCGTGCGAGAAGCCGGAAAGCCGCACCAGCGTATCGAATGCCGTCGGTTTCGTTTCCACCAGCATGTTTCGTGCGTTGCGCGTGCCGAACTCCGGAATGGTCAGCGCACCGGTCGGGCCGAGCAGCGGATCATTCTCATAACCCAGCACCTTGGATGACGTAAAGATCGACATCGTATCCTTGTCATCCAGCGGAATGGTCTGCGGATCAATACCCGTAAGCACCTGCAGCATGCGGATCATTGTCGGGTCATCATGCCCCAGCATATCAAGTTTCAGGAGGTTTTCCTCCATCTTGTGATAATCGAAATGCGTCGTGATCCATGCGTCTTTATCCACCGCATCCGCCGGGTGCTGCACGGGGCAGAAATCCCAAATCTCGTTTTCCTGCGGAATAACCACCAGTCCGCCCGGGTGCTGTCCCGTCGTCCGCTTCACGCCGACGCAGCCAAGCGCAAGACGGTTTTCCTCTGCGCGGCTTAGGATGTTGCCGGTCAACTCCATGTATTTTTTCACGTAGCCATGCGCCGTTTTTTCTTCAACGCCGCTGATCGTACCGGCACGGAACACGTGGTCGCTGCCGAACATCTCCACGCAGTAGGCATGCGCACGCGCCTGATATTCGCCCGAGAAGTTCAGGTCAATATCGGGCACCTTGTCACCGCCGAAGCCGAGGAAGGTTTCAAACGGAATATTGAAGCCGTCCTTATCCAGTTTTGCGCCGCATTGCGGACAAACGGCGTCCGGCAGGTCTGCGCCGCAGCCGTACTCCTTCGGCACGTCGAATGTCGTATATTGGCACTTCGGGCAGCGATAGTGCGGCGGGAACGAGTTGACCTCGGTAATGCCGGAAAGATAAGCAACGATGCTGGAGCCAACGCTGCCTCGCGAGCCGACAAGATAGCCGTTCTCCAGTGAGTTCTGCACCAGTTTCTGCGCCGACATATAGATCACGTCATAGTGGCAGGAAATGATATCGTGCATTTCCGTTTCCACGCGCTTGCGGATCAGTTCGGGCGGATTGTCGCCATACAGCCGTTTCAGTTTGCCGTAAACCAGGCGTTGCAGATCCTCGACCGAATTTTCGATCTTCGGCGCAAACAGGTTCTTCGGCACAGGGCGAATGGCGTCGCACATATCGGCAATACGGTTGGGATTTTCCACCACGACCTCGTGCGCCTTTGCCGCGCCGAGATAGCCGAATTCCTCCAGCATCTCATCCGTCGTGCGGAAATACAGCGGCGTGGATTGCTCGCCGTCGAGCATCTTTTTCGCCGCAAGCAGAATACGGCGGTACTGCTCGTCCTTGGCGTCGAGAAAATGCACGTCGCCCGTCGCAACCACCGGCTTACCGAGTTCCTCGCCAAGCTGAACGATCACGCGATTGAACTCGCGCAAATCCTCATCGTTTCGCGCAAGTCCGCGTTCGATCATAAAGCGGTTATTGCAAAGCGGCTGAATCTCCAAATAGTCATAAAACTTGGCGATCTTCACCAATTCCGAATGGGGCTTCCCCTCCACCACGGCGCGGAACAGTTCGCCCGCCTCACACGCCGAGCCGATGAGCAGTCCCTCGCGGCAACGCAGCAGTTCCGACTTCGGCACGCGCGGCACACGGTAATAATGGCGCAAATGCGCATAGGAAATCAGTTTATAGAGATTGCGCAGACCGCATTGGTTTTTGGCAAGCAGGATCATGTGATACGGACGCTGCTTTGCCGTCTTGCCGCTGCCGAGTTCGTACATCAGGTTATTGATCTGACTGATACGCGAAACGCCCTTCTCTTCCAGCATACCGGCAAAGCGCGCCAGCATATAGCCGACCGTCAGCGCGTCATCCAGCGCACGGTGGTGGTTAAACTCCGGCAGGCTGAGCGCATCGGCAACAAGATTGAGTTTATGTTTTTCAAGCTGCGGCAGCAAGTTCTGCGCCAACACCAGAGAGTCAATATACGTCGGCTCAAAATCAATCTTGCATCTGCGGCACGCAGCACGGACAAAACCGATGTCAAATTCGGCATTATGCGCCGCAAGCGGACGATCGCCGCAGAACGCCAAAAACTCCGGCAGCACCTTATCGATCGTCGGCGCATCGGCAAGCATAGCGTCCGTAATGCCCGTCAGTTCGCTGATGCGCGGCGAAAGCGGCTTTTGCGGATTGACGAACTGCTTATACTCCGCAACAACGGTATCTCCGCGGAAAATCGCCGCGCCGATCTCGGTAATTTCCTCCTTGCGCGCATCCAGACCCGTCGTTTCCAGGTCAAAGGCAACGTATTCCTCGTCCAGCGCAATGTCGGCATCTCCGTGAACGGCAGCACGTCCGTCCACGTCGTTATAGTAATACGCTTCGCAGCCATAGAGGACTTTGATTTTTTCATCCGTTCCGGCAACGGTGGCTTTGCTCGCCGCCGCCATCGCATCGGGGAACGACTGCGCCACGCCGTGATCGGTAATGGCAATCGCCCGATGTCCCCATTTCGCCGCGCGCTGAATGACCGCCTTCACGTCGGTCAGCGCATCCATGCTGCTCATCTGCGTATGCAGATGCAGCTCCACACGCTTGCCGCCCTCGGCGCTGTCCTCACGCTCCGGCTTGTCCGCAACTATAATGGCGTCCGGCTGCAGGACCGTATCGTTGTCATAGCGGTCAAACGTCATTCTTCCTCGGACTCTCAGCCACATACCGACCTTAACGCCGGCAAGGATCGGTTTTGCCTCCTCCGCTTCCATATAGCGGCTGACGTGCACCGATCCGGTGTAATCCGTCATATCGAACGCAACGACCCACGCGCTGCGTTTTTTCAGTTCGCGATGATCGATGTTAAAGACCTCGCCCTCCGCCACAACGCCGGAGGAGCCCAATTCCAACTGACCGATCGGCGTCGTTTCACCGCGGAAGCTGCGCCCGTAAATCACGCGCTTCTTTTCCGCAGGCTTTTTCTCGCCATCGGAAAACTTCGGCGTTTCGATTTCGGATAGCGCCTGCTCGCGCAGCATCTGCGTCTGCTGAAAAACGTCCTCCTCGGCGGTATTCGTTTCGATTGAAAACCGAACGTCCCTATCAAAACGATCTTTCAGATATTGCTGCGCTTTGGGGAGCTGTTCTTTCAAAAGATCCTTTCCGTTGGCGCGAAGCGCAATCCGAATGTTTTCGCCTTCCGGCGTCCACTTCGATCCGGCAAGCGTCGATTGCAGCGGCGGATAAATCTTGCCGAGATACGCCGCAAGCTCGGAAAAATCAAAGTCCGCAAGTGACTGCGGCGGATAAAGCGGTGTAATATCCAGCCGATAAAGTCCGTAACGTTCCGCAATCGCCTGCGCCGTCCCCTCGATCTCCGCGGCGCCGACGTAGCCGTCAAAACGCAGCGTCAGACGAACCGCGCGTGCCTCCGGACGAATCTCGGAATCGCACACTTCCGCACGCAGCCAAGCCGGAGAAGCATCCTTCTCCGGCTGAAAGCGCGAAAACATATTCAAAAACTTAATCGGCTGTTCCATGTCTTATGTAGTATTCCTTTTACAGTTTCTCAACGTAACGCAAAAGCGTCGGCAGCAGTTCGTCATACGGCACTTTCTCGCGCAGCTCACCGCGCACGAAAATCACGCCGCAGTCCTCGCCGCCGGCAATGCCGACGTCCGCTTCCCTCGCCTCACCGGGTCCGTTGACGATGCATCCCATCACGGCAACCGTCAGCGGCTTTTTGCAGTCCGCAAGCGCCTCTTCCACACGGTTTGCCAGCCCGATCAGGTCGATCTTCGTTCTGCCGCAGGTCGGGCAGGAAACGATGTTCACGCCCTCGCTTCGCAAGCCGCACGCCTTTAAAATCGAACGTGCCGCAACCACTTCGCGTACCGGATCGGCCGTCAGCGACACGCGGATCGTATCGCCGATGCCCTCGCAGAGCAGGCCGCCGATACCGACGGCAGACTTGATCGTGCCCATATATTCCGTTCCGGTCTCCGTCACGCCGACGTGCAGCGGATAGTCCGACTGTTTGGAAAACAGACGGTATGCCGCCATCATCAGCGGCACGCTGCTGGACTTCATGGAAACGCAGATATCGGTAAAGCCGTACTTTTCCAACAGGCGAATATGTGAAAACGCACTTTCTACCAGCGCCTCCGGCGTGGGGTGTCCGTACTTTTTCAGAAGTTCCGGATCAAGCGAGCCGCCGTTGACGCCGATGCGGATCGGAATGTGATGCATCTTGCAAGCGTCTACAACGCGGCGCACACGATCCTCACCGCCGATATTGCCGGGGTTGATGCGGATTTTGGACGCGCCGCCCTCGGCGGCGGCAATCGCCAAGCGATAGTCAAAGTGAATATCCGCAACAAGCGGCAGCGGCGACTTTGCGGCGATATTCGCAAACCCCTTCGCGGCTTCCTCATCAGGCACGGCAAGCCGAACGATTTCGCAGCCGGCGCGGCGAAGCGCTTCAATCTGGTCAAGCGAAGCAGCCACGTCTGTCGTTTTGGTGTTCAGCATCGATTGTATGGATACCGGCGCACCGCCGCCAACCATGACGTTTCCGACCCGTATGCTCTTTGTCATTTTTCTCACCTACCGAAAAATAGCAAGAATGTCTTTGAGTGTAATAACGGCAATCAAAACCAGCAGCAGCACCATACCTGCCGCATGGATATACTGCTCATACTTCGGATCGATCTTTCTGCGGAAAACGGTCTCCAAAACCGCCGTAACCAGCAGCGTAAAGACTTTGCCGCCGTCAAGCGCCGGAATCGGCAGCAGGTTCATCACCGCAAGGTTGATCGCCAAAAATGCGGCGAAATACGCAATACTCCGCACGGCGGCTGCGGTCGTCTCCGCCGCCTCACCCGTCTGCGCCATGATCCGCACGATACCGACCGTGCCGGAAATCTGATCAAAGCCGACAAGCCCGTGGATCAAATCGCCCAAACTCATCCAAATCAGGCGGACGAAATCCGCCGCATTCGCCCACGTCTGTGAAAGCGCAAGCGGCAGCGTCATCGGCACAACCGCAAACTGCAGCCCGTACATCTGCTGCTCCTCGCCGTCCACGATATAGGCGCGCCGCTCCAGCGGAACTTCGCCCAACGAAACGCGCTTGCCGTCGCGCAGCACTTCCAGCGTGTGCAAGCCGATGCTGCGGTCAAGCAGCATGCCGACGTCCTCATAGCGGTAAACACGGCGCCCGTCAATGCGATACAGCGTATCGCCAACCTGCAGCCCCGTCTCCTCAGCAACGGTGCTTTCGGGATAGAATTCGCGGATCGTCGGCGTTGCCGCCAGCGGCGAAGTGCCGAACAAAATCAAAAGGATCAGAAGTCCGCAAAGGAAATTCGCTCCGGCGCCGGCAACCAAAATGCAAAGCCGTTTCCAAACGGAAACCGCAGTGAAGGAACGCGGATCGTCGCTTGCGTCGTCCTCACCCTCCATTGCGCAGTAGCCGCCGATCGGGATCAGGCGAAGCGAGTACGTCGTCTCCCCTTTTGTTTTCTGCCAGAGCGCAGGTCCCATGCAGACGGAAAACTCATTTACGCGCACGCCGCACGCTTTCGCGGCGATAAAATGCCCCAGCTCATGCAGAAAAATCAGCAAGCCGAACACAAATACCGCCACGATGACATACAAAAGCATAACTTATCTCCTGTCCGTTTTTAGGTACTCCTCTGCCGCACGGCGCGCTCTTTGATCCGCGTCCAACACGTCCGCCAAGCACGCTGCCGCGCCGCGCTCAACTGTATCGAGCGCATAGGCGACGGCATCGGCAATATCATAAAAACCGATCTCACGCCGCAGAAACTTTGCAACGGCAACCTCATTTGCGCCATTGAGTACCGCGCACGCCGTTCCGCCGACCGTTGCCGCCTGCATGGCAAGCTTCAGACACGGGAACGTCTGCGTGTCGGGCTTTTTGAAGTCCAACGCACCGCAGGAAAACAGGTCCAGCGGCGCAGCCGGCGACGGCTTCCGCGCAGGATACGTCAGCGCATACTGGATCGGCAGCCGCATATCCGGCGTGCCGAGTTGCGCCAACACCGCGCCGTCACAGTATTCCACAAGCGAATGGACGATACTCTGCAGATGGATGGCGATCTCGACCTTTTCGCGCGGCAAGCCGTACAGACGCATCGCTTCGATCAGTTCCAGCCCCTTGTTCATCAGCGTGGCGCAGTCCACGGTGATCTTCTCGCCCATCTTCCAGTTGGGATGGCGAAGAGCGTCGTCGCGCGTAACTGCACGCAGTTCCTCGCGCGTCTTGCCGAAGAAAGGACCGCCGGAGCAGGTCAAAATCAATTTGCGGATCTCTCCGCGGTCGCGGCAGCCTGTCAAGCATTGAAAAATCGCCGAATGTTCTGAATCAACCGGCAAAATCTCTGCGCCGTACTTCTCCGCTTCCGCCATGACAAGTTCACCGGCGCAGACCAGCGTTTCCTTGTTTGCCAGCGCAATGCGGCGACCCTTGCGAATGGCGGCAAGCGTCGGTTTGAGTCCGACCATGCCGACTACCGCCGTAAGAACGGTGTCCGCCTCGTCCATCGACGCGGCGGCGATCAGACCTTCCTCGCCGGAAAGCACCGTTATATCTATATCCGAAAGACGCGATTTTAATGCTTCAGCGGCGGATTTTTCCGCCATGACCGCAAGTTTCGGACGCACGGCGCGGCATTGCTCCTCCATCCGCTCCACGTTCGTCCCTGCAGTCAGCGCGAGAATACGAATCGGCAGTTTCTCGCAGACGTCTATGGTCTGCCGACCAATCGATCCGGTACTGCCGAGAATAACAAGATTTTTCGTCATAACTGCGCTCCGATCATTGGGATTGCCGCCGCAAGCAGCTCCGCAAGCGGCGCAGCAACGATCATACTGTCAAACCGATCCAGCACGCCGCCGTGTCCCGGCATGAGATTGCCATAGTCCTTGATGCCACTCTGCCGTTTGATCACGGAGAACGTCAAATCTCCCATCACCGCCGCGAGCGAGCCGAAGATACCGTACAGTACCGCCGTGGCGAACGAAACGTCATAGCGGAACACGAAACGGATCACAATGGCATAAATCAGCATCAAAAGCACGCTGGAAAGAATACCGCCGGCAAAGCCCTCCACCGTTTTTTTCGGGCTGATCAGCGGCGCAAGCTTCCGCTTGCCGAACGCCATACCGATAAAATAGGCGCCCGTATCTGAGCCGAATGCCATGATCAGCGCAGCGATCACGTAAAACCTGCCGTTTTCCATCAGCAAGATCCGCACGAGCGACGAGAGAAAATACGGCACAACCAAGCCGGAACACGCCGCAGCGCACGCTTTAGGGAACATCAAACTGGTATGCGCAGCAAGCAATTCGCCGAAAATCGCCGCAAAATAGGCAAACAGCAGCAGCGTACCCCAAACAGTCGGGCTGCCGCAGGCGCACCAGATGGAAACGCCGACCGCAGCGACCGCGCTGTAAAGCTGCAAGCGCAGATGATGCCGCGCAAGACCGGCGGTTTCCAATAGTTCATAAACCGCAACCACGCTGAGCGCAGCGGTCAATACCGCCGTCATCCACGGCGGGCAGAACAGCAAAATCAGCAAAAACGGCGGCAGCAGCGCCAGCGCAACAAGCGTTCTTCTTTTCATGCCTTGACTCCTCCGAAACGGCGGTCGCGCCGCAAGAAGCTCTCGATCGCCTTATCAATATCATGCGGCGTAAAGTCCGGCCACAAAACGTCGGTAAAATAAAACTCCGAATACGCCGATTGCCACATCAAAAAGTTAGACGTGCGCTTCTCTCCGCCCGGACGAATGACCAGCTCCGGATCGGGCACGCCGGCAGAATAAAGCAGATCGGAAAACGCTGCTTCATCCAGCGAATCCGGGGTGCATTTCCCCTCCACGCACTGCCGGGCAAAGGCGCGCGCGGCATGCAGGATCTCGTCCCTGCCGCCGTAGTTCAGGCAGATATTGGCCTGAAAGCCCTCGTATTGCTCGGAAATTGCATCCGTCTTGGCAATCAGTTCGCGCAGCGTCGGGCTGAGGCGTGAAAGATCGCCGAAAAAGTGCAGACGGATATGATCCTTCGCCATCGTTTCGATTGCCTCGTGAAGATACTTTTCAAACAGCGCCATCAGCGCGCCGACTTCCTCTTCCGATCTGCGCCAGTTTTCCGTTGAAAACGCGTAAACCGTCAGATATTTTACACCGATCTCGCGGCAGTACGTTGCAATGGTTCGGAACACTTCACTTCCTGCGGCGTGTCCTGCCGAGCGCGGCAATCCGCGCCGCTTTGCCCAACGGCCGTTGCCGTCCATAATAATGGCGATGTGCTGCGGCACCGTTCGGTCCGCCGTCGGCGCTTTGTGCGCTTTTCGATTGAAAAACAGCATAGTTCCTCCGTTCACCGAAACAAAAGCCGTCTTTCGACGGCTTTTGTTTCGGCTGTGCTTAAAGCTCCATCAGTTCTTTTTCTTTCTTGGCGCACGCCTCGTCCACGCGCTTAATGAACTTGTCAGTCAGATCCTGGATATCCTTTTCCGCTTTCTTCTCGTCATCCTCGGTGATCTCCGAAGCTTTCTGCTGCTTCTTGACCTGATCAACCGCATCGCGGCGCAGATTGCGAATTGCAACCTTGGCTTCCTCTCCGTATTTCTTGACCTGCTTAGTCAGTTCGATACGGCGCTCCTCCGTCAGCTGCGGGAACACAAGACGGATCACACGACCGTCGTTCTGCGGATTGATGCCGAGATCAGAAATCTGAATGGCTTTTTCGATCTCTTTCAGCAGCGAGCCGTCCCACGGCTGAATGAGCAGCGTGCGCGCATCGGGAGAAGAGATCGTGCCGACCTGGTTGATCGGCGTTTCCGTGCCGTAGTAGGAAACCTTGATTTGATCGAGCACCTTCGCGCTGGCGCGTCCGGCGCGGACGGCGTCAAAGCGCGAGATCAGCGACTCCATCGTCTTTTCCATTTTGCCGGTGAACTGTTCAAAGTCTGCCATATTATTTCTCCTCCTTCACAAGTGTGCCGATTTCTTCGCCCATTACCACGCGATAGATATTCTCGGGTTCTTTCAGCGCGAAGATCACCAGCGGCATATGGTTATCCATCGAAAGTGTCGTCGCCGTGGAATCCATCACGGCAAGATGTTTTGCCAATACTTCATCATAGGTAATCTTGTCATATTTGACAGCCGTGTGGTCCTTCACCGGATCGGCGGAGTAAACGCCGTCAACGTTCTTTGCAAGCAAAATCGCATCTGCGCCGATCTCCACCGCGCGCAGCACCGCGCCGGTATCTGTGGAGAAGAAGGGGTTGCCCGTACCGCAGCCGAAAATCACAACGCGGCCCTTTTCCAAATGCCGAATGGCACGGTTGCGAACGTAGGGCTCGGCGATTTTGCTCATTTTGATTGCCGTCTGCACACGCACCGGCACGTCGCGCTGTTCCAGGCAGTCCGCAATTGCCAACGCGTTAATGACCGTGGCAAGCATACCCATATGGTCCGCACGCACGCGCTCCATGTTGTCGCCGCCGTCTTTCAGCCCACGCCAGAAGTTTCCGCCGCCGACGACGATGCCGATCTGCACGCCCTCTGCAACGCACTTTTTCACCACGTCGCAAACGGCGCCGATCACATGAAAATCCAGTCCGCGTTTTGCCTCACCGGCAAGCGCCTCGCCGCTGATCTTCAGCAGGATGCGCCGATATTTCGGTTTTGCCATGACATTCCCTCCACGTATTCTTTCGTGCCTTTATTTTATATTATTTTAACGCAAATGAAAAGAGGAAAATGGATAATTTTTTCATTTTTTACCGCTTTGCAAAAAAGTGCGGCGGAAAAGAATTGCACAAAGCGGAAAAATAAGCTATAATAATGCGACAAGTACCCAATCGAAAGGA
>JAFSXE010000090.1 GCA_017444195.1 Oscillospiraceae bacterium
CATGTGCCAGCGGCTGTGCGACGACCTGCGGCGCGCGGGCGTGGACGCCGACTGTATCCACGGCGACATCCGGCAGGCGACGCGCGAAAAGACGATGAAGACGTTTCGGGACGGCAAACTGCCGGTGCTGATCGCAACGGACGTCGCGTCGCGCGGCATCGACGTGGAGGACGTGGACTGCGTGATCAACTTCGACGTGCCGGAGGAAAACGAATATTATATCCACCGCATCGGCAGGACCGGACGTGCGCGCAAAAAGGGCGTGGCGTGGTCGATTCTCGGCAGTTTCCCGGAAAAGGCGAAACTCGATGAAATTGCAAAATACAGTCACTTCACCATCGCCATGATGGAACTCGGCGAGGACGGAACGTTTGCGCCCGCGCAGGTGCGGACGCCCACGCCGCCGCCGCGCCGCAGATTTTGATGACCGGCGCGGAACGGGGGCTGCTGCTTCTGTGCTGCCGCCTCGATGATCCCAATGCCGCGCCGATGACGCTCTACCAGTTTCAGCAGTTGCGCAAGCGGATGCGCGAAGCGTCTATGCCGACCGAGGAGCGCGAACTGACGCTGCCGGATTTGACGGCGCTGGGACTGCCTGCGGAAACGGGGGAGAAGCTCCTCCGCCTGCTGGACAGGGACGCGGCGCTCGATGCCTTTTTGGACCGCGCGGCAAATTGCGGCGTCACGGTCGTAACGCGGCTCTCCGCGGATTATCCCGATCAGCTCGAAACGCGCCTTCGGCAATATGCGCCGGCGGTGCTGTTCTGCAAAGGTGACGGCAAACTGCTGCGGCAGCGCGGCGTCGCGCTCGTCGGCTCGCGTCAACTGCTGCCCACGGGCGCGCAGTTTGCGCGGCGCGTAGGCGAACTTGCGGCAAAAGAGGATTATACGCTGATTTCCGGCGGCGCTTACGGCGCGGATCAAACCGCACAGGAAAGCGCCACGGCTCACGGCGGCAGCACGATCGTCTTTACACCCGACCGCCTGTCCCAAATGCCCGGCGCACCGCGGACGCTGTACGTCAGCGAGGACGGCTTCGACGTGCCGTTTTCTTCGGCGCGTGCGCTGGCAAGAAACCGCCTCATCCACGCGCTTGCGGAAATGACGTTCGTGGCGCAGGTGTCCGCCGGCCATGGCGGAACGTGGCGCGGCGCAATGGATAATCTGCGTTTCGGCTGGTCGCCGCTTTACGTCTGTGACGACGGCAGCGACGGCGCACAGGCGCTCGTGCTTTCCGGCGCGCAGCCGGTGGGGGAACTGAAATCCCTGCGTGCGCTGCAGTCCGGCACGCTGTTTACAGATTAACGGAGGGGAAAACCATGCAATGTGAAAAACTGTTTGCTCGCATCGACGAATTGCAGGAGCAGTACATCCAGTTCTGGATGGATATCATCAATATCGAAAGTCCCACGGACTACAAGCCGGGCGTGGATGCGGTCGGCAGGTATTTCATCGACCGCGCCGTGAAGCGCGGTTGGAAGGTGGAAGTCCACCATGAGGATGTGTCCGGCGATGCGATCTGCATTACCATGAATCCCGATGCAAAGGGGAAGCCCGTCGTCTTTTCGGGACATATGGATACCGTGCAGCCGAGAGGACTCTTCGGCACGCCGCCGGCAAAGCGCGATGAAACGTTCCTGTACGGACCCGGTACGCAGGACTGCAAGGGCGGCATCACCGGCTCGTTCTTGGCGATGGCGGCGCTGGCGGACGTCGGCTTCACGGCGCGTCCCGTCAAGCTGATCTTGCAGAGCGACGAGGAAAACTCCAGCCAGACAAGCAACAAGCACACGATCGACTTTATGGCGGAATGCGCCAAGGGCTGCGCGGTGTTTCTCAATACCGAGCCGTATATTCCCGATTACTGCACCGTGGGGCGCAAGGGCATCATCCGCTACACGTTCCAAATCACCGGCAAGGCAAAGCACGCGGCGATGTGCTATGACGGCGTCAGCGCCATCGCCGAAGCGTCGCGGAAGATTTGGGAGCTGGAGCAGTATAAAGACCGCGACGGCATGACGTTCAACGTCGGACTGATTTCCGGCGGCACAAGCGCGAATACCACGCCGGCAAACTGCACGTTTGAACTGGATATCCGCTTTGCCGATGAGGCGCAGATGCGCCGCGCGGACGAGATCGTGAAGCAGGTTGCCGAAACGTCCTACGTTGCCGGCACGACCTGCGAAGTCACCTGCACAAGCCGCCGCGCGCCGATGGAAACGAATGAAAAATCGCTCGCCGCGCTGGCGGAACTTAACCGTATCTGCCGTGAAAACGGACTGACCGAAATGGAAGCAGGACGCCGCCCCGGCGGCAGCGATGCGGCGGATATGACTTCGCGCGGCATCGTCTGCCTCGACTCGCTCGGCACGCTCGGCGGCGGCTCGCACAGCATCCGCGAAAGATCGTATCTCTCGTCGCTCGCCGTTTGCGCCAAGCGCCTTGCGGCGATGGCGTATTGTATGGAATAACAGGAGGAAATCGAAAATGCAATGTGAAAAACTGTTTGCGCGGATTAACGAGCTGCACGACAAGTACGTGCAGTTCTGGGTTGACGTCGTCAATCTCGAAAGCCCCACCGAGGACAAGGCGCGCGTGGACGCCGTCGGCAAGTACTTTATCGACCGCGCCAACGAGCGCGGCTGGAAGGTGGAAGTCCACCCCGAAAAGGTATCCGGCGACGTGGTCTGCATCACGCTCAATCCCGATGCGAAGGGGAAACCCGTCGTCTTTTCCGGACACATGGATACCGTCCACCCCGTAGGCCTGTTCGGTACGCCTGCGGCACGCGTGGATGAGAAGAACATTTACGGACCCGGCGTGCTGGACTGCAAGGGCGGCACGGTCGCGTCGTTTATGGCAATGGCGGCGCTGGAGGACGTCGGCTTTACGGCGCGTCCCGTCAAACTGATTTTGCAGAGCGATGAGGAAAATTCCAACCGCACGAGCAACAAAGATACCATCGCCTATATGGCGGAACAGTCCAAAGACTGCGCGGTGTTCCTCAATACCGAGCCGTATTGGAAGGACTACTGCACCGTGGCGCGCAAGGGCATCAGCAAGTACCGCTTCACGGTCAACGGCAAGGCGTGCCATGCGTCGGTCTGCCATCAGGGCATCAGCGCGATCGCCGAAGCGTCGCATAAGATCTTGGAGCTGGAGAAGGTCAAAGAGCCGGACGGTCTGACCTTCAACGTCGGACTGATCAAGGGCGGCACGAGCGTCAATACCACGCCGGCGCAATGCACGTTCGATCTTGATATCCGCTTCCCGGACGAAGAGGCGATGAAGCGCTCAGATGAGATCGTGAAGCGCGTCGCGGAAACGTCGTATCTGGAAGGCACGACGTGCGAACTGGAACTGCTCAGCCGCCGCGTCCACATGGAAGAAAACGAGAAAAACCTCGCCGCGTTGGCGGAACTCAATCGCATCTGCCGCGAAAACGGACTCACGGAAATGCAGCCGCAGCACCGCGCCGGCGGCAGCGACGCGGCGGATCTGACCTACCGCGGCATCGTCTGCCTCGATTCCATCGGCACCTACGGCGACGGCACACACAGCATCCGCGAATATTCCACGCTGGAATCGCTCGATACCTGTGCCAAACGCCTTGCCGCAATGGCATATTGCATGAAATAAGAAAAGCACCCGTTTTTGACTTCTTTACGTAATACCATATCAGTAGAAAACAGCAGCGCAAGACCGCATCCGCGGGAGAAATCCGCGAATGCGGTCTTGCGCTGCTGTTGAGGGGAAAGGATAAAAAGGCGACGTCCGAAAACGAGATCGACTTGATCCTTGAGGAAAACGGCGTGCTCTATCCGATC
>JAFSXE010000091.1 GCA_017444195.1 Oscillospiraceae bacterium
GGTCAATCCGGCAATCTATTATCCTATCGAGGCAACGGATGAGATGCGGCAGTCGTTCGGCGTTTTGCCGTCCGAGTTTGTTGTCAGCTATGTCGGCAACATCGGCACAATGCAGGATTTGTCGCCGCTGATCGAATACGCGCGCGGTCATCAAAACGACGGTACGATAATTCTGATTGCGGGCAACGGTTCAAGGGAAGAAAAATATCGTTCCATGGCGGAAGGGCTTGCCAATGTTCGTTTTCTCGGCTATGTAACGCGTGAGGAAACGACGAAAATCAATGCAATCAGCGATGTCTGCACGGTGTTGCTTGCTGATCACGTAAGGGAAACCAGTTTTCCGTGTAAGCTCTGCACCTTGATGGCGATGCGCAAGCCGATTCTGCTTGCCTGCCGAGCAGACAGCACGCTACGCGACTATTTCCAAAGAGAAAACATCGGTCTTTCTGCGGCGATTACGGACGCAGATGCGTTTGCGGCGGCGCTGGATACGTTGCGCGATCATCCCGAGATGCGAGCGGCATTCGGTCAAAATGCGTATGAGGCAGCGATGCGTGATTATTCGCTTTCTGCGATTGCAGAGAAATACGAGGTGCTGTTATGAAGGGCTTCCGTGCGAGATTGGAATATGCGCTGAAACACAATGCGGCGTTCTATACCGTCTTTCAGTTTATTGTCAGCACAGCGCTTCGGATCGTTGGGCTGTTTACGCCCGTTGATGAAAAAGCGATCTTATTCAGCGGTCACGGTCGGCGCTATAACGACAGTCCGCGTGCAATCTATGAATACCTGATCAGCCAACCGAAGTTCAAAGATTATACCTTCTACTGGGCGCTGGAAGAGCCGGACGCGGCGGAAATACCCGGATCGGCAATCAAGGTGCAAACGGATACGCTTTCCTACTTTTTGCTCTCGCTGCGTTGCAAATACTGGGTAACGTGCGTGAACATTGAGCGCGGTATGCGCTATAAATCCAAGCGGAATATCTATCTCAACACCTGGCACGGAACGCCGATCAAGTCGGTCGACAATGACGGCAAGGAACGGAAAAAGGACGATTTTTCCTACATGGACTTTTTCTGCGTCTGCGGCGAGTTTGAAAAAAAGACGTTCCAAAAAGCATTCAACTTGAAAGAAAAGCAGCTGATTTACAGCGGTTTGCCGCGCAATGATGCGCTCTATCACACGACGGATGCGGAAATCCAAGCAATCCGCAAAAAGCTGGATATTCCCGATGGGAAAAAGGTGCTGCTCTATGCGCCGACGTGGCGTGACAGCACCGACAACGGCAAAACTTATGTGGCGGCGCCGCCGATCCATATCGAAAAATGGAAACAGACGCTCGATGATCAGTACGTTCTTCTGCTGCGCACCCATCCGTACACGAATAAGCTGCTCGGCGTGACGTTCGACGCATTCGTGCGCGACTGCACGAATTATCCGGAGGTCAACGACCTGTTCAAAATTTCGGATATGCTGATTTCCGATTACAGCGCGGCGATTTTCGACTACGCTATTTTGGAGCGTCCGATTATCAGCTTTGCGTATGACTATGAGGAGTATGAAAGAACGCGCGGCTTTGCGCTGAATCCCAAGGAGGATTTGCCGGGCGGTGTCGTCTATACCGAAGACGAGGTGCTGGATCGGATCGCGAATTGTGATTACGCCGCCCAATCCACCGCAACCAAGGCATTCAAGGAGCGCTTTTTAGAGTACGGCGGCAATGCAACGCAGCTTTGCGTGGAAAAACTCTTCTCCAAATAAAGGCAGGCATGCAAATATGAGAATTCTGTTCGTCATTGCAATTGACCGCAGCCAAAATGGACCATCGGTGCATTTGCTCGCGGATATGATCGAGGCAGTCAAACGCCGCGGTCATTCGGTCGTTACGGTTGAGAAGCGCTTTTCGATTACCGAAGACCGTGTGGAGCAGATTGACGAGCGCGAAACGCATTATTTGCTGGCATGCCGCGAGCCGGAGAAACGTAGCTACGCCAAGCGTTATTTGGCGGATCTGCGGTATGTCCGGCAATGCAAAGTTGCTGTCCGCAAGGAAAAGTTTGACGTTGCGTTTTTGCAGAGCTGTACGCATGCGGGCTTCCAGATGGCATGGCTAAAGCATGTTCCCACGCTGTTCAATGTGCAGGATATCTTCCCGCTGGACGCCTATTACGAGGGCATTCTGAGTAAAAAATCGCCGGTGTATCGTGTGTTTGCCGCGCTGCAAGCCTACGGCTATCGGAAAGCGGCGAAGGTCGTTACCATTTCCGAGGATATGAAGGCAACGCTTCGGGAGCTCGGCGTTCCCGAGCAAAAGCTTGCGGTCGTTCACAACTGGCAATATCAAACGGAGCCGAACGGCGATGATCGTGAAACGGTCTGTAAGGCGTTCTATCAAAACGGCAAATTCAACGTCGTCTATGCCGGCAATATCGGTATGGCACAGAGCGTGGAAACGCTGGTGCGCGCGGCGGCGTATTTGCGGCAGGATCCGCAGATCGCCGTGACAATCATCGGCGGCGGCGCAAAAAGAAAAGCTTGCGAGGCAATTGCCGAGGAACTGAAGCTGGACAACCTTCGCTTTGCCGATATGCTGCCGCAGCGCTATTCGCGATATCTGTATGAAAATGGCGACGTCAATATCGTGACGCTGACCAAGGGCATCAGCCGCACGTCACTGCCCAGCAAGACTGCCGCGTGCTACAGCGCCGGAAGACCGGTCATCTACTGCGTGGAGCAGGATTGCCGCACGGTGCAGACCATGATGCGCGCCAACCCGCTGATTTATCGTTGCGACCCAGATGATCCTCAGGCACTGGCGAAAACAATATTGAAAATCAAAGCGGAAGCGCCGAAGGCGCAGAATGTTCCAAACTATCGGGACGTGCTAATGCCGCAGTCACCGGAGGATTATGCCATGCTGTTGGAACAATGCGCAAGGAGGGATGTACCTTGACACTGTCGTACCTATTTGCCAAGTTTGTAAAAAATGTTTTGACGCCGAAAGCGATCTATCGTTCGAAAATCGATCGCACGGCGCGCGTCTGCTCCGGCACGTCGTTTCATGTGGTGACGCTCGGCGCATATTCCTATATCGGACACAACTGCACGGTCAATGACGCGGAAATCGGAAAGTTCTGTTCGATTGCCAACGATTGCCTAATCGGCGCTAGCGGGCATCCCACGCAGTGGGTGTCGACATCACCGGTATTTCATACGGCGAAAAATGTATTAGGGAAATCGTTTTCCGAAAACCGGTTTTCCGTTCGTGAAAAAACAACGATCGGCAATGATGTCTGGCTTGGTGCGCGCGTGATCATCAAGTCCGGTGTGACGATCGGCAACGGTGCAGTGATCGGAGCGGGCAGTATCGTGACAAAAAACGTACCCGCCTATGAGATTTGGGCAGGCAATCCCGCAAAACGCATTCGTGAACGGTTTGATCCGCAGACAGCGGAGAAAATCACGGCATCTCAATGGTGGGATTGGAGCGAAGAAGAATTGCGTGAGTTTGGCAACACTTTCGCCGATCCGAAAGCGTTTCTCAATCGGCTGGGGCAAGCAACGGAGGGATAACCATGGATAAGACGATCAAAAGCGCGCTGGTGATCGGCGGCAACAGCGGCATCGGACTGGCGCTGATGATCCGGTTGCTGGAGCGCGGCTGCGAAACCGTATACTGTGTAGGGAAAGACCCAATTAACGAGAAGGATATTGAGCCGGAATGCAGAGAAGAAATCCTGTCGCACATTGTGCAGAAGGCCTGTAATCTTGTTAACGAGAACTACGACTTTTTGACGGAGTATCAAGATGTTGACGCGCTGATCTACACCGCCGGCTTCGGCAGAGTTGCCGAGTTTAGCACATTGACGGAAATGGAAATGGATAATGCGATCTCCGTCAACCTCAAGGGAGCGATGCATGCTATTCGCGCCTATTATGGCAAGATCCGTAGCGCAACGCCGTTTTACTGTGCGGTGATGGGCTCCATCGCCGGGCATATTGCTTCGCCGCTGTTTTCCGTTTACGGCGCGACCAAGTCCGGACTGTGCGCATTTATGGAAAACCTAAACGTGGAGCTGGCGCACGACGGCATTGAAAACCGCATCCTCGACGTGTCGCCCGGATCAATCAAGGGCAGCAATTTCAGCGGTGGGGGCAATCATTTGGCGCAGCTCTATCCGTTGGCGGACGAGATTCTCGACCACATGTTGCAAAGAGAAACGGTCTATATTCCCGATTATGACAGCGTGTACCGCGGCGTGATCGAACGCTATCAAAAGGATCCAATGCAGTTTGGCGTCGAGAGCTATGACTATAAGACGCCGCGCATTTCCGATAAGCCGCAGGGTATCATCGGCTATCTCAGCGGCACATTTGATCTGTTTCATATCGGACATCTCAATCTGCTACGTCGAGCAAAAGAGCAGTGCGATTACCTGATCGTTGGCGTTCACAAGGATGGCTCGTGGAAGGGCAAGGAGACATTCATTCCGTTTGAGGAGCGCGTTGCGATTTTGCGGTCGATTCGCTATGTGGACAAGGTTGTTCCGTCGTTCCCGGAGGACTCCGACGCCTATGATGCGTTCGGAATCCATCGGCTGTTTGTCGGCAGCGACTATTTGGGAACGGAACGGTTCCTCCGGTATGAAGAATACTTTGCCGATAAAGATGTAAAAATCGTATATTTCCCCTACACCAAAGGTACCAGCTCCACGCAGTTGCGTGAGGCGCTGGAAAAGAAGTAAATGAGGGAGTCTGCATGAAGAAAAAGCTGCTTGTTCTGTCGTCATATCCGGCGAACTATCGTGTTGCCGCGATTGAAGGACTGGGGCAGGCGTATGATCTTACGATTTTCTTCTCTACCAACAAGAACGAAGATCGCAATCCGGAATGGTTTGTAAAGAATAAGAACCACAGCTTCTATTTGATGAACACACCAGAGGGTAAAAAGGCGTTTCGCAAGCTGACGCGCGACCTTCGACAGTATGATCTGATCTTTGCCTATGATTGGAGCATGAAGTGGGCACTGGCGACATTGGTTCGCGCGCGCATCAGCGGTGTGCCGTATATTCTCAACAGCGACGGATCGTTCCCTGTTCAGCGTGCGTTTCCGAAGGAGCAGATCAAGCGATTCTTTGTTTCTGGCGCTGCGGCGTGGGTCGTCAGCGGCGAGTATGCGGAAAACAACTTCCTGCATTACGGCGCAGACAAATCGCGAATTTTCCGCCACAACTTTACATCCTTGCACCGAGAGGACGTTTTGACCGCGCCGGTTTCGGCGGCGGACAAGACTGCACTTCGCGAAGAGCTCGGACTGCCGGAGAAGACGACGTTTCTTTCCATCGGGCAGTTTATCGAGCGCAAGGGCTTTGATATTCTGTTAGAGGGCTGGCGACAGAGCCGACAAGAAGACAGTCAGCTTGTGATTATCGGCGGCGGCGGCAAGAAACCGGAATACGAGACACAGATCCAGCGTGACGGACTGCAAAACGTGATTCTCACGGACTTTGTGCCGTTTGAGAAAGTTTGGGATTATTACAAGGCGTCGGATGCCTTTGTGCTTGCTACGCGCGAAGATATTTGGGGGCTTGTTGTCAACGAATCGATGGCATGCGGCATTCCGGTCATGACGAGCGATCGCTGTATCGCCGGTTTGGAACTGATCGAAAACGGCAAGAACGGTTTTATTATCGAAAACAATGCACCAGAAATCTGGGCAAAGCGGATCGACGAGTTGGCGGCAGATGCCGCGCTACGGGAACAAATGGGCAACGCCAATCTCAAAAAGATCCGCGACTGGTGTTTGGAAGATACCACGCGAATTGATTTGCAGGCAATTGAAAGCGTATTGGCGTGAGCAACGCAATTTAGTTTAAAGGAAGGGCAGGTGGAACAATATGCCGAGAAAAAAATTTAGTTTGCTAAATACGATTCTCTTTGCCGCAGCTTTTTCTACGGTGTTGTCGTTCTATCCTGTTGTTGCTGTCGGCGATGTGTTTGAAAAGGCATTCTATATTCTGTGGTTTGTGCTGCTCTACCTTCTGTTCCAACAAAACAAAAAAGTCTTTGTTGACAAGAACGACATTTGGATGGCTTTGGTATATGCCGGATGTTTTATGGCAACGAAGATTGCTATCCGGATTGGCGATTATCCCTATAAAAGTACGATCGGTCTTGCGCGGCACATTCCCTATTGTCTGTTTTTCTATTTTGTCGGCAACAACCTCTGCGCAGACAAAGAAAAACAGTTAGTTTTCTTGCGTGCAGTTGTTTTTGGCGCAGTTTTTACATCCGTTGCGACGTTGATTGGCGGCGGCTTGGCACTGCAGAAGAATCAACTCGGGCAAGTCTTGGGCGTAGCGGTTTTCTGCACGGTCATTCAGTTTAATCATAGCGAGCACATAGGCGAGAAGGTACTCTGTGCGCTTGCATGCACAATTTGTGCGGTGGCATTGTGGACAATTCAGTCCAGAACGCCGCTGATTTGCGGGGTAATAGTGCTACTGGCGATTTACACTACTCGAAAAAAAGAGAGAAATCACCATTTTAAGAGTGCTTTGGTGTTTATTCTTGCGCTTGTTGCCTTTTTTACTGCGGCAGAATTGCATCTTCTTGATGGCGTTTTGCGCAGTTTTTATCCGGATTATGGGCGTTACGTGACTATTAGCGAGGCATTGCACAGCAAAAAAGCAATGGACATTCTTCTCAGCGGTCGGCTTACTGTTTATGAGATCGCCATTTCCGATTTTAAGACGCATCCGTTATTCGGTGTCGGACCATGGGGATATATTGACAACTTTGTGTTCCACTGCTTGCGTTCCGGCGGCATCGTCTATGCTGTATTAATACTGCCGCTTGTTTACGGGATTATGTTTCGAACGCCGGCACAACTGCGAAAAATCAAGCCTAAGACGGCGTCGGAAGCAATTTATTTGAGCAAGGACATTATTGGGGCGACTGCAATGTTCTACTTTTTGGAGTCTATGATGGAAGGTTATCCGCCGGTCGGACCGGGCGCATCTTCGTTCTTCCTGTGGCTGATGCTCGGTATCGGCAATCGGCTTCTTCCGAGGCATAAAATGACATCTGCTGAAAATGAACAATAAACTTGCAGCAAAAAAGGAAAGAAATTCAGCGAAAGAGGGTTTCAAATGGATCAATCCGCTTCTCCGATGATTTCGGTTATCGTTCCGGTTTACAACGCTGCCGGACAAATTGAGCGCTGCGTTCAAAGCATATTGAATCAGACCGTTTGCCAAATCGAGGTTATTCTGGTTGACGACGGCTCAAAGGATCAAAGCTTAGCGCTGTGCCGTAAGCTTGCGGAAACAGATGACCGAATTACAGTTGTCGCAAAGGAAAATGAAGGCGCAGGCGCTGCCAGAAATGCCGGCATGGAACGCGCAAAGGGCAAACTGTTGTATTTTATTGATTCAGACGACTGGATTGAGCCGACTTTGTTAGAAAAACTGATTGAGAATATCGATCTTGAAGACGATAGCACAATGGCGATCTGTGGACGTTTTCGCGAAGATAACAATGGTAAACATCAGCGAATATGGCTCCCGGTTGTGAATGGATGCGAATGGAAAGAAAATGATATTCCCGATTGTATTGCCAATTTGGAAGAGGCAAATGTTTTCAACTATCTCTGGGATCGCATCTATTTCCGTTCGACGGTTGAGCGCAATAAGATTCGATTTGATAACTGGTTTACAACGGGACAGGATCTCGATTTCAACATTCAATACTTTCCGCATGTAACCAAATGCAGAGTTATCATGGAGCCGCTGTATCACTACGTATCGGTTTCCGAAAATCCGGATTCGCTTTGTGCACGCTTTAAGCCGCGATTGTATGAAATCATTTCGGAACTATGCCGTCGCCGTGCCGAACTTCATCGCGCAATGCATATGCAGGACAATTTGCATTATCAGCAAATCCTTGCACGTGAGTGTGCGACTCACTTACATACAGTAGTGCCCAATATGTACCGCACGGATTCATTGCTATCCCAAAAAGAACGCAAACAGATTTTTGAAAAACTGATGAGTAATGCAAATCTATGTGCGTATCTTCGGCTAATCCGATGGGACGATCCGCTGATGAAAATGTTCTGTCGTATTATCCTGCGGCATAATGCGTGGTTGGCAGAAAGGGAATACGCGGCAGTGTTCTTTTTTCGCAATCATACAAAACGGCTATATCGCTATTGGCGAAGGCATATTTAGAAGAATTAATTGCAAAAAAGTGAGGCGAGCGCATGACGCCTAAAGTCAGCATTATCTGCAATACGTATAACCACGAAAAATACATCGCGCAGGCGCTGGACAGCTTCCTTGCGCAGAAAACCGATTTTCCGATTGAAGTGCTCGTCCACGACGACGCTTCAACGGACGGCACGGCGGCGATCGTGCGGCAGTACGCCGAAAAGTATCCGGATATTATCAAGCCGATTCTGCAAACGGAAAACCAATATCAGTTTCGAGTGATCACCTACACCTATCAAGTTCCGCGTGCGCAGGGCAAATATATCGCGTTCTGCGAGGGAGATGACTATTGGACGGACCCCGAAAAGCTGCAACTGCAATACGACTTTATGGAGAGCCATCCGGATTATTCTGCCTGTTGCCATGCTTACGACATGGTTTATGCCGATCGGTCGCTTTTGGAGCGTCGTCGGGATTTTATCGGTGATCGGGATTTGACGCTACCCGATCTTGTCGGCAATCAGTTAGAGATTCCGCACCATGCGACGTTCTTCGCGCTACGCTCCGTTGTGGACGGCTGTGACGGGTACTTTTTAGGCACGTTGGTTAACGATATGGTTTTCCGTATTCGCTGCGCCCTCTGCGGGAAAATCCGCTATTTTGACCGCGTGATGTCTGCATATCGCCGCTTTGTTGAGGGCTCGTGGACAATGACCGAGGGATTCCAAAAAGAGCGGTTTGCCAAGAATTTGGAGCAGTATATTCCGTTCTTCCAAAAATTGGACGATTATACCGAAGAAAAATATCATACCGTGCTGCAGGAGGCGGCGGACAGCCGTCGATTCCAAGCGGCGCTTTTGCGGCGAGACTACCGCACGGCACACAAGTGCGATTCGTTCAAGGTTGCGCCGATGTGGAAAAGAGCAGCGGTTTCGGTTGGTTGCGTTTTTCCGAAAACTGTAGCGCTTTTAGAAAAACTCAGAGAAAAGAGATGAGACGATGACGCTGCTCAAAGAAACCGATACGCGGCGGAGCCGCATACTGTCGTGGCTTCTTATAGCGTTTTTGCTGGTTTGGCGAATTCCGTTTGTGGATCGCGGCATCGATTATTTAGACACCGGCTTCAGTCTTGTCAATTATAAGAATGTCTTTAACGGCGCGGGCATCAAGGGTATCGGCACGTTTTTGACCGCGCTGATTGGCGGCTGGATCTGGCAGCTGCTGCCGTCGCACCATTTGCTGGTTTATCGCATATTGCATTTGGTCTTGAACGCGGCAACGTGGCTTGCGGCGATTGTCTATTTCAAAAAATATGTTCCGCGCAACCTACTGGCGCTTGCCATTTTGATCCGTGCTTTTTCGAGCAAGGGCGGCGAAATGCTTTTCAGTTACTACCCGCTAACGCAGTTGGTGCTGCTTCTTTCAATCATTTGTTTGATTGAGGGTACATTCCGCGAAAATACATGGTTATTGCTTCTCTCCGGTGTGCTCTGCGGCATCAATATCTTTGTTCGGCTGCCGAATCTGCTATTTTGCAGCATGGTGATCGCGGTTGCGTGGCACGGTATTTTCGGCAAGCACCCCAGATGGCTGCTGCGCTGCCTATGGTACGGTTTGGGCGTGCTGCTCGGTGTTGCACTTGTTTTGCCGCTCGTTGTAAAATGGCTCGGCTGGTCGGGACTTCTTTCCAGCTTCAGCGGTTTCGCTAAAATGGCAGTCGGAACGGCGTCCTCGGCGATTCGCAATCCGCTCGGCATCCGCGAAACGAGCGGACATACGATTTTCGCCGTGATCCGCACGCTCGGCATTCAAGGGTTTTATACGATGATTGCCGTCGTTCCGTATTTTGTGCTGTTCTATGGACTGCGCTGGGTCTTGCGTGGGATCGTCGGTTTTTTGGACGGCAGCGCACGCATGGTAAAAGCAGCGACGGTTTTGGCGGCGCTGGTTTCGGCAATTCTGCTGCGCGTCCAAATGGCACGCGTGATCGGTTATCTTCCCGGGCTGTTTGCCATGCTGGTATCGCTGATTTTGGTGTTCCGATTGAGCAAACGGGATACGAAAAAGAGCGTGCTGTTCGGACTGTGTTTGCTGCTCAGCTGCTGCGCGGTGTTCGGCTCGGATCTCGGTTTCAGCCGAATCAGTATGCTGAACGAATACGCGATCGCAACGCTGATCGTCGGCATTCTCTACCTCTGCGAAACGGGCGAGGATCTGATCAAAATCGGCAAGCTTCGCGTGACGGCGGATTTCTGCCGCCGCGCCGGCTATTGCCTGCTGGCTTGCGGCATTGTCATCGGCACCATTCGTTTACCGTACACCTACAGCGACGCGAATTATCCGGCTCTGACTGCGCCGGTGGACGAAGAGATTGTGGAGTTTAACGGTATGAAGACGTCGCCGCAGCGCGCCGCACAGCTGGAAGAGTTTTACGAACTGATGCGGCAGCCGGAACTTCAGGATAAAGAAACCGTGATTTTCGGCTATTTCCCACTCGGCTTTGCCTTTACCGATACGACAAACTACTTTGCATCGATCCAGCCGTGCATCGACTGGCCGTCGAACAGCGTGGAGAAATTGCTTCGCGTGATCGACGAAAAAGAGCAGCAGGGCGTCGTTCCGGTGATTGTCGTTTCTCACGTCAATCAAAACTATTTGGGGCAGGACTTCTTTACCACCGAAGCCAAAATGGCGGTGCTGAACTATATGCTGCTGCTGCATCCCTATGAAATCTATTCCGACACGGAAAACTATACCGTATACCTTGTGCGCTGAATGGGAGGTGCGCTTATGATCAATTTCAACATTGCCCCGTTTATCGGCACCGAACTGAACTACATTAAGCAGGCAGTCGATAACAAAAAGATCTGCGGCGACGGCGAGTTTACCAAGCGTTGCGACGCTTGGATGGAGCAGCGGTTCGGCGCGAAGAAGATTTTACTGACGACGTCCGGCTCGACGGCGCTGGATATGGCAGCGCTGCTTTGCGGACTAAAGCCCGGCGACGAGGTCATTCTGCCGAGTTTCACATTCTCCAGCACGGCGAACTCGTTTGTGCTTGCCGGTGCGAAACTGGTCTTTGTCGACATCCGCCCCGACACGATGAACATCGACGAAACAAAGATCGAAGCGGCGATCACCGATCGCACCAAGGTCATCTGCGCAATGCACTATGCCGGCGTCGCCTGCGAGATGGACACAATCATGGATATCGCCCGCAGGCATAATCTGCTCGTTGTCGAGGATGCGGCGCAGGGCGTGATGAGCACCTACAAGGGCAGGGCGCTCGGCACGATCGGCGATATCGGCTGCTATTCGTTCCATGAAACGAAGAACTATTCCATGGGTGAGGGCGGCGCAATCGTCCTCAACCGTGAAGAAGATATCGAGAAAGCGGAGATCCTCCGCGAAAAAGGAACGAACCGCGCCAAGTTCTTCCGCGGTCAGGTGGACAAGTACACGTGGGTGGACTTCGGCGACAGTTTCCTGCCGAGTGAACTCAATGCGGCGTATCTTTGGGCGCAGCTTGAGGTGGCGGATGAGATCAACAACGACCGCCTTGCCACGTGGAACGCCTATTACAAGGCGTTTGCGCCGCTGGCTGCGGCAGGCAAGATCGAGCTGCCGACGATCCCCGATACCTGCGTTCACAACGCGCATATGTTCTATCTCAAATGCAAAGACCTCGACGAGCGCACGCGCTTTATTGCGCATATGCGCGAGCGCGGCGTTGCCTGTGTGTTCCACTATGTACCGCTGCACTCTGCGCCGGCGGGCAAGAAATTCGGGCGATTTGCCGGAGAAGACCGTTATACCACAAGCGAGTCCGATCGCCTTGTCCGTCTGCCGATGTACTATCATCTGACAGCAGAAGACCGTCAAACCGTCATCGACGCTGTGCTGGCGTTCTACGCATAAGGAGCGAAAGGAAGAGAAATTATGCTCATTACGGTTGCGATACCCTGCTATAAATCGGCGAAGACAATCGAGCGCGTGGTCGAAGAAATTCGCGCCGGCATCGCGCAGCGCCCCGAAAACGACTACCAAATCGTGCTGGTCAATGACTATCCCGACGACGGTACGTTCGAGGTCATTCGGAAGCTTTGCGCCGAGGACAAAAAAATCGTCGGCGTCAACTTATCCAAAAACTTCGGGCAGACGTATGCAAAAATGGCGGCGCTGCCGTTTGTCGAAGGGGACGTGCTGGTCTACATGGACGACGACGGACAGCATCCGGCGGATCAGATCTATCGCCTAATTGACAAGCTGGATGAGGGCTACGACATGGTCTATGCCTACTTCCCGCATAAAAAGCACAGCCTGTTCAAACGCCTAACGAGCAAGCTCAATTCCGCCGTGCTGGAGTTCAACGGTACGAAGCCACGCGGCATTACGCTTTCAAGTTACTGCGCGCTCAATCGGATGACGGTCGATGCGCTCAAACAGTACAAAAGTCCGTTCCCATCGATCGGCGGATTCCTCGGCGGCGTGATCAAACGCTATGCCAACGTCGAGATGGAGCACCGCGCACGACTGGAAGGAACCTCAAACTATACGCTTGCCAAGTTGCTGAAACTGTGGTTTACCGGCTTTTTGAACTTTTCCGTCAAGCCGATCCGCGTGGCGTCCACGTTGGGCTTTCTCAGCGCCGGTATCGGGTTTATCTATGGGCTGTATATCATTATCCGCAAATTGGTCGATCCCGCACTTGCTGCCGGATATGCTTCGATGATTGCCATTATGCTGTTTCTCGGCGGTATGATCATGGTAATGATCGGACTCGTCGGCGAGTATATCGGCAGAATTTTTATGACGGTCAGCGATCAGCCGCAGTACGTCATCCGTGAAACGATCAACGCAAAGGAAGCGAAGTAAATGAAGCAAAAACTGCTGGTCATCGGCGCGGGCATCGGGCAGATCCCGATTATCGAAAAAGCCAAGAAACGTGGACTTTACGTGATTTGCGTCACGATCCCGGGAGATTGGCCCGCGGCGGCGCTTGCCGATGAGATGTGGTATTTGGACATCTACGATCGGGAGGCGATCGTCGAGCGCGCCAAGCGCGAGGGCATTACGGCGGTCATTTCCGATCAGAACGATCTGATGGTGCCGACGGTTGCCTACGTTGCAGAGCGGCTCGGACTTCCGGGCAACCGCTTCGAGCAGGTTTGGACGTTCTGCAACAAAAACCGTTTCCGTGCGTTCTGCGAAACATGCGGCGTGCCGGTGCCGAAACATACGGCGATCGACGATCCCGACTTTGATTTTGCGTTGTTTGACGCGCCGCTGCCGTGGATTGTCAAGCCGGCGGATTCGCAGTCCAGCAAAGGCGTGCAGAAGATCGATTCCATTGAGCAGGCACGCCCCGCGCTGATTGCGGCGCTGGCGCAGTCCAAAACAAAAACGGCGATTTTGGAGCAGTTTTTCACCGGCAAGGAAGTGCCGGTCGAGGGCTACGTTGCCGACGGAGAGTATTACCCCCTGATGATTGGCGATCGGCTCGACTTTGAGCTCAACGGACTTATGATTCCGGCACAGGGAAAGTATCCGTCTGTTGCCCCGCAAGAGATTCAAGAAAAGATTTATGACTACGAGCGAAAGCTCGCGCATGCGCTTGGCGCATCCTTTGCAATCACGCATTCCGAGTATCTCTACAACGAGCAGGGCGAGATCTGCATCGTCGAAAGCGCGCTGCGCGGCGGCGGCGTCTACATCTCCTCGCACCAGATTCCGCTGGCAACAGGCATCGACGTCAACGACCTTTTGCTGCGTCAGGCGCTCGGCGAGCCGGTTGACGTCAAGGCGGAGATGGCAAAACGGAAAGATGCTGCGGTGGCATACGTTTGCTTCTGCCTGCGCGAAGGTGTGATCGTCAAGGTCGAGGGCATGGACAAGCTGAAAGCCATGCCGTTCGTCAAGGGCGTGTATCTCGGCGGCGTGAAGGTCGGCGAGATCAGCCGCCGCGTCACCGAAAAGGGCATGCGCTACGGCCCGATTCTCGTCGCGGGCAAAGACCGCGAGGATTTGCAAAAGCATATTGACGATATCGAGCAGACGCTGCACGTCTTTATCGAAAAAGACGGCGCGATGCAAGAAGGCATTATCTGGCAGTAACGGAGGAAACCTATGAAAAAGACCGACTGGAAGGTCATTGCGGCATTGCAGGCGCTGCTCATCCTGTTTTCGTTCGCAAACGTTTTAAGCAAGGCGGCAAGCCGACATCCCTTCTTGAGTATTCCATTCTGCCTCTGCTACGGCGGCATGATCGCTGTGCTGGGTTTGTATGCAATCGGCTGGCAGCAGGTGATCAAGCGACTTTCGCTGACAACCGCGTATGCCAATCGTGCCGTCTGCACGTTTTGGACGCTTCTGTGGAGCGTGGTGTTTTTCAACGAACAGATTACCTTGGGAAAGGTACTCGGTGCGGCTATTGTCGTTGCCGGAGTAGTGCTTTATACAAGCGCAGGTGCAGCCGATGTTCAGTCCTAAAATGATGCTGCACGCGGGCTTTATGCTGCTGAGTGTATTCCTCAGCACAATTTCCCAAGTAATGCTGAAGAAGTCCGCAAAAAAACAACATGGCGTTTGGTGGAAAGAATATCTCAATCCATGGGTGATTTCTGCCTACGCGATCTATATTGTTACGACGCTGCTTGCCATTTTGGCGTACAGGGTCATTCCGCTGTCGATGGGCATTATCCTGAATGCTACCGGCTATTTCTATACGGCGTTCTTCGGCGTGAAATTCTTCGGAGAGAAAATGACGCAGAAAAGAGTAACAGCACTGCTGGTGATTGTTTGCGGCATCGTGATCTATGCGCTGTTCGATCAAGTGGTCGGAACGGTGGTGCTATTCTGATGGAAATCGGGTGAAGAAATGAAAAAGCTTGCGATTATCGGCGCGTCGTATCTGCAAAATCCGCTGATCCTTAAGGCGAAGGAAATGGGTTTGGAGACGCACGTCTTTGCGTGGCAGTGCGGCGATATCGGCGAAACGACGGCGGACTTCTTCTACCCGATCAGCATTTTGGAAAAGGACGCAATCTTGGAAAAATGCCGAGAGATCGGCGTGAATGGCGTCTGCACGATTGCAACCGATCTTGGCGCGGTCACGGTCAACTATGTTGCCAATCGGCTTGGCTTGACGGCGAACACGGATGAATGTACGTACCTTTCCACGAACAAACACGCAATGCGCGAGGCGTTTTTTTGCGGCGGCGATCCGTCGCCCAAGAGTTTTCTTGTCGATAGCGCCGATCAGGCGCAGGCGCTCCCACTTGCATACCCCGTGATCGTCAAGCCGACGGATCGTTCCGGCAGCCGCGGCATTACAAAACTTTACGACCCGTCCGGGCTTGCCGATGCGATCCGCGCCGCGCAGGAGCAGGGGTTTGAGAAAAAGGCGCTCGTTGAAGAGTTTGCCGAGGGCGAGGAATACAGCGTGGAGTGCATTTCGTTCGGCGGTGAACATCACTATCTTGCGATGACGAAAAAATTCACTACCGGCGCGCCGCATTTCATCGAAACGGGACATTTGGAGCCTGCACCGGTCAGCGGCAAAACTTTGGAAATGGTGAAATCCGTTGTCTTTCACGCGCTCGATACGCTGAAAATCCAAAATGGGGCGTCGCACAGCGAACTGAAGATCGCCGCCGACGGCACGATCCGCCTCATTGAGATCGGAGGACGGATGGGCGGCGACTGCATCGGCAGCGACTTGGTGTTTCTTTCCACGGGCGTGGATTTCGTTCGCGCCGTGATCCAAGTTGCGCTGGGTCAGGCGCCGGATCTGACGCCGGCGCAAAAGGGCAGACCTGCCGCGGTTCGTTTTGTATTCACGCAGCAGGATCTGGACGTGCTGCAAACGATGGAAAACGACCACCCGGAATACCTTGTTCGCACGGAGAACTTGACGCCGATCAATGGTACGGTTTCGGACAGTTCCATGCGCTTCGGCGCGTATTTGATGTGCGCGGACGACGCGGCGCAGCTTGCGCCGTATTTGCCGGAGCACGAATAACACAGAGGAAGTACATTTATGGATCGCAAAAAAACAGTAGTAACAGGCTTCTTATGGCGGCTTGCAGAGCGCTTTGGCGCGCAGGGCGTCACGCTAATTGTGTCCATTGTGTTGGCGCGTTTGCTCGATCCGGAGGTTTACGGCACACTCGCGCTCGTAACGGTATTTACATCGATTTTGCAGGTGTTTGTCGATAGCGGCTTTGCCAGCGCACTGATCCAAAAAAAAGACGCGGACGACCTTGATTTTTCCTCGGTTTTCTATTTCAATATTGCGATCTGTCTTCTGCTCTATGCGGGTATGTTCTTTGCCGCACCGTGGATTTCCGCGTTCTATAACCGGCCGGAGCTTGTGCCCGTTGTGCGCGTGATGAGCTTGATCATCGTTATTTCCGGTGTGAAAAACGTCCAGCAGGCATACGTGTCGCGCACGATGCAGTTCAAGCGGTTTTTCTTTGCTACGCTCGGCGGTACGATCGGTGCTGCGGTACTTGGCATTTGGATGGCTTGGCGCGGTTACGGCGTATGGGCGCTTGTAGCGCAGCACTTGTTTAATATGACAGTTGACACGCTGATCCTTTGGCTGACTGTGAAGTGGCGCCCGAAGCGGATGTTCTCGTGGCAGCGGCTAAAAACGCTGATTTCGTTTGGTGGGAAACTGCTTGTGGCAAAACTGATCGACCGTATCTATAACGAATGCCGCGCTTTGGTTATCGGCAAAAAATATACGGCAGCGGATTTGGCGTATTATGATCGTGGCTGGCAATTCCCAAATTTGATTACCAACAATATAAACGACTCGATCGACAGCGTGTTGTTCCCTGTAATGTCGCAAGCGCAAAATAATATTGATGATGTGCGCAATATTGTCCGGCGCGCGATTAAAACCAGCACGTTTATCATGGCACCGATGATGTTCGGACTTGCGGCGGTTGCGGATTCGCTGATTCCGTTGCTGCTTGGCGAGAAATGGCAGCCGTGTATATTCTATTTGCGTATCTTCTGCACTACGCTTGCCTTCTATCCGATCCATACCGCCAACCTCAATGCGATTGCAGCATTGGGACGAAGCGATATCAGCGTGAAGATTGAGATTATCAAAAAAGTTTTGGGTTTAAGTATTCTCTTTGTGACAATGTGGTTCGGCGTTAAGGCGATTGCGTTGGGTGCGCTTGGACAGAGCTTGCTCAATCAAATCATCAATTCGTGGCCGAACCGAAAACTGATTTCCTATCGCTACGGCGAGCAGCTTCTGGATATCTTGCCTGCTATTCTGCTTTCGCTGGCAATGGCAGCGGTTGTGTATGCAGTTACGTTTTTGCACCTTTCTCCATGGGCGACGTTGCTGATTCAAATCCCGCTCGGTGTCGGGATCTACGTTCTCGGTGCAAAACTATTTCACATGGAAAGCTACGAGTTTGCGCTTGATTTTGTAAAGAAGTTTTTGAAGAAACATGACTGAAGGTGAGAAAATGGAAAAAAAGACGGTGAAAGTGCAGTTCGTTAGCTTTTGGCGCGGCTGTGATCCGATGCATGACGTCAAATTGGCGAAGGTGCTGCAAAAGCATTACAATGTGGAGATTTCCGATCACCCCGATTATTTGATTATCGGACCGTATGAGCCGTTCTATGACTATGTCAATTATCCATGCGTGCGTATTTTGACGTCGGGCGAGAACTATATGCCGGATCTCAATTTGGTGGACTATGCAATCTCACCGTATCCGATTTCGCTGTATGACCGCTGCTTCCGTCAGCCGGTGGGACTTTACAATACCGAAAAGTGCAACTACTGCATCGAGCGCAAAAAAAAGCACTATGACAAGGCGTTTTTGGCGGAAAAGACGGTCTTTGCGAACTTCTGCGCAAGCCATGAATCGGAGCACAATCTGCGCGGCGACTTTTTCAAAGCGCTTTGTAACTATAAAAAAGTGGATTCCATCGGCACCTATCTCAACAACACCGGCGTGACCGTTTCGCTGCACGACGGCACCAAGGTCGCCAATCAAAAAAAGTGCAAGTTTACCTTGTGCTTCGAATCGACGGCGGATCGCGGCTTCAATACGGAAAAGCTGGTCGATGCCTTTGCGTCGGATACGATTCCCGTCTATTACGGCGATCCGGAGATCGGTGAAATCTTTAACACGGCGGCTTTTATCAATGTGGCGGACTATGCGTCATTTGATGAGGCAATCGAGAAGATCAAAGAACTCGACCAAGACGATGAAAAATATTTGGCGATGATGAACCAACCGGTTTTCGTGAACCCGGAAGAAGTCGCATCGTTAGACGAGCGCTTTGAGCAGTTTGTGCTTCATATCTTCGAGCAGCCGTTGGAGCAGGCGTATCGCCGCTGCCGCGTTTATTATCCGATCAGCCACGAGCTGTTTCTTCGCAGAGGCGGGATAGTTCTGAACGGCAGCGTTGCCCAAATGCTGAAAAGAATCAAAAATGTGTTTTACAAAAAAGGAAGAAGATAATGAAAAAGATCTTACTTCTTGGCGGCTCGGCGCAGCAGATCGTGGCAATCCACGCCGCGCAAAAGCGTGGGCTGTATACCGTTCTGTGCGACTATCTGCCGGACAACCCGGGGCAGTATGAAGCCGACCGATTCTACCTCGTCAGCACAACGGACAAGGACGCAGTTTTGGACGTTGCCAAAAAGGAAGCGGTAGACGGTGTATTGGCATTTGCTTCCGATCCCGCCGCGCCGACGGCGGCGTACGTTGCCAAGCAGATGCATCTTTCGGGCAACCCGTTAAGCTCGGTAGAGATCCTCTGCAACAAGGATCGCTTCCGCCGTTTTCTGCACGAGAACGGCTTCCACGCGCCGACGGCGTTTGACTTCACCAATGAGGCGTCGGCGCTGGCGGCGAAGGATACGATGCCGTACCCGGTGATCGTCAAGCCGGTCGATTCCTCCGGCAGCAAAGGCGCGACGGTACTCAAAACGGCGGACGGCTGGGCGGACGCAGTATCGTTTGCGTTCTCGTTTTCCCGTAGCCATCGGATCATCGCGGAGACGTTTATCGAAAAAAACCATCCCTATTTGATCGGTGGCGATGTGCTCGTTTTGAATGGGAAAATCGAGCTGTGGGGACTGCTGAACTGTCACCGCGACGCAAACGTCAATCCGCTGGTACCCGTCGGCAAGAGCTATCCGCTTGCGCTTGCCGAAGAAGACGAAAAAAAAGTCAAGACGACGTTGCAAACCCTTGTAACGAAGCTCGGTATCCGCGACTGCGCGATGAACGTGGAGCTCGTCGTGGATAAACTGCACCGTGTGTGGCCGATCGATATCGGACCGCGCAGCGGCGGCAATATGATTCCCGATTTCCTCGGCGACCTGTTCGGCGTGGATATCGCCGATCTGTGCGTCCGCAGCGCCATGGGCGAGAAGATCTCGCTGTCGCTGCGCACGCCGCAGGGCTGCTATGCCACGCACAACCTCCACAGCGCAAAGGATGGCGCTTACCGCGACATCGTTTTTGCGCCGGAGTTAGAGAAGCACATCTATCGCAAATGCCTTTATAAATCGGAAGGCGACCGTGTGGAATATTTCGATAATGCTTCCAAATGCCTCGGCATTCTCTTTCTGAAGTTCGATGATGGCGAGCAGATGGAGCACATCTTATCGCGCATTACAGAGCTGTATGAAGTGCGATTAAAGGACTGAAAAAGATGAAAGAAATCGGCGGCTATATCGAATTTGAAACCTACCACCGACCAATGCTGCATGAGGGCGCGCTTGCGCTCAACTGCGGCAGAAATGCGTTGGCGTATTTGATCGAGGCGCGGAGCATTCGGCGCATTGCGCTGCCGGCGTTCCTCTGCGCGTCGGTTATCGACATCTGTCGTCGTTACGATGTGACGATCCGCACCTATGATGTCGGATCGGATTTCCTGCCAGAACCGCTGACGCTGCAGCCGGACGAATGGCTATATCTTGTCAATTTCTACGGGCAGATCTCGGATCAAAAGCTGCAAGATTTGGCAAAAGCGTACCCGCGCGTCATATTGGATCAGGCGCAGGCATATTTTGCGACGCCTGTCGCGGGCGTGGATACAATTTATACTTGCCGTAAGTTTTTCGGCGTTCCTGATGGCGCGTTTCTCTACACGGATAGCAAGCTCGACCGCGCGCTTCCGCGCGATGAGTCGCGCGCACGCATGGACTACCTGCTGGGACGGTTTGAACGCACCGGGTCGGAGTTTTACGCGCAGTACACGGCGAACAACACGTCGTTTACGACTGCACCGATGATGCAGATGTCGCGCCTGACGGAAAACCTGCTTCGCGGCATCGACTATGACGAGGTTCGCCGTCGCCGTAGGGAGAACTTTGCGGCGCTGCATGCGGCGTTTGGCGATGCCAATGCGCTGGATGTTCATATGGTGGACGGCGCGTTCATGTATCCGCTGATGACCCCAAACGCGGAGGCGATCCGCACCGCGTGTCAAAAGGAAAAGCTCTATATCCCGCTGCTTTGGCCGAACGTCGTCAAGGATGTGCAATCCGATTGGACGGCATGGCACTTGGCACACGACGTTCTGCCGCTGCCTTGCGATCAGCGTTATTCGGCGGAGGATATGCAAAGAGTGATTGATTTGCTGCGGAGGTTTGGTGTATGAAGAAGCTTCTCGTTTTGGGCGGCGCAAAAGCGCAGGTTCCGCTAATCCAAGCGGCAAAACGCGAGGGGTACTATGTCGTCCTCTGCGATTGGACAACAACCAATCCCGGTATTGCACTTTGTGACAAGCACTATCAGGTCAGCACGCTGGATTTGGACGCCGTATTAAAAGTTGCAGATGTTGAAAAACCGGATGGCGTGGTATCTAATTCGGAGCCGGCAATGTATAATGTTGCGGCGTGCGCGGAACATTGCGGCGTAGTTGGCAATCCAAAAGAAGCAATCGAAATACTGCAATCTAAGTGCGGTTTTCGCCATTTTCAAAAAAAGGCGGGTTTGTATTGCCCAACCGCGTTTGAAACGGATAATCTCAAAGAAGCGGTTTGCCAATTAAGAGAATTGCACTTTCCGATTGTTGTCAAACCGAGCGAAAGCTCAGGAAGTCGCGGTACGACGGTTCTAAAACAATATAACGCCGAGCAATTTGCGCAGGCATTTGTACAGTGTAGCAAGTTTTCTGTTCATGATAAAGTGACGGTGGAGGAATATGTACCGATGCCGACGCTGAAAAACATTGAAGGAGACATTTTCGTTCATAACGGAATCATTCTTTGGCACGGGCTTATGACAACGCTTCGTTCGGCGACGCTTCCGTTTGTTCCTAATGTGTCGTACCTGCCGATCAATGAAAGTGAAAATGATCTCCAAATCATAAAAAAAGATATGGAAAGCATCATTCGCCGATTGGGAATTCGCCACGGAGAGTACAATGTCGAGGCCTTCTTTACAAAAGATAAAAATTTCTTTGTGATTGAGATTAACGCTCGGCAGGGAGGCAATGCCTTGCCATCGCTCGTTGAGGATTCCAGCGGCGTTGATATGAGCCGACTTTTGGTAACGACGGCTGTGGGCGATAATGCGTATTTCGATACGGTAGTGCAGAACAAACTGCCGGAGATCTCCATTACGCAATATCTTGTCTTCTCACATAAAGCGGGTATCTATCGCGGCTTGAACATTGATCCATCCATTTGCGATCGCGTCTATCAGAACACGGCAATCGTTGATGCCGATACGCCTATCGATGTAGGAAAAAATGCATCGGATGTTTTAGCGCGCCTACGCCTTCGTTTTTCAACGAAGGAAGAACAGGCGAACGTGGCGAATCATTTAGACGAACTAATTTATCCTGTTGTAGAATAAACTGCAGGATTTTACAACTAAGGGGGATGCCTTATGATTAACGTGACGCAGTCGTCGATGCCGCCGATGGAGGAATACTTCGACGAGATTCGCGATATTTGGGACAGCCACTGGCTGACCAACATGGGCGTCAAGCATAAGACGCTGCAAAAGGAACTCTGCCGCTATCTCGGCGTGGAGAAGATCGACCTGCTGACGAACGGGCACATGGCGCTGGAGCTGTCGCTTCAGGCGCTGCACCTGCCGCGCGGCGGCGAGGTGCTGACGACGCCGTTCACGTTCGCCTCCACCACGCATGCGATCGTCCGCAACGGCTTGGAGCCGGTCTTTGTGGATGTCAATCCGGTCGATTTCACGATGGATGTGTCGAAGATCGAGCCGCTGATCACGGAGAAGACCTGTGCGATCATGCCGGTGCACGTCTACGGCAACATCTGCGATATCGAGGCGATCGAAGCGATTGCAAAGAAGCACAACCTCAAGGTGATCTACGACGCGGCGCATACGTTCGGTGTGCGCTATAAGGGGCAGGGCATCGGCACGTTCGGCGACGTTTCCTGCTTCAGTTTCCACGCGACGAAGGTTTTCAACAGTATTGAGGGCGGCGCGGCGTGCTTCCGTGATGACGAGTTCGGGCTGGAACTGTACCGTCTGAAAAACTTCGGCATCCGCGGTCCCGAGGTGGTGGACGGCGTCGGCGCGAACGCCAAGATGAACGAATTCTGCGCGGCGATGGGACTTTGCAATCTGCGCCACGTGGATGAAGAGATCGCCAAGCGCAAAAAAGTCGTCGAGCGGTATAACGAACGGCTTTCCGGCGTGAAGGGGCTGCAGCTCAATCCCGTGCAGAAGGACGTTACGCCGAACTACGCCTATTATCCCGTGATTTTCGATGAAACCGACTTTGGCGCGAGCCGCGACGACGTCTTTGCCGCGCTCGGCGCGCAGGACATTGTTGCGCGCAAGTATTTCTATCCGCTGACCAACACGTTCGATTGCTTCCACGGCAAGTACGACGCCGGCAAGACGCCCGTTGCGCTGACGATCAGCCATCGCGTGCTGACCCTGCCACTCTATGCTGATCTGCCGCTTTCGGACGTGGATCGCATCTGCGATATCATTTTGAACTGTAAGGGGTGACCGAGATGAAAGGTATCATTCTCGCCGGCGGCAGCGGTACGCGGCTGTATCCGCTGACCAAGGTGACGAGCAAGCAACTGCTTCCTGTCTACGATAAGCCGATGATCTACTATCCGCTCTCCACATTGATGCTGGCGGGCATCCGTGATATTCTGATCATCTCCACGCCGACCGATACGCCGCGCTTCGAGCAGCTGCTCGGCGACGGCAGCGCGTTCGGCATTCACCTCTCCTATGCGGTGCAGCCGAGTCCAGACGGTTTGGCACAGGCGTTTTTGATCGGGGAGGAGTTTATCGGCGGCGATTCCTGCGCGATGATCCTCGGCGACAATATTTTCTATGGCGGCTGGTTCCGCCGCAACTTGTCCGAGGCGGTGCAGAACGCAGAAAACGGCAGCGCGACGATTTTCGGCTACTTCGTTCCCGATCCCGAACGGTTCGGCATTGTGGAGTTTGACAGGAATAAAAACGTGCTTTCCGTCGAGGAAAAGCCAAAGCATCCGAAATCCAACTATTGCATTACCGGCTTGTATTTTTATCCTGCCGGCGTGGCGGAGATGGCGAAAAAAGTGCAGCCGTCCGCGCGCGGTGAATTGGAGATCACAACGCTGAACGAATTGTACTTACAGAAGAAAAAACTCAAAGCGCAGATCCTCGGCCGCGGTTTCGCGTGGCTGGATACCGGCACGATGGAAAGTCTAATGGATGCGGCGAGTTTCGTGCAGACGGTGCAGAATCGGCAGAGCCTTGTCATTTCCGCGCCGGAGGAAGTCGCGTACCATGAAAAATGGATCACCAAGGAGCAGCTGCTCGCTGCTGCCAAGGCATACGGTAAGTCGCCGTACGGCGAGCATTTGCGCCGCGTGGCGCAGGATAAACTGCTGTTTTGAGAGGAGAGAGCGTATGACGATCATCGTAACCGGCGGCGCCGGCTTTATCGGCAGCAACTTCCTGTTCTATGAAGTGGAAAACCACCCCGAGGATCGCTTCGTCTGCTTGGACAAGCTGACCTATGCGGGCAATCTGTCCACGCTGAAACCGCTGATGGACAAGCCGAACTTCCGCTTTGTCAAGGCGGATATCTGCGACCGTGCGGCGGTGGACAAACTCTTTGAAGAGGAGCATCCTGACATCGTGGTGAACTTCGCGGCGGAGAGCCACGTTGATCGCTCGATCGAGAACCCGGCGATCTTTCTTGAAACGAACATCATCGGCACGGCCGTTCTGATGGACGCCTGCCGGA
>JAFSXE010000092.1 GCA_017444195.1 Oscillospiraceae bacterium
ACCGTCTCGCGCAGTCGTTCACCAAGCCGACGCTGGCGGCAACGCCCGGCGACTTGAGTCTGGTGCTGCCGAAGCGGCACATGGACAACATCATCGAGATGATCTACGCGCTCGACAAGCTCGCGCCCGGCACGGCGAATTACGACACGCTGCTCTACTGCGTGGAATTCAAGTTCTATTCCGCGCGCATCAATCTGACGAGCGAACTGGAAACCGATCTGCCCAACCTCTACGCGATCGGCGACGGCGCCGGCATCACGCGCGGTCTGGCGCAGGCAGGCTCCAGCGGCGTTGTCGCCGCAAGATCCATTGCGAAAAAACTGTAAAATGCAAAAAAGGACGGACAAGCAACTGCTTGTCCGTCCTTTTTCGTTTAAGCAAGTTCAATCGTGTTATTGGTTACCGTAATCGTATACTTAGCAATCGGGCGGTAGATTTGATCCACCGCGTATGCCACAACGGTCGGATATTGTGAAGCAGAATACGATATCGTCATATCGGATCCGGTATACTGCGCAAGCGCAACCGTCTTTTTGTACTTTCCCGTTGCGTTATAACTTGCAACAACAACCTTCTTTGCTCCTTTAGCAGATGCCCACGATGCCGGAATCGTCAACTGCAAAGCGCGACTGGATGGGACGTATTGACCGCGCCAGCCGTTCGCCAGCTCCTCTTCGCTGCCCCAAACTGCATAGAGATCCAACCGCTCATTCTCATGAAGACTGATTTTTTCGCCGATCTCGTACATCACCTTACCAGACGGGCTTTCCGCCCAACCGACAAGGTGTGTGCCGCTCGGCGCGGTCAAATACGATTCGTCGATCGTTGTATGATTTTTGGCAGAACCTTGCGCGCCGTCGCGCTCCTGCATCAAAAGATCGCCGCCCTGCTTGATCGCGCCGCCCGTTGAGTGGTAGACGATCAGCGAGGTATGCGAAACAGTGTAACCGTTCGCACACGCATAGAGCGTTGTCTGCTTATTTGCCGGAATCGCAAAAGTGCCGGTGTAGATCGGCGCGCGACAGACGCCGTTGCCGTCGGCATTCCAACGGTACCGAAGGTTCTCCTGTGCGCTCCACACAATGGCATTTCCGGCTGCCGTTTTCGTCGGCAACGTCGCCGATGCGGTATCCGAATAATACGCAAAATCCTTGTTTTGTCCGCTGACAACAAATGGCTCACCATTCGGCAAAAGCAGCAGATCGCTGATTTTGCGCTGCTGATATTGCGCCGTCAGCGTGGTGTTTTGCGTAAACTTCATCCACTCATTCAGCCGATGGTAGGTAGATGTTGCGCTATCATACCACCGTGTCAGCGTGTAGCCGGTCTTTTCAAAACCGCTGCTTGGCAGGTGCAGATAGGGATCTTCCATCGGCACGAACACCGTTTCCGTTTTTCCGTTGCCGGTCAGCGTAACCTTATAATCGCTTAGCGCCCAAACCGCATACAGGTGCAGAACGTCATTGTCCTGAAGCGGAATCTCCTCTCCCACCGAATAGGCGACCGCGCCGCCTGCGGTTTTTGACCAACCTGCAAGCCGCTTGCACTCCGGTGCTTCAAGATACGATCCATCAATGACCGTATGCAATTTGGTTACATTTGCCGGATAGCTTTCAATCTCCTGCATGAGCAGATCGCCGCCATTTGCCGCCTTGCCGTCCGTCGGATGATAGACGATCAGCGAGCCCCACGACGCCGTAATGCCGATGCGCTGGGAATAGAGCGTCGTCTGCTCATCTGCCGGCGCAGTATACTTGCCGGTATAGACCGGCTCATAAAATACGTGCTTCGCATCGGCATGATCGAAATAATAAACTTCCGACGTGGGCGTCCACAAAATATCATTGCCGTTCGTGTCTTTCGACGGCAGCGTAACCGATGCGCCGGAGGAATAGTAAACGTAATCCACGCTGGAACTGCTGTTTTTAATTCTCGCCGCCGTTCCCAGGCTCGGCAGTAACAACAAATCTCCGTTTTTTCGCTGCTGCCACTGCGCCGTCAGCGTAGTGCTCTTCTTCATTTGAATAGAGCCATTCCACGGATAGTACGTTCCCGTGCCGCTGTCCTTCCACCGTATCAGCGAGTAGCCCGAGCGATAGGCATCAAACTTAGGCAACCGGACCCAATCGTTTTCTTCCACCTTGATCTTTTCGCTGCTCATGCCGTCAACCGTACCGCCGTTGCCTTCCAGCGTCAGCGTATGCGAAATCGGCTCCCATACGGCATAGAGATCGCGCCGCGAGTTCTCCTTGTAATAGGGAATCTTCTCGCCCGGCTCATATTCCACAGGGCCATCCCAATAACTCGACCAGCCGGCAAACTGCATGCCGCTCGGCGCGGTTAAGTACGACGCACCGAGTACGGTCAGCTCGTCACCTGCTGCCTGCCAAAGCGCGTTGCCGCCCTGCTTGACGGATCCTTCCGTCGGGTGATAGATCACAAGATTGGTGAATGAGGTTACATAGGCGTGATATGCGTACAGCGTCGTCTGTTTGGACGGATTCGCTTCATGCTGATCAACGTAGATCGGGCTTTGGTTGATATGCATGGCATCCATGGTCGGCGCGGTCTTTCCTGTACCGTAGACAAGGGGATCGTCCGCATTGGACGGCAGCTGTACATAGTCACCGGGAGCAAAATAACAATAGGCATAGCCGCTGATTGTACCGGTGTTTTTGCCCGGCAGCAGCAACACGTCGCCATTTTGCCGCTGTTCGTATTGCGCAACCAGCGTGTCGTCGCCGTAAATCCGGTAAGAAGTGTTCCACGCATAGTAGTTTCCCGTTGAGTTCTCTTCCCACGCGACAAGCGTATATCCGGATTTCGTAAAAGCGTAACCCGACATATCCACGACCGTCGAATACGGCTTGGTCAGCGTTTTTGACGATGAACCGCTGTAAGTGCCGCCGTTGCCGGAAAGCGTCAGCGTATAGCTATTGACGGTAAATGTGATCTGATAGCAACACTCGTCCTGGTTGTAAAGCGGCTTCGTTGTAAATGCGCCTGAATAACTATATTCTTCTGCCCAAAGCGCCCAACGATTCTGACCGCTGCCTGCCGTCAGCGTGATTGCGCCCTGCTTTCCGTTTGCGTAGTCATTTGCCTTGAAATGAACGTCGCTGCCGTTTCCCCGAATTGCCGGTCCGGCATAATAGCCGTTGCCGCCCGTCAACGTGCACCCCATCGCAATTGTGATGACACCGTTTTCGGAATACACTGCGGCGCCTCCCGATTGTTCGGCAGTCAGGTCGCCGGAAGCCGCGCCACCCCGGATAGTAATTGTTCCGGTTCCGTAAAGCCAAATATCATTTTTCGCAGAAACACCACATCCACCGCCTGCATATGCTTTGCTCCCGGTAGTCGCGCCGGCAGTGATCGTCGCTGTGCCGCTGCCGTAATAGCTGAAGTTGTCGCAACGAATACCGCAACCGCCATAACAGTTTGCATCTTTGCCAATGACCTTCAGTGTGCCGCTATTTTGAATACAAACCTCATTCGTTGCTTGAATGGCATATGCGCCGGGATAGTATTCTCCATTGTAGCTTCCATTGATCTGCCCCGCCTCTAAAATTGCCTTCGCGCCGGTTGCTACAAAAAGATAAACACTATCGCCCGATAGCGCGTTGCCTGCCGAGTAATTACTATTGCCGCCGGTAGCCATTAACGAACCATTTTGCACAATGACTGAAAGATGTGCGCCCGACGCGCGAATCGCTGTTTCACCAAAAGTGTAGTTGTCTATCTTTCCTTGCCCGCCAAAGACTGTACACGTCCCGGAAGCATAGATGGTAAGATCGCCAAACGAATTGATATTGCCGCTATTATAGTCAGTTAAATAGAGTGCGTGCTTGTTTGGGTCATATTGCCATCCGTTGCCGGAGGCAGACTCGGTAGAATAAAACATTTTTGCTTCTGACGTACCTGCTCCAACAATAATCACATACGGATCATCGCTTGCCGCCAAAGCGTTGGTAACAAGCGCCGGCTGCCCACCGAACGCCGGCAAAAACGACAGCAGCATCACGATTGCCAAGTTCAGCGCAATGCGGCGAATGATGCCCTTTCTCATGTTCCGTTTCCTCCCGTTTTTTCCTTGCAGTTTCCAATCAGCAGCCCCAATGCCGCCCAAAAGAACGGTGCGCTGATCGGCGAGCTGATGCCGAAAAACGCCTGCGCCGCATACGCGAAGACCGCGCCGCCGCAGATTGCCGCAGCCGGGTTTTGCGCAGCGTGCCGCACCCATTTTACAAAAACGAGCCCCAGCGCAGCAAGATACGCAAGCAGCGCCAAGAGTCCGTTGTTAACAAGGAGATTCAAATATTCATTGTGCGCCGTATCGACAAAACTTCGGATTTGGATTTGCTGCGCTTCGTCGATGCGCTCAAACAGCGCGTCGGTGCGCAGACCAAGCGTATCCGGCCCACCACCGAAGAACAGCCGTTCGGGAACCAGTTCCCACGTCTTGCGCCAAATATAGATACGCCCCGAGCCAAATGCGTCATTCCATTTGCCGTGCATCACGGCGGACGCTTCCGAAAACAGTCCGCCGAGGAACGCGCCGTAAGCATAGATCAGCGCAAGCGCCGCAGCCGAAAGCACGATAACTGCCGTCCATGCGGCAATTCTTGCGCGCTTTTGTCCAAGCAGATTCGGCACGGTAAAAAGCGTGCCGACCGTCACGCCGACCAAGCCGCCCAAGACGTGCATCTTGATCAGCACCGCAAGCGCAAGCGCAAGCGGAAGCGCCAGCCACCACCGGCGCGGCGAACGCAGCTTCCAAAGCGAGATCCACAGCGTGGGAATCGCAATACAGAGTACGGCGGAAAACAAGTCCACATTGCCGATTGTCCCGAGAAACTCACCGGCATACCGTTTGTTCGCGTCATAATAGTTCATGCCGCTCGGATAAAGCGAAAGCGGATTGCCGCCAAGAAACTGAAGGAGCGAAAGCACACAGCACAACCCGACCGCAATGGCAAAAGCAGCGAGCAGCCGCTTTGATGCGGCGGCAAACTGCGATGCAGAAAGACAGATCCCAACGTAGAGCAAAAACGTCATCGCGCCTTCGTTGCGGAGGTTGCCGAAAAACGCCGCACGCGGCGTCGGCGAAAGCGCCGCCGACAAAAACGTAAAAAGCAAAAATACCAGCAGGCAATACTCTGCAGCGCAAAACGATATTACCGGTCGGAGCGTCGAAAGCCGCGCTTCACCGGTCAGCGCGTATTCCAGCGGCAGCAACACCAGCGCCGCAAAAAACACGACGGAAAGCAGCAGGAACATCGCCAACTTGTGCTGCGTCAGCTCGACATAGCCGCCGAATCCCGTATAGAGAAGATAAACGCTTGCAAGCAGAATCAAAAACCATTCGGTAATTTTTGAAACAACCGCCGGCATTTGATTCGCTGTTCTTTTCTTCATAAATTTCACCAAGTACATCATAGCTGATTCCTTGTCCATTGTCAAATATACCCTGTTCCTTTTGCGTTGTTATGTTACCGATTGTTGTTGCTTTTCCGGCGGCTTTTCGCTATACTATTAAAACATATTGAAGCATCGAAAAAGGAGCGATACCCATGAATGAAACGACTGTGGCCGCTGCCCCGAAGAAAGCGAAAAAAGGCTGGGTCAAATGGCTGATCATCGGCGTGATCCTCGCCGCGCTCGTCGCCGGCGGATTTTTGCTTTTCGGCGGCGGCGCCGCAAAGAAGCAGGACGTGATGACGGATTTCGTTTCCGTCGGATCGATCACCTCCAACGTGACCGGCAGCGGTCTGACGAAGGCGCGCAACAGCGAAACGCTGACGCTGACGACGACCGGCAGCGTCGTGGACGTGTACGTAAACGAAGGCGACCACGTGGAAGCCGGTGACAAGCTGTTTGTGATCAATTCTCCGGCGGCGGAAGCGGCATACACCAAGGCGAAAAGCAATCTTGACGGTTACCGCAAGCAACTCTCCGCCGCGCAGAAGGATATTGCCGGATTGCATCTTGCCGCACCGCACAGCGGCAAACTGATAAACGTGACCACATACCATACAGGCGATTCGATTTACAAGGGCGATAAAGTCGCCACGCTGATCGACGACGGTCAGATGCGGCTGACGCAGTACTTCTCCTATGCCTACGCCGGGGAGATCGCAGTCGGGCAGAAGATGGATGTTTCCATTCCGGCGCTGATGTCCGCAGTCACGGGCACGGTCGAGGAAGTGCGCATGGTCAGCCGGATCACGCCGGAGGGCTCGAAGCTCTTTGCCGTGACGATCCTCGTGCCGAACGAGGGCGCGCTCGCCGCCGATATGGTCGCCGCGGCAACCGCGACTGTGAACGGCGAAACGATCTATCCCTATGAATCCGGAAAACTGGCGTATAACCGCGTGAGCGAACTGACCTCCACCGTAAGCGGCACGGTGATTTCCACAAAACTCTACGACTATTTGCAGGTGCAGGCCGGTGAGGTGCTGCTGAATATTGACGGCGAAAGCAGCGAAAACGAAATTTTCACCATCCAGCAGAACATCGAAACCGCCGAGCGCGACCTTGAAGCCGCGCAGAAAAACCTGGACAACTGCAACGCCGTCGCGCCGATTGCCGGCACGGTGATCGGTCTGAACGTCCGCCAAGGCGGCGAGATCGCCGCGAATACGACGCTGCTGACCATCTCCGATACCAGTTCCATCTTGGTCAGCGCAACCGTGGACGAGCGCAACGTCAGCTATCTCAAACCCGGCATGATGGTGGATCTCGACCAGTGGGGTACGGTCGCCTCCGGCGTGATCGACTCGGTCAGTCTTTCCAGCACCGTTGCCGGCGGCGTGGCGACCTATCCGGTCATCATTTCCGCGGAAAACCCCGACGGCAAGCTGCAAATCAATAGTTATGTTAACTATTCGCTGATCGCGTCACAGAGCGACGGCTGCCTTGTTCTGCCGATCCAGTGCGTCCGCACGGCGGCGCTGGAAACCGGCGAGATCGTGCCGGTTGTCTACGTGCGCGAGGGCAGCAGCGAAACGCCTGCCGCCATTACGGCGCGTGACGAGGAAGTGCCGGAAGACTTCTACCCCGTACAGGTGGAGATCGGCATCCAGGATGCCTACAACGTGGAACTGAAGTCCGGCGTGTCGGAAGGCACGGAGGTCTTTACGCAGATGATCACCGAACAGGCGTGGGGCTAATCGCATGGAACATTTGATTGAACTGCGCGACGTCTTCAAGATCTACGACGAGGGCTTGGAGAGTGAAGTTCGCGCGCTGGACGGCGTATCGCTGACGATTGACCGCGGCGAGTTCGTGGCGATCATCGGGCAGTCCGGCTCCGGCAAATCCACGCTGATGAATATACTCGGCTGTCTGGACGTTCCCACACGCGGCGAGTACCTGCTTGACGGCATCAGCGTCGGCACGTTGACCGACGCGCAGCTTTCCAAAATCCGCAACCAGCAGGTCGGCTTCATCTTCCAGCAGTATCACCTGCTGCCCACGCTGAACGCCGTGGAGAACGTGGAGCTGCCGCTGATCTACCAGGGCATGGACAACGAAACGCGCCGCGCCACCGCGATGGCGGCGTTGGAGCGCGTGGGACTCGCCGCGCGCGCCAAGAACTTTCCCAAGCAGTTTTCCGGCGGTCAGCAGCAACGCATCGCCATTGCGCGCGCCATCTCCGCGCATCCGCCGATCGTGATGGCGGACGAGCCGACGGGCGCGCTGGATTCGCGCACCGGCAAAGAGGTGCTTGCCTTTTTGCGGAAACTGAACGATGAGGGCAGCACCGTCATTTTGATTACCCACGACAATTCCATTGCCGCCACGGCAAAGCGCCGCATCCGCATCTCCGACGGCAGGATCGTGGAGGACTACTTGCAGGAGGAGGCACCGTTATGAACTTTCTGCAATCGCTGAAAATGGCGTGGCGCTCGATCACCGGCAAAAAAGCGCGATCCGTTTTGACCATTTTGAGTATCTTCATCGGCATTGCCGCCGTGATGACGATCGTATCGGTCATGGAGGGCATGAAGGAACACACGCGGCAGCAGTATGCCGCAATGGGCAGCAACCGCATCAACGTATCCGTCTATACGTGGGGGGAGGATGCAAATACGCCGCCGACGGACTACTTCCCGATGCTCTATGACTACTGCGCCGGCATGAAGGACTTGGTGGACGGCATTACGCCGCGCGGCAACTGCGGCGCAACCGTCGTCTACGGCACCAAGACCACGGCAAACATGGAATACAAGTACGACGACGATTGGAATTTGATCTCCGCACCGCCGGATCGGCTGTACGGCAGCGACCAGTATGCCGCCTGCAATAATCTGAAGATTCAAAAGGGACGCGACATCAGTTATCTCGACGTGGAAAACATCGCGCAGGTCTGTGTGCTCGGCGCGCAAACCGCGCCGCTGTTCTTCGGCACCGCCGATCCCATCGGACAGAAATTGCAGGTCAACGGTTTGAACTTTGAAGTGATCGGCGTCTATGCCCCGCGCCTGAGCGACGCTTCCGCGCAGCAGTCCAACATGGACAACCTGATCCTGTTCCCCTACACCGCAAGACGGCTGCTCGGCGATCCGTTTTCTTCGGAGTTCATCGTCAAGGCAAAAAACAGCGCGGTGCTGAACGAAGTCATTTCGCGGCTTGCCGGTTTTCTCAAGGGCAAGGTCAACACGCAGACCGGCGGCTATAACGTCTGGTCGGAAAACCAGTGGCAGGAATCGGAAAACCAGCAAATGACGATGATCGGTCTGGTGCTGGGCGGCATTGCGGCGATCTCGCTGATCGTCGGCGGTATCGGCATTATGAACATCATGCTCGTGACCGTAACCGAGCGCACACGCGAAATCGGTATCCGCCGCGCCGTCGGCGCACAGAAATCGACGATCGTGATGCAGTTTCTGATCGAGGCGGCGATGCTCTGCGGCTTCGGCGGCATTGTCGGCATTCTTGTCGGCACAGTCGGCAGCATCATTCTCAGCCGAAGTCTGTTCCAAATAACGATCTATCCGCAGTTTGGCGTAACCATGCTGGCATTCGGTCTTTCCGTTGCGCTCGGACTGCTGTTCGGCAGTTATCCTGCCGCCAAAGCGGCAAAACTTCAGCCCGTAGACGCGCTGCGGGCGGAATGAGAGGTATCCCTATGAAACGATGGCTTTCCCTGCTGCTTGCGGCTGTACTTGCCGCAATGCTGATCCTGCCGGCCGGCGCCGTCGGCTTTTCCGACGTGACCGACGTGCCCACGCTCTCTGCGGTGGAGTCGCTCCGCATCATGGGCGTGATTTCCGGCTTTCCGGACGGCTCGTTCCGTCCGAGCGGCAATCTAACACGCGCGCAATTCTGCAAAATGGCGGTCTACGCCATGGGTGCGCAAGACGAACTTGCCGCCTATCGTGCTATCACCGTCTTCCCCGACGTGGCAAACCACTGGGCGCGCGACTACGTCAATCTGTCCGCCAAGGGACACAAGCTGCTCGCCGGCTTCCCGGACGGCACGTTCCGTCCGGAATCGACCGTCACTGCCGGACAGGCGGTAACGATCCTGCTGCGCATGCTCGGCTATGAGGATGCGGCGATCGGCGGCATCTGGCCGCAGGCGTATATGGAAAAGGCCGCCGCAATCAAACTGACCGAAGGCACCGGCATTGCAAACGGGCTTGCGGCGCTGACGCGCCAGCAGGCGGCAAAACTGTTCGTTCGGCTGCTGCAGACGCAAACCGCAAGCGGCAGCACCTACTACACGCTTTCCGAAGAAACGACGCTGACGGCGCTCGATGGCGGCTCCGGCACGATGACCGTTTCCGACGGCAAAAAATATCCGCTTCGCTACACCGTTGATTCGACGACGCTGCTCGGTCAGCGCGGCAAGATCGTAACCGATCAAAAAGGCAATGCCGTAACATTCTTGCCTGCCGCAGCAGCAAGCACAACGATTTCGGACACCGCAATCGTTGTTGCGCAAAACGGCTCGACTGCAGGCTTCGATATCCTCTCTGGCGGCAAAAACTATACACTGTATAAAAATGGACTGCCTGCCACGGCGAAAGATCTTCGCGTCAACGATACCGCAATCTACCGCGCCGACACCAATGCGATCCTCGTCAGCGACGCGCACCTCTCCGTCCGCTATGAAGCGGCGTCGCCATCGAAGCAGCAACCGAACATTCTCACTGCACTCGGCGGCGTGCAATTCACGGTGCTGCCCTCTGCGATCACCGAACTTTCCCATCGCGCCATCGGCTCGCAGATCACAATTCTTTTGACGGCGGACGGTCAGGTTGCCGGCGTTACGGATGACAGCAAGGTTGCCACCGGCAACACGCTCGGCTATGTCAAAGACGGTGTACTTTCCCTCTGCGCCGGCGGCACGCTGATCCCACTTGCCGGTGTCAACGCTGACCTAAGCGCCTATGAAGGGTGCATCGTCCGTATCAATGCCTACACCGCCGGCAAAATCGTTTTGACGGAAGCCACCGCCGGCGCAAGCGGCAGCTTCAATCCCGAAACGGCAACCGTCGGCTCGCGGAAACTTGCGGACAATGCGCTGATCATCGACTACGGCAACCGCGTTGCGCCCGGATCGCTGAAAGAAACCGTATCGGAAAGCAGCATTGCCTTTACCCGCACCAACTGGAAAGATGAGGTCGATCTGATCGTACTGCACAAGGGCAACGCACCGCTTTACGGCCGCATTCGCATGGATGACAGCAGCACGCGCAGTTTCACCTTCTCCAACGGCGCAACGGCGTTTACCTCAACTTCGCAAAACGCATTTGCGGACGGCGATTTTGTGAAGGTGCAGCGCTATGCCGACGGCAGCATCGTAACGCTTTTGCAAAAGTTTGCCGATGTTTCGACATCGGCATGGCTGAGCGACCGCTACATTACGCTAGACGGTCAAACGTATACGATCTCCGATGATCTCCGCTGCTATAACCAAGAAAGCGGACAATGGATTACCCCTTCGCAGGCGCGAACGTTCTATACTTCCATGAATCTTTACGTGGAAGGCACGACCGTGCGTTGCATCGAAGTCGGCGCAAAATAAGAGCAATAAAAAAATACGCTGTTCATCAGAACAGCGTATTTTTTTTATTGCTCAATGCCAAAGAGCCGCTTTGCGTTTTCGCGCGTGGCGCGGATCGCTTCCTCTTCCGAAATGCCGCGGATTTCGGCAAGCCGCGCTGCCGTCAATCGTACCAGACGGCTGTCGCACCGCTTGCCGCGATGCGGCTCCGGCGCCATATAGGGGCAGTCCGTTTCGATCAAGATTCTGTCGAGCGGCAACGCCGCTGCAGCCTCGACCGCTTTTCGCGCGTTGCGGAAGGTCAGCACACCCGTGAAGCCGATATACCAGCCGCGCCGGACTAACTCCTGCGCCATCTCCACCGAGCC
>JAFSXE010000093.1 GCA_017444195.1 Oscillospiraceae bacterium
CGACGTGCCCAAGAGTTTGCAGGACAAAACTATTTTCTCGCTCGATATGGGCGCGCTGATTGCCGGCGCAAAGTACCGAGGCGAATTTGAAGAACGGCTGAAATCCGAGCTTGCAGAGGTCAAAAAATCGGACGGCAAGATCATTCTGTTTATCGATGAACTGCATACCATCGTCGGCGCGGGCAAGACCGAGGGCTCGATGGACGCCGGCAACCTGCTCAAGCCGATGCTGGCGCGCGGCGAACTGCATTGCATCGGCGCGACGACGCTCGACGAGTACCGCAAGTATATCGAAAAGGATCCGGCGCTGGAGCGCCGTTTCCAGACGGTACTGGTGCAGGAGCCGACCGTGGAGGATACGATTGCGATCCTGCGCGGCTTGGAGCAGCGCTATGAAGTGTTCCACGGCGTGAAGATCACCGATCCGGCGATCATCGCGGCGGCAACGCTCTCCGACCGCTACATCACCGACCGCTTCCTGCCGGATAAAGCGATCGACCTCATCGACGAGGCGTGCGCCATGATCCGCACGGAGATGGATTCCATGCCGACGGAGCTGGACGAGATCCGCCGCCGCATCATTCAGATGGAGATTGAAGAGGCGTCGCTGAAGGACGAAACGGACGAACTTTCCGTTGGGCGTTTGGCGGAACTGCGCAAGGAACTTGCCGACCAGCGCGAAAAGTTCAATACGATGAAATCCCAGTGGGAGAATGAGAAGAACGCCATCGGCAAGGTGCAGCAGCTGCGCGAAAAGCTGGAAGATCTCAACCGGCAGATCGAGCAGGCGGAGCAGGAATACGATCTGGAAAAAGCCGCCAAGCTCAAATACGGCGACCTGCCCGAAGTGCAAAAGCAGTTGGAGCAGGAGGAAAAACTGGCGCAGACGGCGCAGAAATCGCAGCTTTTGCGCGATAAGGTGACCGAAGAGGAAATCGCCAAGATCGTCGAACGGTGGACGGGTATCCCCGTTGCCAAACTCGTCGAGGGTGAGCGCGAAAAACTGCTGCATCTCGATGAGATCCTGCACAAGCGCGTGATCGGTCAGGACGAAGCGGTGCGCTCCGTTACCGAGGCGATCTTGCGCAGCCGCAGCGGCATCCAGGACCCGAATCGCCCGATCGGCTCGTTCTTGTTCCTCGGTCCGACCGGCGTCGGCAAGACGGAACTTGCCAAAACGCTGGCGGAAGCGCTGTTTGACGATGAGAAGAACCTCATTCGCCTCGATATGTCCGAATATATGGAGAAGTTCTCCGTATCGCGTCTGATCGGCGCGCCTCCCGGATACGTCGGCTATGAAGAGGGCGGTCAGCTTACCGAGGCGGTGCGCCGCAGACCGTACAGTGTCGTACTGTTCGACGAGATCGAAAAAGCGCATCCCGACGTCTTCAACGTGCTTTTGCAGGTGCTCGACGACGGGCGTATCACCGATTCGCAGGGGCGGACGGTGGACTTCAAAAACACGGTTATCATTCTGACGTCCAACCTCGGTAGTCAGACGCTGCTCGACGGCATCGGCGCGGACGGCGAGATCACCGCGGAAGCGCAAAACGAGGTGCAGCAGCTTTTGCGGCACACGTTCCGTCCGGAGTTCCTCAACCGGCTCGACGAGATCGTCTACTATAAGCCGCTGACACGCGAGAATATCACCGGCATCATCGACTTGCAGATTGCGGCGCTCAACCGCCGTCTTGCCGATAAGCAGCTTTGCTGCGTGCTGACGCCGGCGGCAAAGGACTTCATCCTTGAAGCGTCCTACGATCCGCAGTTCGGTGCGCGTCCGATCCGCCGCTACGTCCAGCATACCGTGGAAACGCTGCTGGCGCGGCGCATCCTGCAGGGCGACATTCCCACAGGCAGCCGCCTGCAGATCACCGTGCGCAACGGCGAATTGGAAGTGGAAAAAGCATAAGCGCAAGTGCGCCAAGCGATTGCTTGGCGCACTTTTTCGACCGTCTTCGTTTGACGCATAGGGCGGAAAATGCTATACTGTGTCCAAAAGGGGCGATGGAAATGGAAATCTCGCGCGAGTTTGTCAACGCGGTGCTGCCGAAGCGTGATCCCGCCGGACACAAAGGTACGTTCGGCAAGGTGCTGTGCGTCTGCGGCTCGGTCGGCTATACCGGTGCGCCTATCTATGCGGCGTCTGCCGCCGTGCGGTCGGGCAGCGGCTTGGTGTTTCTCGGCGTGCCGCGCGGCATCTGGCAGGTTGCGGCGGTCAAATGTACGAGCGCGATGCCGTTTCCGCTTTTCGGCCGGGCGCACGTTTCGCGCTTTGCGGAAAAGACGATCCGCGCGCGGCTCGACCGCTGTGACGCAGCGCTGATCGGCTGCGGCTTGGGCCGCACACGCGGTACCGATACGCTGGTACGGCGGCTGCTTGATACGCCGCTGCCGTTGGTTTTGGACGCGGATGCGCTCGGCGCGCTTTCGGGACATTTGGACGCGCTGCAAATTCGGCGTGACCGTGTGACCGTGCTGACGCCGCACGAGGGCGAATTTGCGCGGCTCGGCGGCGATCTTTCGCAGAGCCGGGAGGACGCGGCGCTTGCGTTTGCGCAGATTCATCAGGTTTACGTGGTGCTGAAAGGACATCGCACGGTGATCGCCGCGCCGGACGGGCGGCTTGCCGTTAATCCCACGGGAAACAGCGGCATGGCAAAGGGCGGCAGCGGCGATATTCTCGCCGGTATGCTCACGTCGCTTTTGGGGCAGGGCATGGCGCCGTTTGCCGCCTGCGGCGCGGCGGTGTGGCTGCACGGAACGGCAGGCGATCTTGCCGCCGCAAAGTACGGCGAACGCGGCATGACGCCGGACGATCTGCTTGCGCAGATCCCGTTCGCGTTTCAGCAAGCCGAGAATTGACGCATACGGAAAAGTGTGATACAATACGCCTGTATGCGCCTGTGGTGGAATTGGCAGACACGCCAGATTTAGGTTCTGGTCCGTGAGGGTGCAGGTTCAAGTCCTGTCAGGCGTACCATCAAGAATAAACCGGACGTCTGCAGACGTCCGGTGTTTCTGCGGCAAAAAGAGAAAAAGAGGGAAAGCCATGAAAATCATTCAAAAGTACAATAGCACTAGCCTGATCATTCGCATTCTTTGCGGACTTGTGATCGGCGCGGTGCTGGGACTGTTGTTCCACGGACTGCGCGTTGTGCCGCTGCTCGGCACGCTGTTTGTCAGCGCACTCAAGGCGATTGCGCCGATTTTGGTGTTCGTGCTTGTCGTTTCCGCACTCGCGCAGGGCAATACCAAATTGGACGGACGGTTCGGTCTGGTGATCACGCTGTATATGGTCAGCACGCTGCTGGCGTCGTGCTTGGCTGTCGCGGCGAGTTTCCTGTTTCCGCAGACGCTGATCTTGGCGGAAACGGCAACGGCGGAAGCCGTGCCCACCGGCGTGGGCGAGGTGCTTTCCAATCTGCTCGTCGGCATGGTGTCCAATCCTATCCACGCGCTTGCGGACGGCAACTATATCGGCATCCTGTTCTGGGCAGTGCTGATCGGCGTTGCGGCAAAGAAACTTGCCTCCGATGCAACCAAGAAAATGATGCAGGATCTTGCCGATATCGTTTCGCAGCTCGTCCGTTGGGTGATCAACCTTGCGCCGTTCGGCATTCTGGGACTCGTCTACAGCAACGTATCCACGAACGGTCTTGCGATTTTCAAGGATTACGGCTCGCTGCTGCTGCTCCTCGTCGGCTGCATGCTTGCCGTTGCGCTGGTGGTTGATCCGCTGCTTGCGGCAATCGTGCTGCGGAAAAACCCCTATCCGCTGGTCTTCCGCTGCCTCAAGGAGTCCGGCGTGACTGCGTTCTTCACGCGCAGTTCCGCCGCGAACATCCCCGTCAATATGGCGCTTTGCGAAAAACTCGGCATGGACCGCGAAATGTACGCCGTGTCGATTCCACTCGGCGCAACGATCAATATGGACGGCGCAGCGATCACGATTGCGGTCATGGCGCTTGCCGCCGCCAATACGGTCGGCATTCAGGTGTCGTTCGTCACCGCGCTGGTGCTGGCAGTCATCGCCACGCTTGCCGCGTGCGGCACGTCCGGCGTGGCGGGCGGCTCGCTGCTGCTGATCCCGATGGCGTGCTCCCTGTTCGGCGTGGACGCTGACGTGGCAATGCAGGTCGTCGCCGTCGGCTTTATTATCAACGTCGTGCAGGACTCCGTGGAAACCGCGCTCAACTCGTCGGGCGACGTGATGTTCGCCGCCACGGCGGAATACGCCAAGTGGCGCAAAGAGGGCAAGCCCCTGCCGAAGTTCCTCGGCGGCACGCTCGAAACCGAAGTGTAAGAAAACCGCGTCGGAAGGGCGGCGCAGATTAGGGAGTATGTAGGTTTTGAACC
>JAFSXE010000094.1 GCA_017444195.1 Oscillospiraceae bacterium
CGGCTTCCGCTGCGGCTTCTTGGGACTGTTGCACATGGAGATCATCATGGAGCGCTTGGAGCGCGAATACAACCTTGACCTGATCACCACCGCGCCGAACGTCGTCTACCGCGTGACGAAAACCGACGGCACGGTGCTGGAAGTCTATACGCCGCTGAACTATCCCGACCCTGCCGAGATCCAGCTTGCGGAAGAGCCGTTCGTCAAAGCGAATATCCTCACGCCGCAGGAATACGTCGGCAGCATCATGGAACTGTGCCAGCAGCGTCGCGGCGAATACAAAGATATGGCGTATCTCGACGCGCACCGCGTCGAACTGCACTACGATATGCCGCTTAACGAGATCATCTATGACTTCTTCGACGCGCTCAAATCGCGCACACGCGGCTATGCGTCGCTGGACTATGAACTGATCGGCTACCGTCCGAGCAAACTCGTCAAACTCGATATTCTGCTCAACGGCGAGATCATCGACGCGCTTTCGTTCATTCTGTTCTCGGACAGCGCCTACGCGCGCGCAAGAAAAATCTGCGAACGGCTGAAGGATAACATTCCGCGGCAGATGTTCGAAATCCCCGTGCAGGCGGCAGTCGGCGGCAAGATCATCGCGCGCGAAACGATCAAAGCGTTCCGCAAGGACGTGCTTGCCAAGTGCTACGGCGGCGATATCACGCGCAAAAAGAAGCTGCTAGAAAAGCAGAAAGAGGGCAAAAAGCGCATGCGGTCGTTCGGCAGCGTATCCGTGCCGAGCGAGGCGTTCATGGCAGTTCTGAAACTCGACGACGATTAAAGGTAAGGGGAGCCGAATCATGCGGACACAAAAGCAAAAAACGCTCGGCATCTACGTGCATATCCCGTTCTGCCGCAGCAAATGCGAATATTGCGATTTCTACTCTCTCGCCGGCGGCAGAAACAAAGAGGCGATGGGCGAGTATCTCGACGCCGTGCTTCGCCATATCCGCGAGGCGGCGCCGCTTGCGCCGAATTACGAAGTGGATACCGTCTACTTCGGCGGCGGCACGCCGAGTTTCTTCGGCGCGGAGGGCTTGGAGCGCATCTATGCCGAAATCGCGGCGCGTTTCCGCCTTTCGCAGCAGCCGGAAGTCACGTTTGAAGCCAATCCCGATTCCGTCACGCTGCCGGCGCTGGCGCGGCTGCATCGCGCCGGCTTCAACCGCATTTCGCTCGGCGTGCAGTCGAGCGACGACGCAATGCTGCAAAAACTCGGCAGACCGCACACCTTTTCGCAGGCGCAAAAAGCCGTGGACGCGGCGCGGCGCGCCGGATTTGAAAACGTGTCGCTTGATCTGATGTTCGGACTGCCCAACCAGTCGATGGACGCGTGGAAACAGTCGCTGGAGGACGCGCTGGCACTGCAGCCGGATCACCTCTCCTGCTACGGCTTAAAGGTCGAAGAAGGCACGCCGCTGTGGTCGTATCGCGAATTTGCAGGCCTGCCCGACGACGACGCACAGGCGGATATGTACTTAATGGCGGTTTCGCGCTTGGAACGCGCCGGACTCAAACAATACGAAATCTCCAACTTCGCGCGTGACGGCTTCGCCTGCCGCCACAACCTCAAATACTGGCTCGGCGGCGAATATCTCGGCTTCGGTCCGACCGCCGCAAGCGACTTTGCCGGCAAACGCTTCACGATCGAGCGCGACCTTGCGAAATATTGCAAGGGCGTCGTAGAAAAGGACGTGGTGCTCTCCGAGTGCGAGGCGATCCCCCTGCGCGAACGCGCCGGCGAATACGTGATGCTCCGCCTGCGCACGGCGCACGGCATGGAAGCCGACGAATACGCCAAATCGTTCCTGCTGCCGTTCGAGCCGCTGGAACAGGCGCTCCAAAACTTCGCGGAAAAGGGACTTGCCAAGCAGCGCGAAGACGGCCGCTGGCGTCTGACGCCGGAGGGCTTCTTGGTGTCGAACAGCATCATCGGCGAACTGCTCGAACGGCAAAGCCAATCCACGCCGCTGGCGAAAAAACGATAAGGTGAGTACGATGGCAAGATTGCTCGAAGCAGGCAAAATCGTCAACACCCACGGACTGCGCGGCGAAATGCGCGTGCTGCCGTGGGCGGATTCTCCTGCGTTTTTGACGCAGTTTCACGAAATGACGCTCGACGGCACGGCGCGCAAAGCGGCCGTCCGCGTGCAAAATACCTGCGTGCTGGTGAAACTCGACGGCATCGACACGCTGGACGAAGCGCGGCAGCAGGTGGGCAAGATCGTCTATATCAACACCGCACAGGCAAAACTGCCGGAGGGCGCGCTCTTCGTGCAGGAACTGCTCGGCATGACCGCAGTCGCAAACGGCGCGGCAGTCGGCAAGATCACCGACGTGATCTCGCTGCCGAAGCACGACGTCTATGAGATCACCGGCGAAAAAACGTATCTCGTGCCGGCGGTGAAGCAGTTTATCAAAAAAATCGACCGCGACGCCCAAACGGTCGAGGTCGAACTGTTGGAGGGTATGGAAACCGATGCGAATTGATATTCTCACGCTCTTTCCGCCGGCGGTGGACGCGATGATGCAAGAGAGCATCCTCGGCAGAGCGCAGAAAGCCGGACTGATCGAGATCCGCACCCACCAGATCCGCGACTATACCGTAAACCGCCAAAAGCAGGTGGACGACTACCCCTATGGCGGCGGACGCGGCGCGATCATGCAGGCGGACCCCCTCTACCGCTGCTGGCAGGCAGTCTGCGACGAAAACGGCGAGCGCGTGCATACCATTTACCTTTCGCCGTGCGGTGAAACCTTCAATCAGCAGCACGCCAAGCGGCTGGCAACCTACGAAAAACTGATATTGGTCTGCGGTCACTATGAAGGCGTGGACGAACGGTTTTTGGACGAGTGTGTGGACGAGGAACTCTCACTCGGCGACTTCGTGCTGACCGGCGGCGAAATTCCGGCTATGGCAGTCGCGGACGCGGTCTGCCGCCTTGTGCCGGGCGTGCTCGGCGGCGAGGAGTGCTTCACCGAAGAGAGTCATTGGGACGGACTGCTCGAATATCCGCAATATTCACGCCCTGCCGAATGGCACGGCAGAAGCGTGCCGGAGGTGCTGCTTTCCGGCAACCATGAAAAAGTGGCGCGGTGGCGCAAGATCCAATCGCTGCTGCGCACGCGGCTGCGCCGTCCCGATCTCTACGAAAAAATCACGCTGCCGAATAAGACGCGCGCGGAAAAGAAATTCGCCGCCGAGGTCGAAGAGGAGTGGGAAAACTATGGAAAACGCGCTCAAAACGCTGAAAACATGGATTGACGACAGTACAAACGTCGTCTTTTTCGGCGGCGCCGGCGTGTCCACGGAAAGCGGCATTCCCGATTTTCGCAGCGTGGACGGACTGTATCATCAAAAGTTCAACTATCCGCCGGAGGAGATTTTGTCGCATTCGTTTTTCGAGCGAAATCCGGACTATTTTTACCGCTTCTACCGCGAAAAAATGCTGCCGCTGGAAGCGCAGCCGAATATCGTCCACCGCGTGCTTGCCAAGTGGGAAAAAGACGGCAAACTTCGCGCCGTCGTGACGCAGAATATCGACGGTCTGCATCAAAAAGCAGGCAGTCAAACCGTCTTTGAACTGCACGGATCGGTGCTGCGCAATTATTGCATGCGCTGCGGCAAGTTCCACGACGCGGCGTTTATCCGCGATAGCCGCGGCGTGCCGAAATGCGCGTGCGGCGGCACGGTCAAGCCGGACGTGGTGCTCTACGAAGAAGGGCTGGACGACGCGACCGTGAGCGGCGCGATTTCCGCCATTTCTAACGCAGACGTGCTGATCGTCGGCGGCACGAGTTTGACCGTCTACCCGGCGGCAGGACTGATCCGCTATTACCGCGGCAGCAAACTTGCGCTGATCAACCGCGATGAAACGCCGTACGACGCAGCCGCCGACTTGGTGCTGCACGAAACACTCGGCGATGTGTTTGGAGAATGGAAATAATCGGCTTCCCCCTACGGGGGGAAGCTGTCAGCGAAGCTGACTGATGAGGGGCATCTGTGCGGCAACGCCGCACACCATAATAGCATTGGAATCCGTTGTGGCTTGCGCCATGTCCCTCATCCGGTTTTGCCAAAGGCAAAACCACCTTCCCCCTGAGAGGGGGAAGGCAAAACAGACGGAGCAATCGGTGATTGCTCCGTCTTTCTATTCCAAACTCTTATTTCGCTTCTTTGCTTTTGAGCATGAGGTTCGTGAGGATGCC
>JAFSXE010000095.1 GCA_017444195.1 Oscillospiraceae bacterium
AACTGGCACATTCACCACGCAAAAAGCGGCGGCGGACAGATGCTGATCTGTGTCGGCGGCAGAGGATTCTATCAGCAATGGGGCGAAAAGCCGGTGGAGATGACGCCCGGCACGGTCATCAACATTCCTGCCGAGGTCAAGCATTGGCACGGCGCTGCGCCGGATTCATGGTTTTCGCATCTGGTGGGGCGAAGAGCCGCGCATTCTGGACACTTTTGTTGAAAGCCAAGATTTCACCACCGGCGTTACGGTGATCCCGTTCTGCACCTCCGGCAGCAGCGACATCGGCAGAAGCGGTCAAAACCTCGCCGAGATTGCCGGAAATGGCAACTGGCTGGAAGGCAAACGGTTCAGCGGCAGCGTTTCGGAAGCGGAACTGCAAAGCTGGATCGACGGGCTGAAATAATCGGATAAGTGCGCCGTCTGCGCTTCCTTACCCGACGGATATGATAAAAAAGCAACTCGCCCACTTGGGCGAGTTGCTTTTTTATCGCGCGGTTGCAAACGTCAGGCAGACGACCTCTTTTGCGCCGGCTTGGCGGAGCAAACTTGCGCATTTACGGAGCGTCGCCCCGGTTGTCGTTACGTCATCGACAAGCAAAACGCGCTTGCCGTGCAGATCCGCACCGCGCAAGATACGATAGACGTTCTCTACGTTCTTTTGCCGCTCGGCGGCGCTGAGTTTCGATTGCTTGCGGTTATCGTATCGTTTGAAAAGGCAGCGGCGCATCTCCAGTCCCAAATGCCTTGCGACCTCGCGGCAGAGAAGCTTGCCCTGATCGTAGCCGCGTCCCCAGTTGCGAAAAAAGCCGACCGGCACCCACGTTGCAAGGTCAAAATCCGATTTTACCGTATCGCGCAGCGCAATCGTCATCCACTCGGCAAACGCGCAGGCATAGTGATCCCGACGGGCAAACTTAAACCGCTTCAGCGCATCGCGAACAGCGCCCTCATAGGCAAACGGCGAAACGGAAAACACCACACCGCGCTGACGGCGGACGACAGGCGTCTGCGATAAAATCCATTTGGCGCATGGACTGCAAACGGCGTGCTTGGAGGAAATCGGTGTGCGGCAAAGGATGCACCGCTGCGGAAAAAACCAGTCCATGATCTTTCGCAAAATCACCAACTCCTTATTTTCAACAATTATACCGCGATTAACTGCGAAAAGGAAGATTCTTCTTTCGTCTTTTGGAAAACTGTGCTATGATAGAAAAAAAGACAAACGAGGAGGCGCGACTATGTATACCGACCGCAAGCTTTGGATCGCAAAAAGCGAAGGACAAAACCTCTATCTGCTGCCGCAGATGGCAAACCGCCACGGACTGATCGCCGGCGCAACCGGCACCGGCAAAACGATCACGATGAAGGTGATGGCGGAATCGTTCTCCGATCTCGGCGTCCCGGTCTTTTTCAGCGACGTCAAGGGCGACCTTTCCGGTATGCTCCGCCCGGGAACGGACAGCGAGGATATGCAGAGGCGCATCGACAAATTCGGTATCGAGGGCTGGTCTTTCAAACCCTATCCCACACGGTTTTGGGATATTTTCGGTGAAGTCGGTCACCCCGTGCGCGTGACCGTTTCGGAGATGGGACCGCAGCTGCTGGCGCGGCTTTTGCAGCTTTCCGACGTGCAGGCAGGTGTGCTGAGCATCGTCTTCAAAGTTGCGGACGAGCAGGGCTTGCTGCTGCTGGATCTCAAAGATCTGCGCGCCATGCTGCAATACGTCGGCGACAACCGCGCCGAATTCACAACCGCCTACGGTAACGTATCCACGGCTTCAATCGGCGCGATCCAGCGGGCGCTTTTGGCGTTTGAAAACGAGGGCGGCGAGCAGATGTTCGGCGAGCCGGCGCTCGATATCCGCGACTGGATGCGCACCGATACCGACGGGCGCGGCTTTATCAACATTCTTTCCAGCCGCAAACTGATCGCCAGCCCCACGGTCTATGCGACGTTCCTTCTGTGGATGTTGACGGAACTGTTTGAAAAACTGCCGGAAGTCGGCGATTTGGATAAGCCGAGAATGATCTTCTTCTTCGACGAAGCGCACCTGCTGTTTGACGACGCGCCGAAGGCGCTCGTGCAGAAGATCGTGCAGGTGGTCAAGCTGATCCGATCCAAGGGCGTGGGCGTCTACTTTGTCACGCAGTCGCCGTCCGACATTCCCGACGACGTATTGGCGCAGCTGAATAACCGCGTGCAGCACGGGCTACGCGCCTATACGCCGGCGGAGATGACCGCCGTGCGTGCTGCGGCGCGGTCGTTCCGTGCCAATCCGGCGTTTGACACCGAACAGGCACTATTAAACCTCGGCACCGGTGAAGCGCTCGTCAGTTTCCTGGATGAAAAGGGTGCGCCGATGATGGTGGAAAAAGCCGCCGTCCTGCCGCCGCAAAGCAAAATGGGCGCAGCGGAGGAAAGCGCGGTGCAGTCCTGCATCAATGCCGATGAGTTTGAACTGAAATACCGCGAGACTGTCGATCGCGAATCCGCCTACGAAGTCATCATGAAGGCACAGGAAACGCTGAAGGCGGAGCAGGAACAGGCGCTTGCCGCCGCGCAGCAGGAAAAAGAAGCCGCCGCCGCGCAAAAAGCAGCGAAGAAGCCGACGGCACGCCGCGGCAAGAGCGCCGGCGAAAAACTCGCCACGGCAGCGGTCGCGTCGATTGCCGGCTCGGTCGGCACGAACATCATCAACAGCGCCTTCGGCGGCAAGGTCAGCTCGACCGGCACGATTGCCAAGCGCGCCGCCGCCAACGCGCTTCGCTCGGCAATGCGCTCCAGTTCCACCTCGCTGCTGCGCGGTCTGTTCGGTAATCTGAAATAAGCATGCAAAAACGGAAAAAAATGCGGTTTCCGTTTTATCGCCCTTGCGCCGGCGCCGCACCGGCAAGGAGCTTCTATGAAAAAAACACTTTCGCTGCTGCTTGTTATGGTCCTTCTGCTCTGCGCGATAACGCCTGCTTACGCCGCAGACACTCCCATCGCAACGCACTATCGGCATGATCCGCGGTTAAACGCCAAGGCAATGGCGGATATCGTCGTCGACCCCACCGCCGTTTATGGCTTTTCGCCGAGTAAAGACGGCGCACTTGCGGAATATGTCAAGTATGATTGGACGGACGCCAAGTCCGTTGCGCAGCTTCGGCAAAACCGCTTGGACTATCTCGCCGCCGACAGCGAACTGTACGCACTTTTCAACGACATGACCGCCGCCGGCAAGAGCGCCGAGGAGATTGCGCGCGCCGTCTGCGCAAAGCGCAATGAACTGCGCACCGCCGCAGTCAAAGACGATCCCGAAGCGTTGGCAACGCTGAAAAAGCAGAACCTGGATACCTATGGGCACGAGGAAGGTCCGCTGGCGGACGAGCTGTTTACGAAGTACAGCTCTTGGGAAGCCGTAACCGAAAAATCGTTCGCACACAATTCCGGTATGGACGCCTGCGTCGGGCTCTACGACGACTACTATGACTACTACGTCAAGTTCGGCTACGTCACGCCCGAAAAGACAACTGCAGCGACCCGTGAGCATACGATCGCGGTCTTCATCGAAGCGGCGGAAGTTCAACCCGAAGCGAATGCGAAGCCGGCTTCCTTTACGGACGCCGATCAAATCAGCGCATGGTATAGAGACAAGCTGCTGGCAGCATCTGCCGCCGACATCGTAACCGGCTATGAGGACGGTTCCGTTCGTCCGAAGAACACGATCAGCCGCGTGGAGGCGTTCGTGATCCTCTCCCGCTGCCTGCCGGATCTGACGCCGATCCGCATGCCGCTCACCTTCTCCGATGTTCCCGCTTGGGCAAAAACCGACATTGACCGTCTCTCCGCTGCCGGCTTAGTGGAAGGTTACGGCAACGGCAAACTCGGTTCGGAACATTCGCTGACCGTGGAGCAGGTGTCGATCCTTGCTTCGCGTATCGTCAGCGCAAATGCGCCGCTGGCGTTGTGGACAGCAAACTCCGCGGCAAAAGAGACGCTGCTCGCCTACGTCGATGCCGTTACGGACAAAAGCAGCAAGGACTTTATCCCGGTTGAAGACCGTATCGCCGTGTTTGATTTGGACGGAACGCTGTTCTGCGAAACCGATCCGAACTATTTCGACTACACGCTGCTGGTTTATCGCGTGCTGGAAGACCCCGATTACAAGGACAAGGCATCCGCTTTTGAGCGCGAGGTTGCAAACAAAATCGTGGAGCAGAACAAAACCGGCGCCTCCTTTGCCGGCTTAGAGGTCGATCACGGCAAGGCAATCGCTTCTGCGTTTGCCGGCATGACGCTGACGCAGTTTAACGACTATATTCAGAAATTCAAACAGCAACCCATGCCGAGCTATACAGGCATGAACCGCGGCGACGGCTTCTATCTGCCGATGGCGGAAATTGTCAACTATCTGCAAGCCAATGATTTCACGGTATACGTTGTCAGCGGCACCGACCGGCTGATTGTCCGCGGCATTCTCAGCGGCAGCAAACTGAACATTCCAAACCGCCAGATCATCGGCTCGGACGAGCTGATCGTTTCCAATCATCAGGGCAGCACCGACGGCTTGGATTACGTCTTCAAAGACGGAGACGAGTTGGTGCTCGGCGGCGAATTCCTGATCAAAAACCTAAAGATGAATAAGGTTTCCGTCATCGCACAGGAAATTGGGCAGCAGCCTGTTCTCTCGTTCGGCAACAGCACGGGCGATAGCAGCATGGCGGAATACGTGACCTACAACAACCGCTACCGCAGTCTTGCGTTTATGCTTCTCTGCGACGACACGCAGCGTGAAAACGGCAACGAAACCAAAGCGGAAAAGATGCGCGCGCTCTGCACCGAATACAACTGGGTGCCGATCTCGATGAAAAACGATTGGCGCACGATCTATGGCAGCGTAACCTATCAATCCGTGAAAGACGCTGCTTAAAACAGGCATAACAAAAGCCGGCTATGCAATGCATAGCCGGCTTTTGTTATGATTCAAAGTTGTAACCGGTTTCAATGGCGCGTTTGTTGATCTCAAACAGATCCTGATGCCGTGCGGAAACGACCTTATGCAGGGCGTCTTCCAGCGCGTCGTAGGATACTGCGCCCGTTTCACGGATGAACTTGCCGACAAGGATCATGTTGGCAAGCGTCGGCGCGCCGATCTCGCGCGCCAGCTCCGTCGCCGGAACGTAAAACGCGGTCACGTCCTCGCGCTGCACCTTGCGGTCGATCAGCGACGAATCCACCAAAATCTTGCCGCCCGGCACGACTGCCGGCTCGTACTTATCCAGCGAGGGAATGTTCATGGCGATCAGCACGTCCGGATGCGACACGATCGGCGAGCCGATCGGCTCATCGGAGAGGATCACGCTGCAATTCGCCGTGTCGCCGCGCATCTCCGGACCGTAGGACGGAAGCCAGCTGAGCTGCCGTCCCTCCGTCAGTCCCTTATAGGCGAGGAACTTGCCGGCAAACAGCACGCCCTGTCCGCCGAAACCGGCGATCAAAAGTTGCGTCGTCATTCAGCGTTCCTCCTTTGTGATGTCCTTGTAAACGCCGAGCGGATAGTACGGAATCATCTTTTCATCCACCCACTGCAGCGCTTTTTCCGGCGTCATGCCCCAGTTCGTCGGGCAGGAGGAAATGACCTCGATCAGCGAGAAGCCCTTGCCCTCGACCTGATTTTGGAACGCCTTCAAAATCGCCTTGCCGGCGCGTTTGACGTTCGGCACGCTGTTGACCGCAACGCGCTCAATATACGCCGGACCGTCGAGCGTGGCGAGCATCTCGCAGACGCGGATCGGGAATCCCTGCGTCTTGACGTCGCGTCCGTAGGGCGAGGTCTGCGTGACCTGTCCCGGCAGCGTCGTCGGCGCCATCTGACCGCCGGTCATGCCATAGATCGCATTGTTGACGAAGATCACGGTGATATTCTCGCCGCGTGCCGCCGAATGGACGGTTTCCGCCATGCCGATCGACGAAAGGTCGCCGTCGCCCTGGTAGGTGAAGATGATGTTTTCGGGCATGGCGCGTTTGAGTCCCGTTGCAACGGCAGGCGCTCTGCCGTGCGCCGCCTCGACCATATCGCAGGCGAAGTAGTTATATGCCATGACCGCACATCCGACCGGCGCAACGCCGACGGTTTTGCCCTCGATGCCGAGCGTATCGATCGCTTCCGCGACGAGGCGGTGGATAATGCCGTGCGTACAGCCGGGGCAATAGTGCAGTTCGGCGTCGGTCAGCGCCTTCGGTTTTTGAAAGACGATCATTTTCCGTTCCCTCCCTGCATTTCACGAATGGCGGCAAGCACCTGCTCCGGCGACGGGATCATGCCGCCGACGCGGTTGCACAGCCGAACGGGTTTCTGACATTGGATCGCAAGCTGAATATCCTCGACCATCTGCCCCATCGAAAGTTCGACGGACAAAAAGCCCTTGACGTGCACCGCCGCTTCCGCCAGCGGTTTTTTCGGGAACGGCCAGATCGTGATCGGGCGGATCATGCCGACGCGGATGCCCTCGTTTCGCGCCGCGATCACGGCGTTTTTCGACACGCGCGCGGCGATGCCAACCGCCACGACGCAGAAGTCCGCATCGTCCATCATGAAGCTTTCCCAGCGCGCTTCAGTTTCTTCGATTTGACGATAGCGCTCAAAGCGCTCGAAGTTGGTCTTTTCCAACTCCTCGGGGTTGAGATAGAGCGAATTGATGATATTGTGGACGCGCTTACCCTGCGTGCCGGTGACTGCCCACGGCTTTTCCGTCTTGCCGCTGCTCTCTTCGGGCAGCAGCACCGGCTCCATCATCTGCCCCATCGTGCCGTCCGCCATCAGCATGGACGGCATACGGTACTTATCGGCGAGATCGAATGCAAGCGCGGTCAGATCCGCCATCTCCTGCACGGAGTCCGGCGTCAGCACGATCAGGTGATAATCGCCGTGTCCGCCGCCCTTGGTGGCTTGGAAATAGTCGGACTGCGACGGCTGAATGCCGCCAAGACCCGGACCGCCGCGCTGGACGTTGACGATGACTGCCGGCAGATCCGCGCCGGCGATATAGGAGATGCCCTCCTGCTTCAGCGAAACGCCGGGCGAGGACGACGACGTCATCACGCGGAAGCCCGCGCCGGCGACGCCGTAGACCATATTGATTGCGGCGATCTCACTTTCCGCCTGCAAAAACGTGCCGCCGATTTTCGGCATCTTCTTCGCCATATAGGCGGCAAGCTCGGTTTGCGGCGTAATCGGGTAGCCGAAATAGTGGCGGCAGCCGGCGCGAATCGCCGCTTCGGCAATCGCCTCGTTGCCCTTCATCAGTACTTTTTCCGTCATGTC
>JAFSXE010000096.1 GCA_017444195.1 Oscillospiraceae bacterium
CCTATCGGCGCATTCGCGTTGCCTATGTCGACGCGGCGCGGAAGCGTCCGGCGGAATTTGAAAAGCGGCTGAAGAGTTTTCTGGAAAAGACCCGAAACGGCAAAATCATCATGGGATACGGCGGTATTGAAAAATACTATCAATAGGAGAAACAGGATGAAAAAATTTTGGCTTTTGCTGCTGGCGCTGACGGTTTTTCTCTGCGCCTGCGGCGGGGAGGGCGTTATGCAAAAGCAAGCGGCATCGCCGGAGCAGACCGAAAAAGCGAAAGGGACCGCGCCGGAAGCAGCGCAGCCGCAGGCGGCGCTGCTGATCGAGGTAAACGGCAGCCGATTCTATGCTGCGCCGGCGGACAGCGAAGCTGCGGCGTCGCTGGTGGAAAAGCTGTCATCCGAGCCGATAACGGTCGAATTGCAGGATTACGGCAGCTTTGAAAAAGTCGGCGCGCTTCCGTGGACGCTGCCGCAGAGCGATACGTCCATCACGACCGCGCCCGGCGATATCATGCTCTACCGGGGCGACCAAATCACGATTTTCTACGGCGAAAACACATGGGAGTACACCCCGCTGGCGCATATCGAACGTTCAGCGGAAGAACTGGTATCCGCATTTGGTGAAGGCGGCGTCAGCGTAACGCTCTCGGTGGAATGGAGCGAATGAAGATGCGTTTGACAGCAACAACCGATTTTGAACGCGTCAAGGCGGCATATCTTGACGTGATCGAAAACACGCCGGATTTTGCAAAAGATGTACGCTGGATTTACGGTCTGCATCCGTCGGACGCGATCATTCGATCCTATATCGAAAACGGCGAAATGTACGTTTGGCAGGAAGATGGCGAGATTGCCGCCGTTGCGGCGGTTGCCATGCGCCAAAGCGAAGACTACGAGATCGTTTCGTGGGCGGAGCCGCTTGAGAACGACGAGGTGGCAACGCTGCATCTGCTTGCCGTTCGCCCGAAGTATCAAGGGCGGTCGCTCGCCGGGCGCATACTGCAAGAAGCTTTGGAAATTGCGAAAAGGCATGGCAAAAAGGCGTTGCGGCTCGACACGCTGACGAGCAATCTTCGGGCGAAGCACATCTATGAAAGCGCGGGTTTCACCTATCGGGGCAAGTACCGCAATTATGCCGCCAATCTCGGCATGGTCGATTTTTTATACTATGAAAAACAACTGTAACGCCGTGGTGTATCTCCACGGCAAGGGCGGCAGCGCGGCAGAAGCGGCGCACTACGAGCCGCTGTTTGCCGATTGTGACGTCATCGGCATGGATTACCGCGCCCAAACGCCGTGGGACGCAAAGACGGAATTTTCCGCATTTTTCCGGGAACTTTCCGAAAAATATGCGCATATTACGCTGATTGCCAACAGTATCGGCGCATATTTTGCCCTGTGTGCCGGGGCGGATGCGTGGATCGAATCGGCGTATTTGATCTCGCCGATCGTCGATATGGAAGTGCTGATCGGGAAAATGCTTGCATGGTCGGGGCATACCGAGGCGGAATTGCGCGAACAAGGCGAGCTCGCGACCGATTTCGGCGAAACGCTGTCGTGGCGGTATCTCTCCTACGTGCGTGAAAACCCGATTTCTTGGCATGCGGCAACGGCGATTTTGTATGGCGAGAAGGATAATTTTACCGATTTTGAAACGATGGCGGCGTTTGCCGCCGCGCACGGAGCAAGTCTGACAGTCCTGCCCGATGGGGAACATTGGTTCCACACGCCGGAGCAGATGCATTTTTTGGATCATTGGATTTTGGATACAGGAGAAATGGGCAGATGGAAGTCAAAATCACGGTGATGCGCAAGGCGGATTATGCCGATCTGCGCGAGCGATACGAAAACCCCATCGAGCATACCTGCGATCTTTCCGAAGGGCAGGTCTTTACGACGCGCGGCGAACGTCCGCCGGGACTTTGCGAGAGCGCATGGGAAACGCTTTTGCCGTTTATTCGCGTGCTGCTTGACGGCGGCGGCAATTTCTACGACGGCTGGATGAAAAACGAAAAGTCGGCGATGCTCTCCTGCAACGACGGCTTCCGTCCGGTCAGTTTTCTCATCGAAGCGAAGGAGGATTGACGTTGCGAGAAAAAGGGACGGTCGTAATTTTGGCGACGGGCGGCACGATTGCCGGCGTCGGCGGTCACGGCAAGACGACGGGCTACAAGTCCGGTACGCTGACGGCGGAAACGCTGATTCAGAATCTTCCGGAACTCCGGGACGTTGCGCCGGTCGAGAGTGTGCAGGTCTGCAACGTGAATTCGGACGATATCACCGGCGAGATCTGGCTGGAGCTGGCGCGGACGATCAACGAGACGGCAAAGGATGACAACGTTGCCGGTTTTGTCATTACGCACGGAACGGATACGCTTGAAGAAACGGCGTTTTTCCTGCATTTGGCGGTGCGGACGGAAAAGCCGGTTGTGATCACCGGCTCAATGCGTCCGGCAACGTCGATTTCGGCGGACGGTCCGATGAATCTGTATCAGGCGGTCTGCGTTGCGGCATCCGCTTCTTCGGTTGGGCGCGGCGTGCTTGCCGTTTTTTCCGACAGAATCTATGCAGCGCGGTCGGTGACGAAGACCAGCACCTATCGTCTGACGGCGATTTCATCGGGAGAGATGGGCGCGGTCGGCATCATCCGCGACGGCGAGGTTTTTTGGTATGATGAAAACGAAAAACCGCGCACGCCTGCGTATGACGTGGACGGTCTTTTCAAACTGCCGAAGGTTTCCATTCTGTTTTTTGCGGTGGATGCCGATACCGAACTGCTTCGCTATGCCGCATCCCATGCGGACGGGCTGGTGATTGCCGGTGCAGGCGCGGGTGAATTCAGCGCGGCATATCAAGAAATTATCGAAACGCTGAAAATACCCATCGTGATCAGTTCGCGGATCGACGACGGCTTGATCACGCAGGATATCGTGCTTTGTCAAAATACGATTGCTGCCAATCACCTTTCACCGCAAAAAGCAGCGATCTTATTGCGCATCGCGTTGGCGCAAAATGCCGACAGGGAAACGATCAAGGCGATGTTTGCGCGGTATTGATACGAGGAGAAAAACATGAAAAAAAGAGATATTACGCTGGATGTTGTCAAGGCGGTCGTCATCATGTTGATGGTGTTCGGACACTGCATTCAGTACGGTTCCGGCAAGGCGATTTTAGATAGCAGAGGCTTTCTTGATAATCCGGTTTTTCTTGCCATCTATTCGTTTCACATGCCGATGTTTATGCTGGTCAGCGGTTACCTGTTTGGCGGGGGCGTGGCAAAACGCACGTGGATCGAGCAACTGATTCGGCTGGTTCAGTCGCTGCTTGTTCCGATGCTTTGCTGGGCGGTCATTCATTTTCTGATTCTCTATATTGGCGCATTCCGCACCGGCGATCCGATGTCGCCCGTTTATGCGGTGAAAGTCTTTCTTTCAAGATTGATCAGCGATCTGTGGTATTTGTGGGCGCTGTTTTACTGCTCCGTATTTGCCACGCTTGTCCGCCGCTTTTTCAAAGACAGTCCGATTGTGTATCTTGCCGCACTCGTTTTGTCTTTTGTGCTGCCGGATCAATACGGACTTGCGCTTTATAAGTATATGTACCCCTATTTTTTGATTGGGTACTTCGCCCAAAGCAAGCAATGGCAGCGGGCAATCAAAGCGAAAAAGAATACGAAAAATGTGCTTATGGCAACGGGTATCCTTTTTGTCGTGCTACTCGTGTTCTTCCGCAAAGAATATCTGATTTATCTTGGCGGGCATACCCTTATGCGAGAAGCGCCGCTGCATTGGCTATGGATCGACATCTACCGCTTTGCGATCGGCTTGGCGGGTAGCGTTTTTGTGATAGAACTTCTGCGCATTGCCGTCAAGCATACGGCAAAAACGGCATTGGCGGTTTTCGGCTATGTCGGGCAACGAACGATGGGTATTTATATTCTCTCGTGCGAGGTATTTGCTTATGCAGTACCGCAACTCACGAAGGATTTCGGCGGGATTCATTACGGCCGGGCGCTGCTGGAAACGGTTGCGGTTCTGGCGGTGTGCTTGCTCGGAACGGAGATTATTCGCCGAATACCGATCGCCAATCGGCTTTTGCTCGGCGGAAGATAGAAAAAACGGCTGCATCGAAAAGATGCAGCCGTTTTGTATGGACTCAGATGCTTTCGCCGGCAATGTAGCGGTCAAACAGTTTCTTGATGCCGCCGAGCCAATAGAGCACCGTGCCGAGTACCGCGCCGAGCGTCGCCTGCGCGATTTGATACGGCAGTTTCAAAACCGCTGTTTCCGGCGTGGCGTAGATGTAGGCGCGTCCGAGCGTATAGCCGACGATCATGATCACCGCACCGACGGTGACGGCGAGGATCGAAGCTGCAACGGGTTTTTGTTTGAATGCCTTATGCGCGATCAGCGAGATGACAACCGCCTGCAAGCCGTGCGTCACAAGGGAAACGAACATCGGCGTGGGGTAGAAGAACAGATCGCCGAGGAACGCGCCGATACCGCCGACGGCAAACGCTTCAAACGGGCCGAGCAGCAGCGCGGCAAGGCAGATCACAATGTCATTCAGATAGAGATGACCGCCCGGCACGGAAATGCCGAAGGAACTGAGAGCGATATTCATCGCCATAAAAACAGCGGCAATCGTCAGCCGTCGCGTTGTGGTTTTCACGTTGGTCTGCATAAAAAATCCCCCTTTACTTTGGACGGGAAAAAGAATACAATGAAACTGAACTTAGAAAAAGTATCAGAATGGAAGTGTTTTTTATAACCAGATGAACTACCATATTGATAAAAAAGATGGCACGTCGGCATATTTGCAGCTCTATTACGCGCTGCGTCGGGATATTCTCGCCGAGGTCTATCCCTGCGGCAGCCGTCTGCCGTCCAAGCGCACGATTGCGGCGGAAACGGGCGTGAGCGTGATTACGGCAGAGCATGCGCTGGCGCTGCTCTGCGACGAGGGGTATGCGGAGGCGCGGCAGCGCAGCGGCTTTTTTGTGCGCTACCGCAAGCGCGACTTTTCGGGCGTTCCTGCGATGCCTGCCGAGCGGCATATGCCGCAGGCGCATGCGCAAAGCGGCGCGTTTCCGTTTTCGGTGCTTGCCAAGACGGTGCGGCGCGTGCTGCTGGATTACGGCGAACTGATTCTCGTCAAGTCGGACAACTTCGGATGCAGTACGCTGCGCGAGGCGATTTGCGCGTATCTTGCGCGCAGCCGTGCAATCGCAGTCAAGCCGCAGCAGGTTATTATCGGTTCGGGCGCGGAGTATCTCTACGGGCTTGCGGCGCAGCTGCTCAAGGATCGCGTTTTTGCGGTGGAATCACCGTGCTACGACAAGATCACCAAGGTCTACGACGCACAGGGCGTTCGGTATGAGCAGTTGCCGCTGCACGCGGACGGGATTCGGTCGGCGGACTTGGCGGCAACAAGGGCGACGGTGCTGCACGTTACGCCGTTTAACAGCTATCCGAGCGGCATTACGGTCGGCGTATCGAAAAAACATGAGTATCTGCGCTGGGCAAAGGAGCGCGGCGGCATCGTGATCGAAGATAATTACGATTCCGAACTGACCGTTTCGCAAAAGACGGAGGATGCGCTGTTTGCCATGGCGGACGGCGCGGACGTGATTTACCTGAACACGTTTTCGCAGACGCTTGCGCCGTCAATGCGAATCGGCTACCTGCTGCTGCCGGAGCGGCTGGTCGAGCCGTTCCGGCAGGCGCTGGGGTTCTACTCTTGCACCGTGCCGGCGCTGGATCAGTACGTGCTGGCGGAGCTGCTGCAAAGCGGCGATTTTGAAAAGCATATCAATCGCGTGCGCCGTCAGCGGCGCAAGGCGGCGCAAAAAAAAGACGCGGATTGACTTTTGTCAATCCGCGTCTTTCCTTTTCTATTTTTCCGTTGCGGCGAAGAGCGCAAGGAGCGCGGCGGACAGCAGCAGCGAACCGATGATATCCGTCAGCCAGTGGACGCCGGAGAGCAGCCGCCCGACAACGCCGAGCACGACGGCGGCGGCGCAGAACCCGACAAGCACGCGGCGCAGCGCGGTATTTTTCACGCGCTTTTGCGCAACGATCAGCAGACAGCCGAAGATCGCGCAGACGAGCAGCGTATGCGACGAGGGGAAGGACGCTTCCACCGTCGGCTCGTCCGGCAGGATGATCGGGCGATAGTTGATGATGATCTTTTCAAACGCCGCGTAGAGCGTGCCGAGCGCAACGCAAAGACCGCCGAGCCGCAGCAGATCGCCGTCCACCTCGGCAATGCTTTTGCGCCCGATCCATTGGACAAGCCCCGTAAGCGCAAATACCAGTACCGTGGCGATGGAGAGATAGCCAAGCACGTTGGTGATTTGATACCACGTCAGATTGACGCCGGTCAGCGAATGAAACCACACGTTGAGATGCGAGAAACCGACGGAGGTGCCTTCCGGTCCGACGGCGGCGACATCCACCGTTTTCAGCAGAACGATCCAAATCAAAAACAGCGCGCCGAACACGGCGGCAGGAGCATAACGAGAACGGGTCTTCACGGGAATCACCTTCTTTTTGTTTGGCGGTATTATAGCACAAGGCGCCGTGCTTTGTAAAGCAAAAGCGGCTGATTTTGCAATCAGCCGCTTTTGGAGTTTATGTTATTTGTCGAGTTTCTTCGTATCGAAGTGCTCGCGCACGAGTTTCATAATCACCGGGCTGAGAATCAGAATGGCGATCAGGTTCGGAATCGCCATGAAGCCGTTGAGCGCGTCCGCAAGGTTCCACGCGTCGCTCAGCGACATGGTTGCACCGACGATAGCGAAGAGAATGAAGATAATTTTGTAAGCGATGCTCGCCTTCGTACCGAAGAGGTATTCAAAGCAGCGCGTGCCGTAGAGCGACCAGCTCAAAACGGTGGACAGGGCGAAGAGCGACAGGCAGATTGCCAAAATCGCGCTGCCAAAGCCGCCGCCGAGGACGGAACTGAGCGCGGAGGACACGATCGCGGCGCCGCCGCTGGTGCCCCAGGCAATATCCACGCCGCCGGCGGTGTAGCAGCTGAGCACGGTCAGCGCCGTCAGCGTGCAGATCACGATGGTATCCATGAAAACTTCAAAGATGCCGAACATACCCTGCTTGACCGGGTCCTTTTCGGAGGACGCGGCGTGCGCCATCGGCGCGGAGCCGAGACCGGCCTCGTTGGAGAAGCAGCCGCGGGCGATGCCCTTGGTGATCGAAGTGGAGACGGTGATGCCGAACGCGCCGCCGAGCGCCGCTTCGGCGCTGAATGCGCCTTTGAAGATCATCCCAAAGACGGTGCCGATGTTGCCGATGTTGGCAATGATCACCGCCAGCGAAGCCAGAATGTAAATGACTGCCATGCTGGGAACGAGTTTTTCCGTAACGGAGCCGATGCGCTTAATGCCGCCGAAGAGGACCAGCGTAACGATCACGGCGACGGCGATGCCGACGAGCAGGTTGCACAGCGTGAAGGTACTGCCCATAAAGGTGATCATCGTGCCCTGCACGTTGCCGCCGAGCGCATTGATCGCCGAGCCGATGGATTCGCCGATGGACTGCACCTGCGTGGCGTTGCCGATGCCAAACGCGGCGAGCGCGCCGAAGATGCAGAACAGAACGCTCAGCCAGCCGTAGCCCGGTCCCAAGCCGTTTTTGATATAGTACATCGGGCCGCCGACCCAGTCGCCTTTATCGTTGCGCTCACGGTAGTGAACGGCAAGCGTGACTTCGGCGAACTTGGTGCACATGCCCACGAGGGCGGAGACCCACATCCAGAAAACCGCGCCCGGACCGCCGATGACGATTGCACCGGTCACACCGGCGATGTTGCCCGTGCCGACGGTTGCTGCCAGCGCGGTCGTCAGCGCCTGAAGCGGCGTAACTTCACCCTTGCCGGCCTGCTGCTTTTTGAACACCTTGCCGATAGTGTTCTTCATTGCATAGCCGAACTTGCGGAACTGCAGGAACTTGGTGCCGATGGTGAGAATCACACCGACGCCGACCAGCAGACAAAGCACGACCGAGCCCCATGCGATGTCGTCCATTTTCGTGATAAACTCGCTGATTGTCATGAAAATACCCCCTGTTTTTCTCTTGGAAATGCGAAAAAAGGCTTCTCCGCAAAAGGAGAAGCCCGACAGAATACAATCCCACGCAAAAAAGCGCTGTTTATTGCCCCTGTCCGTTTGCCTGAGAGATTCGGCGGCGTGCCGCCTTGCACCTTCGGCCCTCACATCGGGTGTGAGCTTCTCCAGAGTGCTCTCCGACTGCGGTCGCTCGCGCTTCCGCAGCCATCAAAAAGCGCAAACAATATAGCACAGGGCGCAGCGTTTGTCAATAGTCCGTTTTCAGCCCGTCGATCACGTCGGCAAGCGCGTCGGCAAACGCGCGTGCGGCGCACAGCGCCTGCGGCAGCGTATTGCCTGCCGAGCCGACCTCCACGAGCATCGAGCCGGGCATCAGATGCTGGTTATACCGTGCGTGGTCGAGCCGCAGCGTCCGCACCAAGTTCGGTGCGGCGCGGTTGGCGGCGGCGTAGACCTTGAGATTCCACTTGAGATTCTGCCGCCAGCCGTCGTAATCATAGTTGCCGCCGTCGCCGACAACGAGCAATATCTGCGCCGACGGCTCGCCGTCCAACTCCGTCAGATACGCCTGCTGCTCGCCGCCGACGGCATAGGCGTCGCGGTGGACGTCCAGCACGATGCGGACGGAAGGATGCTCTGCCAGCGTTTTTTGAATCTGCGGCAGCGCGGTATTGTACGCCTGCGAAAACGAAGGGCGGTCGTAGACGTTCGTATCGTGCAGCGCCTCGATGCCGCGCGCTGCAAGCTGATCGGCAATCGCCGCGCCGACGCGGACGATCGACTGCGATTTATCCAGCGTGCGGTAGTCGCCGGACGGCTCGTATTGCCAACCGTCGCAGGGCGTATACGCTTCGGTGGTGTGCGTGTGAACGATCAGCACCGCCGGACCGTCTTGCTCGAACGTGAAGTCGTAAGGCGCGATCAGCAGCGATTCGGCGTCCACGGTTTTGAGGTACGGACTGTCGCCCATCAGCGTCATTTCACCGCGTTCGCCCTCGCGGTACGCCGTGCCGCCGGTGAGCAGCCGCGTCGTCTGCTGCGGCGGCTCCGTTCGGACGGTGCGCATGACCACGACCTGCGGCGTAACGTTTTCGGGCGGCTCTTCGCGCCGCGCCGAGGCGGAGAGCAGCGCGGTGAACGCCGCCGTCAGCGAAAGCGCGACGAAAAGCCGTTTAAGATGCAGGTAGGTCATAGAGCGTTCCTTTCTATCGTTTTCGACAAAAAATTTTTTTCCGGCGGAAAGCGCGGCGCGATTTTTTGGTAAACAAGCACAAAATCCCTTGAATTTGGAAGGAATTGCGTTTATAATGAATTAACGAATGAAGAGAAAGGGCGGTATGCGGCTTGGGTAAGATCCTCTCGTTTGTATCCGGCAAGGGCGGAACGGGCAAAACATCGCTGTGCGCGGCGATCGGCTCCTGCCTTTCCGCAATGGGTGACAGCGTGCTTTGCATCGATCTGGATATCGGTCTGCGCAATCTCGATCTGGCGCTCGGACTCGGTGCGCTGCCGCAGCTTGCCTTTACCGACTTGATGCGCGGTTCGTATTCGGCGGATGACCTTGCGCCCGTGGAGGCGCTCGGCGGTCTGCGGCTTTTGACCGCGCCGGTCACGGTCACGCCGGACGAGATCGACGAAGCGGCATTCGCCGCGTTTTTGGAAGACTGCCGCGAACGCTTCGATTGGACGCTGCTCGACGCGCCTGCCGGCATCGGCACGGGCTTCGCGCTTGCCAACCGCTACGCCGACGAGCAGATCCTCGTCACGGGCGGCGACGGCGCCGCGCTGCGAGACGGCGCTTCGGCGGCGTACCTGCTCGTTCAAAAAGACAAGCCGGCGAAGTGCATCGTCAACCGCGTAACGCCGAAACTGTTTCGGAAAATGCGTCGGACGGTGGACGACGCGATGGACGCGGTGGGACTTTCGCTTCTCGGCGTCGTGCCGGAGGATGAATCCGTGCCGCTTGCCGCCGCGTCGGAAGCACCGCTGGTGCTTTACGGTGCGTCCCCTGCGGCAAAGGCATGCCTGCGGATTGCACGAAGAATCAAAGGACTTCCGACGCCGCTCGGCGTTCGGTAAAACGCGAAAGGAGAACGGCATGAACATTGTTTTGATGGCGGACGACAAGAAAAAAGAACTGATCGTGCAGTTCTGCACGGCGTATAAAACGATCCTTGCCCAGCACACGCTTTGGGCGACTGCGCGTACCGGCAGGATCCTCAAGGATCAGACGGGGCTCGACGTTTCGCTGTTTCTCGGCCAGAATCAGGGCGGACACCAGCAGGTGGACGCGCGAATTCCCTATAACGAGGTCGATTTGATCTTCTGCTTTGCCGATCCCAACGCCACGGATGCGTGGGCGGATCAGCGCGTGATGCAGACGATCCACCTCTGCGATGCGTACAACGTGCCGATTGCAACGAATCTCGCTTCGGCGGAGATGCTGGTGCTCGGTCTGCAGCGCGGCGATCTTGACTGGCGGCAGATGATCCGGCACAGGCATTCGCTCTTTAAGGATAACGGCTGACGCACGGCGGTTTCCACCGATTCGCGTCGAAGAAAGGACGAAGTTTATGGCAACCGTAAAACCACGCACGCTCTCCGGCTTTATGGAACTGCTTCCTGCGCCGCAGCGGCAGTTTGATACGATTTTGCAGATCCTGCGCGACACCTACGAGCGCTACGGCTTCACGCCGCTGGACACGCCCGTTTTGGAGGACGCGCAGGTCTTGCTTGCCAAGGGCGGCGGCGAAACGGAAAAGCAGATCTACCGCTTCCAAAAAGGCGATGCGGACTTGGCGATGCGCTTTGATCTCACCGTGCCGCTGGCGAAATACGTCGCGCTGCACTATGGGGAGCTGGCATTTCCCTTCCGCCGCTATCAGATCGCCAAGGTCTACCGCGGCGAACGCGCCCAGCGCGGTCGCTTCCGCGAGTTTTATCAGGCGGATATCGACGTGATCGGCGACGGCAAGCTGGACGTCTTGTGCGAAGCGGAGATTCCGTCGATCATCTATCACGCCTTTACGCAGATGGGGCTGACGCGCTTCTGCATCCGCGTGAATAACCGCAAACTGCTCACCGGCTTTTATGCGATGCTCGGACTTGCCGACAAGGCGGGCGACATCATGCGCACCGTGGACAAGCTCGACAAAATCGGCGCGGAGAACGTTGCGAAGATTTTGACGGACGATGTCGGCGTTTCGGCGGAGCAGACGAAGGAGATCCTGTTCTTCCTTTCACAGAAGGGCACGACGGACGAACTGCTGGACAGTCTGGCAAAATACGCCGGCAGAAACGAAACGTTTGATCAGGGCGTGGCGGAACTGCGGACGGTGACGCAAAATCTTGCGGACTTCGGCGTGCCGCAGACGCACTTTGCCGTCGATCTGACGATCGCACGCGGCTTGGATTACTACACCGGCACGGTCTACGAAACGACGCTGACGGACTATCCCGAGATCGGCTCGGTCTGCTCCGGCGGCCGTTACGACAACCTGGCGGAATACTACATCGACCGTCCGCTGCCGGGCGTCGGCATTTCCATCGGACTGACGCGGCTGTATTACGTGCTTGGCGAGCAGGGACTGCTTTCCGGCGATTTGGCGACCGCGCCGTGCGACGTTTTGGTGCTGCCGATGACGGAAGACCCCGCGCCGGCAATCCGCGCCGCGACGGCGCTGCGCGAAGCGGGCATTCGCACGCAGCTTTATACGGAGCAAAAGAAATTCAAGGCAAAAATGTCTTATGCAGATAAAATCGGCGCGCCGTACTGCGTGATCCTCGGCGAAGACGAGATCGCGCAGGGCAAGCTGACGCTCAAAAATATGCGCTCGGGCGAACAGCAGCTGCTTTCGGCTGCGGAGGCGGCGGACGCCGTGAAGTCCGCGCTTGCCGCGCAGACGGCAACCGTGATTTGCGAGAAGTAAGGAGAGAGAACTATGACACAGATGCGTACTCATAACTGCGGCGAGCTTCGGCTTGCCGATGCAGGCAAGACCGTTACGCTCGTCGGCTGGATGGAAAACGTCCGCGTCGTCGGGCAGAACTTCGCGTTCGTCGTGCTGCGCGACTTTTACGGCACGACGCAGGTCGTCATTGAAAACGAGGAAATGACGAACGCGGTCAAGGGCATCAACAAGGAATCCACCATCTCCGTCACGGGCGTCGTCCGCGAACGCGAGAGCAAAAACCCGAAGCAGGCGACCGGCGATATTGAGATCGTGCCGGAGAAAATTGAAGTTTTGGGACGCTGCATCTATAACGAGCTGCCGTTCGAGATCAACCGTTCGCGCGACGCCGACGAGACGCAGCGCCTGAAATACCGCTATCTCGATCTGCGCAATCCCGCGGTCAAGAAAAATATCGTCCTGCGCTGCAAGGTCGTTGCCGCGCTGCGCAAGGCGATGATGGATCACGACTTTTTGGAGATCACCACGCCGATTTTGACGGCGTCGAGCCCCGAGGGCGCGCGCGACTATCTTGTGCCGAGCCGCAAGCATCCGGGCAAGTTCTACGCGCTGCCGCAGGCGCCGCAGCAGGTTAAGCAGCTGCTGATGACGTCGGGCTTTGACCGCTATTTCCAGATTGCGCCGTGCTTCCGCGACGAGGACGCACGCGGCGACCGCAGCCCCGGCGAGTTCTATCAGCTCGATATGGAGATGGCGTTCGCCACGCAGGAGGACGTCTTTGCGGTGCTGGAGGACGTGCTGCCGCCGATCTTTGCCGAATACGGCACGTATTCGATCGCGTCGAAGCCGCCGTTCCGCCGCATCAAATATCTCGATGCGCTGGCAACCTACGGCAGCGACAAGCCCGACCTGCGTATCGACCTGACGGCGACGGACGTTTCCGCGCTGTTTGCAAAGAGCGAATTTGAGCCGTTTGCCGGCAAGACCGTCAAGGCGGTGCCGATCTCGAACTGCACCTTGACGCGCAAGCAGATCGATAAACTGACCGCCGACTGCGAAGTGCAGTCCGGCGCGAAGAGCTACTGGTTCAAGGTGGACGAAAACGGCGCGCTTGCCGGCGGCGTCGCCAAGTTCTGCGATAAGGACGCGCTTTCCGCCGTGCTGCCGCTGGAAAAGAACACGCTCGTCGTGCTTTCGGCAGGCGACCTTGCGGTGAAGAACACGGGCGTCGTGATCAAGATCTTCGGTGCGGCGTGCGAAGGCCACATGGATAAAGAGCGCTATGAGTTCTGCTGGATCGTCGATTTCCCGATGTATGAGATCGGCGACGAGTCGGGCGAACTGGAATTCTGCCACAACCCGTTCTCGATGCCCGGCGGCGGCAAGGAAACGTTGGAAGCCGCGGCGCGCGGCGAGATCGATCCGCTTTCGATCACCGCGCAGCAGTACGATCTGGTGTGCAACGGCGTAGAGTTGTCCTCCGGCGCGGTGCGCAACCACGACCCCGAAATCATGATCGAGGCGTTCAAACTCGTCCGCCTGGGCGAGGAGGACGTGAAAAAGAAATTCCCGGCAATGTCCAACGCGTTCTGCTACGGCGCGCCGCCCCATGCCGGCATCGCGCCGGGTGTGGACCGCATCGTAATGCTGCTTGCCGGCGAAGATTCGATCCGCGAGATCATCCCCTTCCCGATGAACAAAAACGCGCAGGATATCATGATGGGCGCGCCCGGCGAGGTTACGGCGCATCAGCTCGACGAACTTTCGATTGCCGTCACGCGCACGGAAGAGGAATAACGATGTTTTCTTTGCAGCTGATCGCCACGGGCAAGTGCAAGGAGAAGTTTTATCTGGATGCGGCGCAGGAGTACGCCAAGCGGCTTCGCGCCACGTGTGATTTTTCGATTTTGGAACTGCCGGAGCAGCGTCTGCCCGACCGCCCTTCCGAAGCGGAGATCGCGCAGGGGCTGGAGCGCGAGGCGCAGGAGCTGGAAAAGCATTTGCCGCGCGGCGCGTTCGTCTGCGTGCTGACGCCGGAGGGCAAGGAACTGTCCTCGCCGGAGCTGGCAAAACTGCTGGCGGACGTAAAAACGAGCGGCAAAAGCACGGCGTGCTTTGTGATCGGCTCGTCGTTCGGCATGGCGGAGCGCGTGAAGAAAGCGGCGGATTTCCGCCTGTCGATGGGCAGGATGACGTTTCCGCATCACCTGGCGCGGGTGATGGCGCTTGAGCAGCTTTACCGCGCCGAAGCGATCCAAGCCGGATCGCAGTATCACAAGTGAAACGGAGGAAGATCCCATGAAAGACGGATTTGTCAAGGTTGCCTGCTGCGTGCCTTCGATCGTCGTTGCGGACGCAGCGCACAACGCCGCGCAGACGGCGGAACTCGCCGTGCAGGCGGCGGCGGCAGGGGCAAAGCTCGCGGTGTTTCCCGAACTGGGACTGACCGGCGCGACCTGCGCGGATCTGTTCTTGCAGCAGCGTCTGCTGGACGCGGCGAAGGACGCGCTGTTGTCCGTCGCCGCCGCAACGGCGCAGTTGGATCTTCTGCTGTTTGTCGGTCTGCCGTTTGCGTGGCAGGGCCGGATCTATGACGTTGCCGCGGCGATCTACGGCGGCAGCGTGCTCGCCCTCGTGCCGAAGACGATGCTTTCCGCCGAGGAAATGCGGCATTTTGCTTCGGGCGAGGACTTGGGCGAGGTGCGGCTGGGCGACCGCGCCGTGCCGTTCGGCACGGATCTTCTGTTTACCCATACCGCGCTGGCGGAGCTGCGCGTGGGCTGTGAGTTCGGCGGCGATCTTGCGTCGCCGTTCGCGCCGTCCGCCGATGCGGCGATTGCCGGCGTAACGGTGATTGCCTGTCTCGGCGCGGACGCGGAAGTCGTCGGCGCGGCGGCACGTCGCAAACTGCTCGTTTCGGCGCAGTCGGCACGGCTGACCTGTGCATATCTCTACTGCGGCGCAGGCGATGGCGAAAGCACGCAGGACGCGGTCTTTACCGGTCACGCGCTCATCTGCGAGACCGGCGCGGTGCTTGCCGAGCGCAACGAGGCGCAAAAAGACGTTTCGCCGCTGCTGCTTACGGAGATCGACGCGCAGAAAATCGAAATCGACCGCCGCAGAAGCGGCGTATTCGGCGGCGAAACCTATCGTGCCGTGCCGTTCGGCGCGGGACTTTCCGAAACCGAACTGACGCGCACCTTTGCGCGTCTGCCGTTCGTGCCGCAGGACAAGGCGGCGCTCCGAGAGCGCTGCGAAACGATCTTCCGCCTGCAGGCGCTCGGCCTGAAAAAACGCATTGCGCATACCCGCGCGAAAACGGCGATCGTCGGCGTCAGCGGCGGCTTGGATTCCACGCTTGCGCTGCTCGTTTCGGTGCGCGCAATGGCGCTTTTGGGCAGACCTGCTTCCGACGTGGTTGCGGTCACGATGCCGTGCTTCGGCACGACGAGCCGTACGCGCTCGAACGCCGAACGGCTGGCGGAGCAGCTTGGCTGCACGTTCAAAACCGTGGATATTTCCGCGGCGGTGCGGCAGCACTTTGCCGATATCGGTCATGCGGAAACGAATACGGATACGACGTATGAAAACGCACAGGCGCGCGAACGCACGCAGGTGCTGATGGATCTTGCCGGCGATCTCGGCGGCTTCGTCGTCGGTACGGGTGACTTGAGCGAACTGGCGCTCGGCTGGGCAACGTACAACGGCGACCATATGAGCATGTACGGCGTGAACGCCTCCGTGCCCAAGACGCTGATGCGCCATATCGTTTCGCATATCGCCGACGGCGCACAAGCGCCGCTTGCGGCGGTGCTTCGTGATATCGTGGCAACGCCCGTTTCCCCCGAACTGCTGCCGCCGAAGGACGGCGAGATCGCGCAGAAAACGGAAGCCATCGTCGGACCCTACGAGCTGCACGACTTCTTCCTGTATTACCTGGTGCGGCGCGGCTTCGCGCCCGAAAAAGTGCGCCGCTTGGCAAACTGCGCCTTTGCCGGCGTCTATGACGATGCGACGGTTGCGGCGTGGCTGCAAACGTTCTGCCGCCGTTTCTTCTCGCAGCAATTCAAACGCAGCTGTGTGCCGGATGGACCTGCCGTCGGCACGCTGACGCTCTCGCCGCGCAGCGACTGGCGTATGCCGTCGGACGCGGCGGCAGCGGCGTGGCTGGACAATTTATCCTGATGCTTTTTCCCTGCGGCTACTGTACAACCGCAGGGAATTGTGCTATACTGATTCCAAGAGCAATCTGAGAAAGGTGTGAATGAGACGATGCAGCATTCTGTTGTGATCTTTCTGACGGCGGAGGGCGACGCCCTGCCGCTGATGCTTCAAAACGTTATGGGTACGCCGCTGCTGTCCCACCTTGCTTCCGCCATGGCGGAACGCGGGACGGCGCGGTTTTTCGTTGCCTGCCGCGCGGCGCAGATCGACCGCGTGAAAGCGTGCTTCGCCAAGGACGCGGATCTGACGATTGCCGCCGAGGGTGAGGTTGCCGACCGGTTGCACGTCTTTTTATCCTCGGCGGACGAGGACGAGCGCGAAGTGCTGCTGCTCACGGCGCCTGCCATGCTTGCGCCGGCTTCCGCCGCGCCGAATTTCGACCGCGCGCCGCTGCCTTCGCCGGCGTATGCAGTCAAGCGGCTGGCGCTGATGGATGCGGTGGATGAGAAATTTTCCTTCAACGATCTTCTTCGCGAGCAGGGCAAGGCGTGCACCGACCGCGACGGCTGGTATGCCGTTTCTTCCGCGGCGGAACTTGCCGACTGGCAGCCGATCCTTGCCCGTGAAATTCTCTCCCGTCTGGCGAAAAACGGCGTGGAGATCTGGGACTATCACAACTGCTACGTCGAGCCCGGCGTATCCGTCGGCAGCGGCACGGTGCTGATGCCCGGCACGATCCTGCGGAACGGCACGACGATCGGGCAGAACTGCGTGATCGGTCCGAATACGCTGATCGATTCCTGCAAGATCGGCAACGGCACGGTCGTGAACGCTTCGCAGCTGACCGGCGCGGTCATGGGCGAAAACGTCAACGTCGGTCCGTTTGCCTACGTCCGTCCCGGCACGGTCGTCGGGGACGGCTGCAAGGTCGGCGATTTCGTGGAACTGAAAAACTCCACGCTCGGCGAGGGCACAAAGGTGCCGCATCTGATCTACGTCGGCGACAGCGACGTGGGCAAGCGGACGAACTTCGGCTGCGGCTCGATCACCTGCAACTACGACCGCCGCGAAAAGCACCGCACGATCATCGGTGACGACTGCTTCATCGGCTGCAACACCAGTTTGGTCGCGCCGGTCACGGTCGCGTCCGGCGCGTATACCGCTGCCGGTTCTACGATCACGGATAACGTGCCGCCCGATGCGCTCGCCGTGGCGCGGTCGCGCCAGACGAACATCCCCGACTGGGCGCGGACGCATAAGGTCAAGGAAAAGAAAAAGTAAATCACAATATAATAAAGAGAGGTACGTATCATGATTGCACACGGGAAAGATGTCAAAGTATTCTCCGCCAACGCAAACCCCGAGTTTGCCGAGGGCGTCTGCAAAACGCTCGGACTGCCGATGGGCGACTGCAGCGTAAAGACGTTTGCCGACGGTGAGGTTTCCGTTACGATTAACGAAACGGTGCGCGGCAGCGACGTGTTTATCGTCCAGTCGACCTGCAAGCCCGTCAACAACAACCTGATGGAACTGCTCATTATGGTGGACGCGTGCAAGCGCGCTTCCGCCGGCCGTATCACCGCCGTGATGCCGTATTTCGGCTATGCGCGTCAGGACCGCAAGGCGAAGGGCCGCGATCCCATTTCCGCCAAACTCGTTGCCAACATGATCACCGCCGCCGGTACCGACCGCGTGCTGACGATGGACCTCCACGCCGCGCAGATCCAGGGCTTCTTTGACATCCCCGTGGATAACCTGCTGGGCAACCCCGTGTTCGTGAAATACTATCTGAACAAATTCGATAACCCCGAAGAAATGTGCGTCGTTTCGCCGGACGTCGGCAGCGTGGCGCGCGCCCGTGCGTTTGCCAACAAGATGGGCATGGGTCTTGCGATCGTGGACAAGCGCCGCGAGAAAGCCAACCAGTGCGAAGTCATGAACATCATCGGCGACGTCAAGGGCAAAAAGTGCATCCTGTTCGACGATATGGTCGATACCGCCGGCAGCCTGTGCAACGCCGCCAAGGCGATCTCCGAGATCGGCGGCGCGACGGAAGTTTACGCCTGCGCCACGCACGGCGTGCTCTCCGGCCCGGCGCTGGAGCGCATCGTGGACAGCCCGATCAAGGAACTGGCGCTGCTCAACACGATCCCCGTTTCCAAGGACTTTACCGATACCGGCAGAGTCAAGGTGCTGGACGTCTCGGATATGTTTGCCGAAGCCATTCAGCGGACGTATAACGAGTCGTCGATGTCCGTGCTGTTCTGATGCTGTTCGGAAGAAAACCGGAATATCTCATCGTCGGGCTGGGCAACCCCGGCAAGGACTATGAGAAGACGCGCCACAACGTCGGCTTTCGCGTGCTGGACCTGCTGGCGCAGTCGGCGAACGTCAAGCTGACGCGGCTGCGCTTTCGCGGACTTTGCGCCACGGCGCAGGTCGGCGGCAAGAACGTGCTGCTCATCGAGCCGCAGACGATGATGAACGCGTCGGGGCTCTGTGTGGAGCCGGCGTCGTCGTTCTATAAGATTCCGCCGGAGAAGATCATCGTCGTATCGGACGAGGTCGCGCTGCCGGTGGGCAAGATCCGCGTCCGCGAAGGCGGCAGCGCCGGCGGACACAACGGCTTAAAATCCATCATTCACGCGCTCGGCAGCGATGCGTTTATCCGCGTCCGCGTCGGCGTCGGACAAAAGCCGCATCCGGACTATGACCTTGCCGACTGGGTACTGGGCAAGTTCTCCGCGCAGGAGGAAACCGCGCTGAAAACCGCGCTCACGAACGCCGCCGAAGCGGCGGCGGACGCGGTGCAAAACGGCTCGGCGCATGCCGCGTCGGCATTTAACGGAAGATAGAAAAAATCGCAGATACGGAGAGGGGGTAGTTTTCCCCTTCTCCGCGTTTGCGCGTATACGCGTTTTGGGAGGAAACACCATGAATCTGCTGCTGGACGCCATCCGGCAAATGCCGGAGATCCGCGCCGCGCTCAACCATCTGGAGCGCGGCCGTTCGTGCGCGCTGTCGGGACTGACGGGACTGCCGCGCACGCATGCGGCGTGCGCGCTTTTGGGCGAGCGGCGGAAGCCGGCGGTGCTGTGCTGCCAGGATGAACTTGCGGCGCGGCGCGTGGCGGCGGAGGTTGCGGCGTTTTTCGGTGAAACGCCGGACGTGCTGCCCACGCGTGACTGGACGTTCTACGATTCCGAGGCGGTGTCGCGCGGCTGGGAGCAGCGGCGGCTGCATCTGCTGTCCAAACTGGCAAACGGCGAATGCCGTTTGCTCGTTACGTCGTTTGCCGCGCTCTGCCAGCGCACGATGCCGCCGGCGGTACTGCTGGAAAATACGCTGACGCTCCGCGTCGGCGAGGACGTGGACTTGGAGGCGGCTGCCGAGCGGCTCGTCCGCATGGGCTACAGCCGCACGCCGCTCGTCGAGGGCGCCGGGCAGTTCGCGCAGCGCGGCGGCATCTTTGACGTTTTCCCTGTCGGCGAGGATAACCCTGTCCGCGTGGAACTGTTTGACCGGACGGTGGACTGCATCGGCACGTTTGACGTGCTTTCGCAGCGGCGCGTGGAAAACGCCGAAAGCGTGACGATCCTGCCTGCCGCCGAAACGGTCTGCGACTTCCATCCGCACGGACGCGAGGGACTTTGCGCGGATTTGGAAAACCTGATCGCACGGCAAAAGCGCCGCAAGCGCCCAAATGAAAACCTGATGAAAACGATCGCGCAGGACGCGGAGAAAATCGCAAACGGCGCGGTGTTTGCCGCCGCCGACCGCTATATGGCGCTGTGCTATCCCGAATACACCTGCGCGGCGGACTATCTGCCGGACGATTGTGACGTCTACTTCTGCGATTACGGCTCGACCGCGCGCGGTGCGCGTGCGCGGCAGGATGAGTTTTCGATGGAGCTGGACGCCGCGCTGCAAAGCGGTCTGCTCTGCGGCGATCTGTGCGACTTCACGCTCTCGCCGGATGAGTTGGCGGAGCATCTTGCGCCGCGTGCGGCGGTCTATTTCGATGCGTTTCTTTCGGCGAAGTTCCCCGAATCGCTGCCGCCGCAGGAACTGATCGCCGTTACCGCAAAGCAGCTGCCGTCCTACGGCGGCAACTTCGACGCGGCGGCGGAGGATATCCGCCACTATCGGCAAAACGGCTTTGCCACGCTGGTTTTCTGCCAGTCGCGGCCGCGCGCCGAGCAGATGCAGACGTTCCTGCGCGAACGCGGCGTGGACGTGCCGATCTATATGCCGCTGGAGCGTCTGCCGAAGCAAAACGAGATTTTTCTGACCGACGGCGCGCTGACCGAGGGCATGGAATATCCCACGCTGCAGCTTGCCGTTTTGACCGAGGGGCAGCTCGTCGCCAAGGAGCGGCGCATGCCGCGCGCAAAAAAGCAGCCGAAGGGGCAGAAACTTCGCTCCTTTACCGACCTTGCCGAGGGCGATTACGTCGTGCATGAGCAGCACGGCATCGGCAAGTATATCGGCGTGGAGCAGATGCGCGTGGACGGCGTGGTGAAAGACTATATCCGCATCGCCTATCAGGGCGGTGACACGCTGTTTATTCCGGCGACGCAGCTCGACGTCATCTCCAAATATGTCGGCGGCGGCGAGGACGGTGCGGTGCGCCTGTCAAAACTCGGCGGCGATACGTGGCAAAAGACGAAGGCGAAAGCCAAGGGCGCGGCGAAGGAACTGGCGCAGAAACTCATTCAACTCTACGCGCAGCGGAAGCGGCTGCCCGGCTACGCCTTCTCGGCAGATACGCCGTGGCAGCAGGAGTTCGAGGACGCGTTTGCCTATGCGGAAACGGACGACCAGCTCCGCTGCATCGACGAGATCAAGCGCGATATGGAATCGCCCACGCCGATGGATCGTCTGCTCTGCGGCGACGTCGGCTTCGGCAAGACCGAAGTGGCGCTCCGCGCCGCGATGAAAGCGATCCTCGATTCCAAGCAGGTGGCGATCCTTGCGCCGACCACGGTGCTGGCGCAGCAGCATTATCTCACGTGCCTTTCGCGCTTCCGCGGCTATCCGGTTAACATTGAGGTGCTCAGCCGGATGCGCTCGGCGGCGCAGCAGAAAAAGACGCTCGAAGGACTGCAAAACGGTACGGTCGATCTTGTGATCGGCACGCACAAACTGCTGCAGAAGGATATCAAGTTCAAAAACCTCGGACTGCTCATCGTGGACGAGGAACAGCGTTTCGGCGTGACGCACAAGGAACGGCTCAAGGAAATGTCCGTCGGCGTGGACGTGCTGACGCTTTCGGCAACGCCCATTCCGCGCACGCTGAATATGGCGCTTTCCGGTCTGCGCGATATGTCGATGATCGAGGAGCCGCCGCATGACCGCTATCCCGTGCAGACGTTCGTCATGGAGCATAACGACGCGGTGCTGCTCGACGCCATGCAGCGCGAACTGGACCGCGGCGGACAGGTCTACTACCTGCACAACCGCACCGAGGATATCGAACAGGTCGCCGCGAAAATCAAGCGGCAGCTCGGCGGCACGGTCGAAGTCGCCGTCGCGCACGGCAAGATGCACGAAGAAGCGCTCTCCGACGTCATGCAGCGCATGACGCAGGGCGAGGTGCAGGTACTCGTCTGCACGACGATCATCGAAACGGGCGTGGACATCGCCAACGTCAACACCCTGATCATCGAGGACGCGGATCGGCTCGGACTTGCGCAGCTGCATCAAATTCGCGGACGCGTCGGACGCGCCAACCGCCACGCCTTTGCATATTTGTCGTTCCGCAGGGGCAAAATGCTCACGGAAGTTGCGGAAAAGCGGCTTGCCGCCATCCGCGAGTTCGCGGCGTTCGGCTCCGGCTTCAAAATCGCCATGCGCGATTTGGAGATTCGCGGCGCAGGCGACCTTTTGGGCGCGGAGCAGTCGGGGCATATTCTCTCGGTCGGCTATGATCTGTATTTGAAACTGCTGGAGGACGCGGTGCTGGAAGCCAAGGGCGAGGAGCGCCCGAAGGAGCCGGACTGCACTTGCGATCTGACCGTGGAAGCCAACATTCGGCAGGACTACGTGCCGTCGGCGGAGCAGCGCATGGATCTCTATCGCCGTATGGCGTGCATCCGCACGCAGGCGGATGCGGACGACCTGCTCGACGAGATCGTCGACCGCTACGGCGATCCGCCCAAGGGCGTGATGAATCTGATCGGCATCGCGCTTCTGCGCGCCGAAGCGGCGCGTGCCGGCATCAGCGATATCCGGCAGAAGGACGGCGCGGTGCTGCTCACGCTGTGGAATACGGATTTCGAGGCGGTGTCCGCCGCGTGCGCAGATCCGAAGATGCGCGGCAAACTGCTCTTCTCCGCCGGACGCACGCCGATGCTGACCGCACGGCTTGCCAAGGGCGAAGATCCGCTGAAACTTGCCCAACTCGTCGTGCGCCTGTATGCGCGTGATTTGTAACCTTTTGTCGTTGCATTTCCGAAAGACTCTGCTATAATGATACGACTGAATGACACGCGGCGTTTGCCGCAGATATACGGAGTGAGTCAATATGAGTACCGGACGGCGCGCAAAACGCGCAAAACCGAATAATTTGGTCAAAGTCTTTTTGCTCAGCGTCGCAGCCGTGGTCGTGCTCGGCTTGGCGGCGGGCTTTGCGCTGCAGCTCGGCGGCAAGGTCTTCCCGAACGTGTCCGCAGCCGGCGTGCAGCTCGGCGGCAAGACCGAAAAGCAGGCGGCGGAGATTTTGGAAGCCGAGGTCGGCGCGGCGTACAGCCAGCCGATGCGGATTTTGATCGGCGACGAGATCGTTACGCTGGATCCGCAGAAAACCGACGTTTCGCTCGACGCCAAAGAGGCGGCGAAACTTGCGCGCAAGTTCGGCCGCGACCGCGGACCGATCAACGCGCTTGTGACCTATTTTGAATGTCTGACCTCGCCGCGCGCCGTCGATATCCGGCAGTCGCTGCACTTTAACGACGCCTACGTCCGCGAGGAAGTGAATACCATCGTCCGCGAAGCGTCGCAGCCGGTGGAGCAGTCGCGCGCCGAGTTCAAGTCCGATCCCGACCGCATGGAAGTCACCATCGGCAAAGAAGGGCGCGAAATCCCGTTCGAAGTGCTGTATGAAGCGATCGTCGATGCGTATAACCGCGCCGACTTTTCGGATATCCCCGTCCGCTATGAAGCAACGCTGCCGGAGCCGCTGGCGCTGACGGATTTCTATCGCACCTACTGCGTTGCGATGGAAAACGCGCACTACGACGCCGAAGAAAAGCGCATCGTGCCGGAGGTCGAGGGCTACGGCTTCGACCTTGCCGAAGTGCAGCAGCGCGTGAACGAGGCGAAGGAGGGCGACACGTTTACCGTGCCGTTTGAGAAGATGATCCCCGAGATCACCACGGCGGACGTGACGAAGCAGTATTTCTCCGACGAGTTTGCCGCCGTCGACGCGCCGCATACCTATAATCCGCCGCGTACGGAAAACCTGCGGCTGGCATGCTTGGCGATCAACGGCACGATCCTCAATCCCGGCGATACGTTCTCGTTCAACAAGGTCGTCGGCGAGCGCACCAAAGCCAAGGGCTACAAAGATGCAATCGTCTTCGGCGAGGGCGGCACAAGCGAAGAAGGCACCGGCGGCGGCGTCTGCCAGGTGGCGAGCGCGATCTATTACGCCGCGCTGAAGGCAAACATGAAAATCGTCGAGCGCACCGAGCATATGTACGTCGTCGATTACGTGCCGATGGGCATGGACGCAACGGTCTATTGGGGCAGCTTGGATTTCAAGTTCCAGAACGCCTCGCCGTCGCCGCTGGCGATCATGGCGTGGGTCGAGGGCGGTTACGTCCACATTCGTCTGAACGGCACGAAGCCGAACGACTGGAAGAAAGTTAAGATGACTTACGAAATCCTCAAGAGCGATCCGTTCGAGATCGTCGAGGAGTGGGACGAGGAGAAGGAAGCCGGCTTCGAGGAAGTCCGCGTCACCGGCTATACCGGCTACCTTGTGCGGACGTATAAGCATTATCTCGATCAGAACGACAAGGAAATCTCGGTCGAGTACGAAGCGACGAGCAACTATAAGCGGCGTGATAAGATCATTACTCACGGCGGCCCGCAGCCGCCCGATCCGAACGCGCCGCCCGATCCGAACGCGCCGACCGACCCGACGGTGCCGACGGACCCCACCGTTCCGACCAACCCCACGCCGGTGCCCGATCCCGTGCCGACGCCCGATCCGACCGATCCGCTGATCGTCGTGCCGGAAACGCCGCCGCAGACCGCGCCGCAGACCACGCCGGAGATTCCCGCAACGGAGACGCCCGCGCAGACGGAAACCACGCCTGCAGCAACGGAAACGCCTGCGGCATAATAGAGCAGTAAAAAAGCAACCGCACCCGCGGTTGCTTTTTTTGGCTTCCCCCTACGGGGGGAAGCTGTCGAGCGCAAGCGAGACTGATGAGGGGCATCTATGCGCAACGCGCACACCATAATCACATCGGCGACACTGCGGCTTGCGCCGCGCCCCTCATCCGATTTTACCTTCGGCAAAACCACCTTCCCCCCGAGGAGGGGGAAGGCAACGGGCGACCAATGGTCGCCCCTACGGGCGCACCGAAATCATCACCGTAGGGGACGATGCCCACATCGTCCCGCCGCGTTTTTGCCGTAGGGAACGCATTTATGCGTTCCGCTTTCTGTGACTGTGACGGGCACCTTCGCGCCACCTCCCTTTACACAAGGGAGGCATTTTTTCTTACTGCCGTTGGCAGCACGATTTCAAAAACAAAAAGTGCTTGCAATCCAACTTTTTCCGTGCTATACTTAAACTTGTATCGGTATTTCATTGCATTTTTGCCATTTTTTCGTCAATTTTCATAAAAACAGAAGCCGGCTTTTGTGCAAAAAGCCGATACTTTCCATCCCTCTGGTGCAATGTTTGCGTGAAGTTTTCGGGAAAATGTTGAATTTGAGGGAGAATTGACATATACATCCCTGTTTCCCCGGCGAAATCTTTGGACGATGTTGACAAATAAAATTTTGAAAGAGATTTTCCAAAATTCGAAGGAGGCAAAACCCATGAAAACCACGAAGCGAATCCTATCCCTTCTGCTTGCGGTGGCACTCGTCCTGTCGGCTGCGCCGATGGGTCTGTTCACCCCTGCAAGCGCAGCGAACCAGACCATGAACGGATCCTCTACGGCGGCGATGTTTTTGCGTCGTATCATGGTCGCGCATGAGAACACACTCAACTATACGTCATCGGACACCTACAAGATTACCTTCTCCGGTAATACCAACGTGGACGATACAGCGCGCGACCGCGATACGATTGCGGGCTGGTCTAAGCTGTCCGCATCGTATGACGTTGCGTGGAACGGCGATGTTGCGGACGCGCTGATTGAAAACTATATGCATGAAGATCCGGTGGGTAGCGGCGAATACACGTTTGCCAGCAAGTATCCGGCACTTCTTTATAGCGTTTCCCCCAACGCCGGATATACGGTCACGCTTCCGTTCTGGTCGGATTCCGATACGGATAGCGTAATATACGGCGGCAGCGGCACCATTATCTTCAATTTGAAGGACGAGGGTGCGCTTGCCAATTATCTCGAGTTGGTTGCGAACGGCAAAGTAACCACCGGTACGACGGACTTGCAGAATGCGCGCCGGTTGGTTATGAAAGTCGATGACGGCAGCGTTTCCGAAGACTTAACGGTCCCCATCCGCACGAAGTTGACGGTTGCCTCCGGTCTTGTGCTGAAGGCGAACGATCTGACGGTTTCCCATCATGCAACCAATGACAACTATCACGCGTCGATCGACGGCGACGGCGAGATCTGGGTCGCCGGCACGGTCACGAATGCGGCGCAGATTTCCGGCCCGGCGATTTTCAAGTATGTGACGACGGCGGCAGATCTCACCGATGCACTGGAAGATGCGGCGCTTGACGGCGTTGTGCTGGGCGACAGTATCACCGCGAATGACGCCGTTGAGATTCCGGCAGGCAAGACGATTGATTTTAACGGCAATACGCTGATTACCGATTCCTATACGAACAACGGTACGGAGCGCAACAAGGTCAGCACGTCTGTTCAGGCGCCGGCTTCGCCGAACGTCGGATCGAAAGTTGAACTTGACGCTGCGCTCGACGCCGGTTTGACGGCGATCGCGCTGACGACGGATATCGACTATGACGACGTTTTGACGATCCCGACCGGCACGACGATCGACCTTGCCGGCAGCAACCTGTACGTTACGGGTCTTGTGAACAACGGCACGCTGACGAAGAACGGCGGCAAACTGTGGGCGAACGTGTCTACGGATAGCACGCTGGCGGCAACGCCCTCTGCAGCGGACGTTTCGAACATCTGGGCGGCAAACGAAGAACTGCTGCGTACCGGCACGGAGTTTGACGGCATTCGCTTGACGGCGAGTATTACCGCTTACAGCAATGCTGTTACTTCCAGCGCGGAAGCAAACAAAGCGTCGATTCTGCCGCGCATGGCGGCAGAAGGCGCCTTTGCCAGCGGCCTGTACCGCGCAATGCCGCGCATTCCGGAAGGCAAGACGCTGGATCTGAACGGCAAGACGCTGGTTGCGCTCGCGGCGAATACCTCGTTCGGCACTGCCACGATGGGCACGGGCACCATCGCTGCCAACGGCGGACAGATCAAACTGAGAATCCATAACCAGGGCGGCTGGAAATTTGCGGTGCAGACCGCCAATGCCCACCCGGGTATTGTCTCGGAGATCCGCCATAACAACTCGACCAAGAGCATCAGCACGCTTGGCAACGATGATCCTGCCTATCCGGTCCCGGCCGGTGTTGCGGTGGCGACGAATGGCTGCAAACTCACCGACGTCGTGTTCGAGGTTGCGAGTGAAGCAGACTTCACGCGCGAAGGCACGAGCAATGCAAATATCACGGTTGTCGGCTTCAAACTCGTGAACAACATTACGCTGTCGGAGGATATCGACGTCGGCGCAAAGGACGTGGACTACGATAACCATACCGTCACCGGCGGCAGCATCATCACCACCGGCACGGTGAGCAATAAACCCGTCGTAGCGTCGCCGAATGTCGGCACGAAGGCGGAACTCGACCTCGCGTTGGACGCCGGTTTGACTGCGATCACGCTGCTGGCGGACATCGACTACGATGACGTTTTGACGATCCCGACCGGCGTAACGATCGATCTGAACGGTAAGAACCTGTACGTTACGGGTCTTGTGAACAACGGTACGATTACGAAGAACGAAGGCAAACTGTGGGCGAATGCCTCTGCCTCTGCGACGCTGACGGAAACGCCGACGGCGGCGGACGTGTCGAATATCTGGGCGGCAAACGAAGAACTGCTTGCCGCGGAAACCGAATTTGACGGTATCCGTCTGACGGCGAACCTCGCCTACGGCTCGGCAGCAACGGCGGCGAGCAAGGCGACCATCCTGCCGAATCTGTATGCTGCAGCCGCGTTTGTGAACAACAACGGACTCGGTCATGCGGTTGTGAAGATCCCGGCAGGCAAGATTCTTGATCTGAACGGTCATACGTTCAATATGGCGGCGGCACAGAGCACGCTGGGCAGCGGCACGATCGAAACGAATGGCG